>JAJYVV010000061.1 GCA_021791815.1 Bacillota bacterium | reverse complement strand
GCCGCCATCCGCTCCCGCCACGGCGCCTCTTCCCCGCTCCGCAGCAGCCGTACCACGAGGCCCGCCCGCCAGTCCCGACGCACCGCGACCCCGTCCGCGCTCGGCTCGTCGGCGTGTCCCACGCCCCACCCATATCACACTCGCCGCCGCTCCGCCAGTGGCCCCCCGCCCCGCCTGGCTCCGCCTGGCTCCCTCGCGACTTTGACGCCGTCGTGCAGGGTGGGGAGGCGCCGCTTGCGCGATATCGGTACATCGTGATATCGTCATGTTATTATGGGCATGGCGCCGGACGACGCGGCCGACCTCCTCCGGACCCTGGGCGATCCCACGCGCCTGCAGATCCTGGCCCTGCTCCGCCGGCGCGAGCTCTGCGTGTGCGAGGTCGTGGCGCTGTTCCCCATCAGCCAGCCCGCGATCAGCGGGCACCTGCGGCGCCTCCGGGACGCGGGGCTGGTGCGCGACGAGCGGCGGGGCATGTGGGTCCACTACCGGTCCGCCGAGGGTCTGCCGGCCCTGGTCGAGGCGGTCCTCGCCGAGGTGGTGCTGCCGGCGGAGCTGCAGGCGGCCGCGGAGGCGCCCCTCACCGCCGCGCGATGCGGCATCGAGGAGGCCGGCGCGGTGCGCGCCGGGCCGCTCGCCCCCGCGCCGGAGCTTCTCCCCGCCCGGACGGTCCCCGGGCCCCTCGACGCGTGAAGGAGGATGCGGCGATGCCGATGGACCCATCTCCCGCCCCCGCGGAGTCCGACGTGACGGCCGCGGTCCGGGCCCACTACGCCGCCGTGGCCGAGGGGGCCCGGGCGGCGGCCGAGGCCGGCGCGCGGCCGGCCGGGTGCGGCTGCGACGGGACGTGCTTCGGCGCCGCCGTCTATCCGCTCGACGCCCTGCAGGACCTGCCGGCGGGCGCCGTGGCGGGATCGCAGGGCTGCGGCAACCCCACGGCGCTGGCCGAGCTGCGCGAGGGGGAGGTCGTGCTCGACCTCGGCTCCGGGGGCGGCATCGACGTCATCCTCTCCGCGCGCCGGGTCGGCCCCACCGGGCGCGCGTACGGGCTGGACATGACGGATGAGATGCTCGCGCTCGCGGAGGAGAACGCGCGGGCCGCCGGGGTGGCCAACGTCCGGTTCCTCCGCGGGCGCATCGAGGACATCCCGCTGCCCGACCGGTCGGTGGACGTGATCATCTCCAACTGCGTGGTCAACCTCAGCGCCGACAAGGGGCGGGTGCTCGCGGAGGCGTTCCGCGTCCTGCGGCCCGGCGGGCGCCTCGCCGTCAGCGACATCGTGATCCGCGACGCCGGCCCGGGCGAGGCCGAGATCCCGCCCGCGGTCCGGCGCAGCATCGAGCTCTGGGCGGGATGCATCGCCGGGGCCCTCGGCGAGGGGGAGTACCGGGCGGAGCTCCGCCGCGCCGGCTTCGAGGGGATCGAGGTGGAGGAGGTCCGCCGCTACGCGGCCGAGGACATCGGCGAGCCGCTCGGGCGGACGCTGGCGGACTCCGGCCTGCCTGGGGACCCGGCCTCCGCGGCGGCGCTGGCCGGCCGGTTCGCCAGCGCCTTCGTCCGCGCCGTCCGGCCCCGGGACGCGGATGGCCGAACGGCGCCCCTGGAGACGGAGGGCTGAGGCGTGGACCTGCCGCTCCTCTACTTCCTCTGCACGGGCAACTCGTGCCGCAGCCAGATGGCGGAGGGCTTCGCCCGCCGCGTCCTCGGCGCGACTCATCGCGTCGCGAGCGCCGGGATCGCGCCCGGCCGCGTGCACCCGTTGGCCATCGCGGTCATGGCCGAGGCGGGGGTCGACATCTCGGGCCAGACCTCCAAGGCCATCGACCCGGCGCTGCTCCGCCAGGCCGCTCTCGTCGTCACGCTTTGCGGCGACGCCGAGGAGCGCTGCCCCGTGACGCCGCCCGGGGTCCGCAGGTTGCACTGGGACCTGCCCGATCCAGCCCGCGCGGAGGGCGACGAGGCCGCGCGGCTCGCGGTTTTCCGCGCCGTGCGCGACGACATCCGCGCCCGCGTTGGGCGCCTGGCGGGCGACCTGTGAGGTCCGCGCTGTGCGCCGAGTTCGTGGGCACGTTCTTCCTCGTGTTCGCCGGAACGGGCGCCATCGTGGTGGACGCGACCACCCATGCGCTGACCCACGTCGGCGTCTCCACGGTGTTCGGACTCGTGGTGATGGTGCTCGTCTACGCGCTGGGGCACGTCTCCGGCGCCCACTTCAACCCGGCGGTCACCACCGGCTTCTGGGCCGCGGGCGAGTTCCCCGCCGGGAAGGTGCCGGCGTATGTCGCCGCGCAGATCGCCGGCGCAGTGGCCGCCAGCGCCTCGCTGCGGCTGGTCTTCGGCACCGCGGCCGGGCTGGGGGCAACCGTGCCGGCGACGGGGATCGTGCCCTCCCTCGTCCTGGAGGCCCTGATGACGATGCTGCTCATGCTCGTCATCCTGGGTTCGGCGGTCGACGGGCGGGCCATCCGCGGCTTCGCCGGGCTCGCCATCGGCGGCACCATCGGCCTCGATGCGCTCTTCGGCGGGCCGATCAGCGGGGCGAGCATGAATCCCGCGCGCTCCTTCGGGCCCGCGCTCGTCGCGGGGGTGTGGCGGGACCAGTGGGTGTACTGGGCCGCGCCCGTGGCCGGGGCGCTCCTGGCCGTGGCGGCCTTCCGCCTCCTCCGGCCGGAGGTGCCCGCCCACAACCGAGGGTTCAGGCGCGGGGCGGCCGCGCCGGGAGGCGGCGACGAGGCGGGCTGATCAAGCGCGCGCGCACGGGCGTCGTCCCGACGATATCCACTCATTCCGAACCCGTCGGTTTACGGGCATGCAGCTGCCGTAGACCGAGTGTCCGAATTCGAAGGTGGACGCCGCCGGGCCCGATGCGGCGATCCCGGGGACCTTCGATCCCGTGCCTGGGATGAAGACGATGCCGGGTGCCCCGGCGAATGCCGCGGTCCGTTCGACGTGGTCACGGGCATGGAGGGTGTGCCGCGCCCACCCGACCCTGTCATGGGAGTTCAGCCCGGAGATGCACGCGGTACACGCCGGTCGGCCCGTCCATCACCGGTATCTGCCGTCGGAGCCGCAGGCCGCCACGCGGGCGGGCGTCTCGCCCGCGTCGATCGCCATGACAACCTCTCCCACAGCCGCTCACCCCTGGCGATCGGCAACGGCGGCCCCCGGCACCGGAGCCGCGGACTCCCGCGACCGGGCGGTCGCACCTCGCCCGCGAGCGCGGAAACGGGCGCGCAGCGCCAAGCCGAGCATCACTACCGACACGGCAGCGAGGACCGGTTGCAGCGGCCGGAAGTAGTCCGCCGTAGCGGTGGTGCCCAGCGCGGCGGACGTGGACTTGGCGTTGGGGATGGACTCCTTCCGACCGCCGGGCCGCGGTCGCATGCGGCCGTGGGGCAGCGACCGAGATGGCCAGCCTGTCGCCGCCAGCGGCATCCACGGCTTGTCGACGGCTCCCTGCTGATCCGGCCGGGTGCCCCGCGCTGCAGCCGGACCGCCTCCATGAGAAGATCCCCATCAGGCCCGGGCGCGCGGCCGGGAACGCGACGTCGACCTCGTGCCGACCATCGGCGAACAGCGCGCTCCCGCGAGGTCAGCGTCAACGGGTGCAGCAGTTCCATGACACGCCGGGGCCACGCGGCCTCCTGCGGAGGGCCGCGTATCGCTCCCCCTTCGGCGTGCTGGTCGCGATGTGGGATGCTGTCGAGATTCTCGACCGGCGCATCATCGCGGTGTCCCTGCCCGCCCTGCCCTGATGGGGTGACGGCTTCGGGCGGGTTCGCGTGGGACGCGGCGCATCCTTCGCCCGGATTCCGGGGCGCGCCGTGTCGCGGCGCTCACCGCTCGCGCGTCGCCGCCGCCTCCGAGAAAAGGGCATACCCGACGTCCACCAGGGCCCGCCGGAATGCTTCCTCTTGGTCGAGCGGCACGGCGAGGTGGCGGTCGCCGATCAGCGTGCAACGCCCCCGGAGGCGGCGGTCGTTCGCCAGGAGGAGGGCGAGTTCGGGGTCCGCGCATTCCACGAGGCGGACCGTCCCCAGGTCGGCCACCCGGCCGGCGCGCCGCCGCACCTCGTTCAGGAGGGAGACCACGGCATCCGGCAGGGGCGGGTCCACGCGGTTCTCCAGGAAGCGCTCCAGGTCCTGGGTGCCCTGGCCGCGGTCGACGGCGGCGAGGAGCTTCCGTTGGCTGAGCGCCCACACGCCATCCGAGCGTGGTTCGGCGTACTGTTCGAGGAGCAGGCGGTCGGAGGCCGGTAGCCGCTCGCCGAGGAAGACCACGTCGAGGTTGGGCAGGACGCGCCAGACCGGGGCCGCCGGGGGCGCCGACGGCACGCGCGGGCTGTAGTGGTCCGTGACGCCGAGGCAGAACGCGCCGAGGGCGTTCAGGCGAAAGTGCCGCAGGCCGTCGTAGCGGCTCAGGGCGGCGAGCTCGTCCGTACCCCACCGATCGCGGAAGTCGTCGCGCGCCCCCACGGGGTCGGTGTATGCGACGTCGATCAGCCCGAGCACGGCGGCGACCTCGAAGAGCAGGGCAAGCACGAAGCGCCCTTGCAGTACGCTCCAATCGGCGTGACCGGCATATCCGAGGCTGCCGTACTGCGGGTCCTCGATATAGAGGCGCCACGGATCCCGCGCCACCTCGAAGCTCCGTTGGGAGGCCCGCATGAAAGCGAAGAACCCGTCCACCGGGACCCAGCGGTCGGGAGGTGCCTCGGCGAGCGCCGCGGCCACCGCCTGGCGGCGCGGGGCCACGGCCGTGAGGTTGCGGCCGCCGGCCGCCTGCTGACCCTTGATGGCCTCCACCCGGCTGAACTCGTCGATGATGCCGTGCTGCAGCCAGCGCTCCCACAGGTGCCGCAGCGTGACGTGCGGAGGCCCCTCCAGCCCGCGCCGGCCCCGGGCCGTCAGCTGCAGGCGGCCGCCGGCCAGCTCGGCCAGCCCGCCGGCCTGGACGAGCAGCGGCCAGGCGAAGGCCGCGATGGCCTCATCGGCGTAGAAGTCGCCCTCATCCAGCACCTCCGCCACGGCCTTCACCGTGGCGGCCGCGGGCCGCCGTGTCGTCTCGCTGCAGCGCAGCTTGCCCGTCTCGCACAGGCGCAGGACGGCACGCAGGTCCGCCTGGGCCGCGCGTTCGGTGGCGCGGACGGTGTCAGGGGGACGGTCGGGGTCGCCGGGCGCCGCGTCCAGCGGAAGGTCGTCGAGGCCGCGCAGGCGGGCGGGCGGGGGCGCCGGGACCAACGGCCGAAGCCGCTCGCGCAGGTCGGTGGGGATCCGGCCCCGGCCGTGGAACAGGCCGAGGAACCATCCGTCCCCGGAGGGGAGCCCGCCGTACTTTGCGCGGAACGCGTCCGTGTCCAGTTGCCCGTTGCCGTGCACGGTCTCGGCGACGGCGGCCCGGCCGAGATCGTCCAGGGACGCGAGGACGGCGGCCAACCGCGCCGCGTCTCCGAGATGCGCGGCGATGAGGGTGACGAGCTCGGCCTTGCGGGTGGGTGGCCGTGGCGTGATCAGGGAGGCCACCGCCCGCAGCTCCGGCACCGTCTCGGCTTCCAGCGCCAGGCGCAGGGTCGGCATGGGCACATCGTCGTAACGCGACATCGGGCCAGGCACCCCCCGGTCGGCACCCGGGCAGTTCGGGGTGCGGCGGTGCGGTCCCCTGCCGCCGCGCATCCGGGAAGTCGGGGGAATCCGCGCGGATGCGGTCCGGTCGCCCGGCCTTCACCCATCACGGGCGTTGGGGCTGGGAGCCTCGCGCCCGAGTCCCCGGCGCCGGCGGCCCGGCCGGCGCCGCGCCGGTCCGGGCAGAGACCGCTGGCCGGCCCGGTCCCGCTGCCCGCTCCCCGCCCGCCCCGGGCCGGGCGCCCGGACGGGTCCCGGTGCCGCGGGCGGCGGCGCGCGGCCCGGTACCGCTCCGGGGCGGGCTGCCCGCGGCGGGTCCGGGTGGGATGGCCTTCGTCCCGGGGGCCCCGGCAGGGGCGCCCGCGCCCGAGGCGTCGAAGAGGAAGGTCACCCGTCCCGTCTCCCGGTCGAGGCGGAGCCGCGCCTCGAAGGGCTGGCCCGCGCGGGACCGGAACCCCCGCAGCGCCTTCGCCGTCTCCCCGCGCGCCAGCAGTTCCCGGGCCTGTCCCGCGGAGAGCGTCTTCCCGGCCACCGCCTTCCACAGCACCCAGCGGCAGCCGCCGTGCTCGGACCGCCAGCGCGCGCAGCCGAAGCCCTTGGGCGTCTCCACCACCGTCCCGCCGCAGCGGGGGCAGACCCCGATGGCCTCCTTGCCCGACGGCGTCGGCGCGGCACGGGATTGACGCGCGACGTCCGCCACGATCCTCCGCGTCAGGTCCGCCACGTCGCCGAGGAAGCCGTCGGAGGGTTCCCCTCCGGCCTCGATCCGCCGCAGGCGGGCCTCCCACTCGCCGGTGGTGGCCGCCTCCCGCAGTTCCGGGGGCGCGAGGGCCACGAGCTGCTCGCCCCGGGGCGTCGGTGCCAGGGAGCGCCGCGCACGTTCCACGTAACCGCGCTGGATGAGGGTCTCGATGACCTGCGCCCGCGTGGCCGGCGTGCCCAGGCCGCGCTGCATCATGGCCTCGGCGACCTCGTCGTCCGCGACGAGCCGGCCCGCCGTCTCCATCGTGCGGAGCAGCGTGGCCTCGCTGTAGCGGGCCGGGGGCCGGGTCTGGCGCGCTTCCGCCCTCGCGCTCCGGCACAGGGCCGCCTCGCCGTGGCGCAGGCGGGAGAGGTCGCCGGCGTCCGGCTCGTCCGAGGCCGCGCCGCCCCCGGCTCGCGCGCCGCGGTCCGTCTCCGCGTCCTCCGTGCCTTCGGCGGGCGCCTCCTCCTCCCCGCCCTTCCGTTTGCGCTTGCGCTGTTCCCCGGCCGGCGGCTCCGCCTCGCGCCATCCCGCTTCGACCAGGACGCGGTTGCGGCTGCGGAACGTCTCGCCGGCGACCTCCGTGACGGCCTCCGTCTCGTCATACACGGCCGGGGGCAGCAGGGCGGCCAGGAACCGCCGCACGACCAGTTCGTAGACCCGCGCCTCGTCCGGTGGCAGCCCTGCCGGGTCCAGCGCGTGGGCCGTGGGCAGCAGGGCGTGGTGGTCGGTCACCTTGGCGTCGTCGACCACCCGCGGGCCGGGAGGGTTGGGCGGCGCGCCGCCCAGGCGCTCCGCCAGCCCGCCGAGCGGCGCGGGAAGGCCCCGCAGCGCCCGCAGGCGGGCCGGGAAGGTCCCGAACACCTCCCGGCTGACGTGCCGGGAGTCCGTGCGCGGGTAGGTGATGGCCCGGTGCCGCTCATACAGCTCCTGGGCGGCGCGCAGGGTGGCCGCCGCGGTCATCCCGAAGCGCGCGTTGGCCGCGCGCTGCAGGTCCGTGAGATGGAAGAGCCGCGGCGGACCTTCCGAGGCGCGGCGCCGGTCGAGGGCAACGATGCGCCCGGGCCGGCCCATGACCCGCCGGACGACCGCCTCCGCCTCGGCCAGGGTGGCCAGGCGGTCCGCGGGTCGGTCGCGCCCGGCCGCGCCACCCTGGTCGTCCGCGGGCCCGCGGGGAGCGGGCTCGTCGTCCGGGCCGGCGGCCTCCCGGGGTGGAGCGTCGACGGGGCTCCCGTCGAGCCCGGCGCCCTTGGTGCTGCGCGGCGCGTCCCGGAACCACCGGCCGGCGTATCGGTCTCCGCCGTCCGCCTCGAACTCCGCCAGCACGACGTGGTAGTCCTCGGAACGGAAGGCGCGGATCTCCGCCTCCCGGGCGCAGATCAGGGCGAGGGTGGGCGTCTGCACGCGACCCGCGCTCCAGAGGCCGCCGTGGCGCGCCGACAGGGCCATCGTCGCGTTCATGCCCACGACCCAGTCCGCGGCGGCGCGGGCCCGCGCCGCCGCCTCGAGCGCCGCCGGCGGCTCCCGCAGCGCCGCGAAGGCCGCGCGCACCGCCGCCGGCGTGTTCTCGGACAGCCACAGGCGCCGGACCGGCCCGTCGTAGGCGGAGACGTCGCGGATGTAGGCCCAGATCAGCTCGCCCTCGCGGCCGGCGTCCGTCGCCACGATGACCTCCGCGGCGCGGCCGAGGAGTCCGCGGACGACGTCCAACTGCTCCTCCCGGCCCTCCCGCGCCCGGAGGTCGAAGCGCGGCGGCACCACCGGCAGCAGGGCGGGGTCCCAGCGCCCCGCCAGGGCCGGGGCGTAGTGCTCGGGCCCCTCCAGTTCGACCAGGTGGCCGAGGGCCCAGGTGAACGTGTAGGTGCGGCCCTGGATATGGCCGCGGCCCGGCCGGGCGCCGGGATCCACGATGCCGGCCAGGTCTCGGGCCACGCTCGGCTTCTCGGTGAGGACCAGCCGGACGGGGGCCGGGTCGGGCGCGGCGGGTCCAGGCCGGGGCCCGGTTCCGGCCCCGCGTTCGGGGCGGGCACGCGCGGCCGGTGAAGTCCCGGCGGCGGCGGATGTCCGTCGCGCGGGGCGGGGAGGGGTGTCCGTCCGTCCGGCGGGGTCGTCCGGCACCACGCCTGGTCACCTCCCGGGCTCCGCCGAGCTTGCTCCCGAGCCCGGAGAAACCATATCATGGGATTCCGGCCAGCAGAGTGCGCCGACGCCGGGGTCAGCCGGCGGGCCGCGGCGCGGCCACCTGCCGGGGGTGCCCTTCGGCGCTGGCGTGGAACCACAAGTTGACGACCGGATGCGCGGGGTCGCCGACGATGTGGTGGTCCTCGCCCGGCTCGATGACCAGGACGTCGCCCGCGGCGATGGGCTCGCTCCGTCCCTCGATCTCGATCACGCCGCGGCCCTGCATGATGCAGAACACCTCGTGGTCGCCGTGGACGTGGCGGCCCTCCGCGCCATGCGTCCGCTCGCCCGGCGCGTGGAACGAGAGGCCCCCGGAGGACAGGCGGGCCCCGGGAACGAGCCGGGCGGCGACGTGGGGGAGGCCGTCGCCGGGGCGGGCCAGGTCCGCCAACGTATACCTCTTCACGGGGAGGGGCTTCGCCGGGGGGCGCGGCCCGCCTGCCGGGGACGGCGGGCGGCAGGGCGGCGGCCCGGGCGCCGGGTAAAGGGCCCCGGGCGCGGGCCCCCGTGTCCGGAGAGGAGCCCTGGTGCCATGCTCACCGAGCGCTACGCCGCCATGCTCGACGCCCACCTCGTGCCGCGCGGCGGGTTCCTGCCCTTTCCCCCGGCCTCGGACCGGGCGGCCTGGGATGCCCTGCCGCCAGCCGTGCGCGCCGAGGTCATCGGGATCGGCGAAGGGCGCGCCGGCCAGGCGTGGCCGGCGCTGCCCGCGACGCTGTTCATGGAGTACCGGCGCACCGGGGACCGCGCGGGCTACGAGCGTGCCCACTTCGAGCGGCGCGCGGCGCTCGCCGAACTCGTCGTCGCCGCATGCGCCGAGGGGACCGGACGCTTCGTCGACCAGATCCTCGACGGCATCTGGGCGATCTGCGAGGAGTCCTTTTGGGGCGTGCCCGCCCACAACGACGCGCCGGACGCCCCGCCCGACCCCCTTCCCGACAGCGCCCGGCCCTACGTCGACCTCTTCGCCGCCGAGACCGGCGCCCTGCTCGCCTGGACGCACCACCTGCTCGGACGCCGCATCGCCGAGGTGTCGCCGCGCGCCGAGGCCCGGGTGCGCGCCGAGGTGGAGCGGCGCGTGGTCGCGCCCTTCCTGGACCGCGAGGACTTCTGGTGGATGGGGCTGCGCGGCGGACGGGTGAACAATTGGAACCCGTGGTGCGTCTCCAACTGCCTCGCCGCGGGCCTGCTCTGCGAGCCGCGGGCGGATCGGCGCGCCGCCGTGGTGCGCAAGGCCATGCGCTGCCTTGACCGCTACCTGGAGGGGCACCCCGGCGACGGCGGATGCGACGAGGGCACGTCATACTGGGACCGCGCCGGAGGCTCCCTGTTCGACTGCCTGGAGCTCCTCCGCGCGGCCACCGGCGGGTGGATCGACCTGTACGCGGAGCCGCTGGTGCGGGACATCGGCCGCTTCCTTTACCGGGAGCACATCGACGGGGAATGGTTGGTCGACTTCGCCGACGGCCCGGCCCGGGTGCACGTCTCCGCCGACCTGGTGCACCGCTTCGGCCTCGCCATCGGCGACCCCGCCCTGACCGCCCTGGGGGCGGCGGCCCATCGGGGTGGACGCGCCCGGGGCGCACGTCTCCGCGACACGCTGCCCCGGGTGCTGCCGGCCCTCTGGCACTTCGAGGAGCTGGAGGAGGCGGCGCGGACGGCGGCGTTCCCCTACGTGCGCGACGTCTGGCTGCCGGAGATCCAGGTGATGGCGGCCCGCGAACGCGGGGGCTCGCCGGGCGGGCTGTACGTGGCCGCCAAGGGCGGGCACAACGGCGAGTCGCACAACCACAACGACGTGGGGCAGTTCCTTGTCTATCTCGACGGCCGTCCGGTCCTCGTGGACGCCGGCGTCGGCGTATACACCGCACAGACGTTCTCAGCGCGCCGTTACGAGATCTGGACGATGCGCTCCACCTATCACAACCTGCCTTCGGTGGGCGGCGTGGAGCAGGCCGCGGGGGAGGCCTTCCGCGCGCGCGACGTGGTCCGCCGCGTCGAACGCGCCGGTCCGGGCGATGCGGTGGACCAGTCCCTCGCCGAGCTGTCCCTCGACATCGCCCGGGCCTATCCGCGGGAAGCGGGCATCGAGGCGTGGCGGCGGACCGTTCGCCTCCACCGCGGCCCGCAGCCGCGGGTGGAGGTCCTGGACGACTTCCAGCTCGCGCGGCCGTCGGGCGACGTCCGGTTGCACCTTCTGCTGCCGGGGGAGCCCCGGCTGACGGACGCGGGCCGCCTCGAGGTGGAGGCGCCCGCGGGGGCCGGGGCGCCGGAGGCGCCGGACGGACCGCGCGCCGCGATCCGTTTCGATCCCGCGGCGCTGACGGCTGTGGTCGAGCCGCTCCCGCTGGAAGACGCCCGGCTGCGGGGGGTGTGGGGGCACCGGCTGTGGCGCGTGGTGCTCCGCGCGCCGGGCGAGGTCGTGTCGGGCGCGTGGCGGCTCACGGTGCAGCGAGCGGGGACGGGGTAGGGCGGCGCGGATCAGTCTGGGATCGACAGGTGCGCCGTGCGTTCCCGCAGGGTCCGCAGGAGGGCGTCGAGGGACTGGCGCGCCGGGACCAGCCCCGCCGGCTCGATGCCCGGCTCGCCCCCCAAGTCCTCGGGGCGCAGCGCCCGGCAACGCTCCTCGACCTCGTCCGCCTCGGCGATCAGGCGGCGATCGAAGGCCAGGGCCAGCTCCAGGGCCACGTGCTCGCTGCGCAGGCGCGCCCAGGTGCGGTCGGATGCGGGGAACCCCTGGCCGCGCAGCCGGGCCTCCGCGTCGCCCACGTCCTGGTGCAGGCCCTCGATGGCGCGCAGGCCCTGCATCGCCCCGGTGGGCGGCGTCGGATCGTCGCGCGTCGGGTCCGGGAGGAACCGCCGCCGGTAGCGGGAGGCGAGGTCGCGCAGCGCCGAGCCCGCGCGGCCGAGCGCCGCCGCGGCGCGCCCGCGCACGAGCAGGTCGTCGGCCCGGACCTGCTCGCGCCGGGCATAGAAGCTGAAGCCGTTGAGCAGGAACTCCAGTTGCTGGCGGACCGGTCCCGCGGCATCAGCCACGCGGCGTTCCGCCCTGCCCGGCCGCCGCGCCCCCCGCCGCTCCCAGTCCGGCCACCGCCGGGGGCAAGGGCATCATGGCCTGCGCGCCGCCGATCTGGAACGGCGCGCCCACCGCGATGTTGGGCGCGGAGACGAGGCCCCGCTCCGCCATGATCAGGGCGGCGTAGTAGCGCACGGCGTCCAGCTCCGAGAGGCCGAAGGCCCGGAGCGCGATGAGCGCCTTCATGCGCTCGTCGCGGGGCATGACCAGCACCTTCACGTCGTTGACCGTGATCCCATACACCTTGAGGAAGTCCTGCAGGTGCTGCTTGACCAGGTCGCTCAGGTCGTGCATCCGCTCGTTGACCTGCTCGAGCGGCGTCACCTGGATCACCTGGTTCACGGACTGCTCCACCACGGGGCCCGCGTAGGCGTTCACGTCCGCGCTGCGCAGGAAGTGCCCGCGGTAGGGCATGTGCTGCACCAGCCGGGTCGCGTCCTCCGTGCTGTCGACGTGGATGTAGTAGTCGACGCTGTACTGGAGCTCCGCCATCTCACGAGACAGGGCGACGCCCGCCGTCTGCAGCACGAGCTTGGCCCGGTTGATGTAGATGACCTCGTACTGCCAGGGGGACTGGCCCCCGTAGAAGGCCTGCTGGATGGAGCCGATGATGGCGCGCTGCGGCGTCTGGACCTGGTACTGGCCCGTCTCATAGACGTTGAGGATCGCGCCACGCGACTTCAGGACGCAGAAGTGGTTGCTCTCCACGGTCAGCAGGGTGCCGTTCTGCACGTCCTCCCCAGGGTAGTGGAAGAGGAGGACGTCGGGGCCCATGACCTCCTGGCCGTCGTCCTGGAGGGTGCTGACCACGTTGCGCAGCGGCACGGCGATCCTCCCCCTTCGCCCGGGGACGGCCGGCGATGGGGCGTCCGCCGCCGTCCCGGATGCGGCGGGGCATTCGGCGCGGCCGGCGCCGGTCCTCCGCGCCCCCCGCGGGCCCTTCCGGCACGGGGTGGCTCAGCAGAGCCCCATCGCGGCCGCGATCCCTCCCAGCGCGCTGCCCCCGGCGGTGGTGACCGGGCCGCCGACGGGCATGAGGGGGGTCTTGCCCGTCCCTAGCCCGAGGCCCATCAGGCTCCCGACGACGCCCAGCATGTTGCCGAACATGCCGAGGACGGCGCCGCTGATCGCGCAACCGGTCGGCCCGCTCGGGGCGAGCGCGATGGGGCCGGAGGCCCCCGCGGCGCCGGCCGCGCGGGCCGACGCGAGCTCGGCGTCCACCGTCGCGATCTGGGCGCTCCACGAGGCGGACAGGCCCGCGAACGCGGCGGCCTCGGCGCTGTCGGCCTGCTCTAGCGCGAGCGACGTCGAGACGAGCGCTTCCTCGGCCGCGGCGCCCGGCGCCGTGGAGGCGGCGAGCCGGCAATCCGCAGCCGCCTGCTGCCCGTACGACTGGACGTAGGCGCCCGCCTGCGCGACGTTCCCGGAGACCTGGTTCTCGAAGCCCTGGACCTCGGCGGCGAGGGTGCCCTGGATCAGCGCCGCGGCCTGTTGCATGTCCGCCGCGACGGTGCCCGCCGCGCCGCCTCCCGCCGCCCCGGATGCCTGCTGCAGCAGTCCCTCGACCTGGCCGGCGCCGGAGTTGAGCGCGCCCTGGACCTGGGACTCCGCCTGGGCCCCGCTCTGCTGCACGGCCTGGAGCTGCTGCTGGAGGCTGTTCCACGCGGATGCCGCCTGCGCGCACGGATACGGCGCTCCGGCGCCCGCGGCCGCTCCTCCGCCCGACCCCGCCGAGGCGGGAACGGTCCAAAGGTACGGCGCGCTCTGCTGCCCGTCCGTGCCCCACACGACCACGGTCACCGTGTCGCCGGCGGCCGGCTCCAGGACGGTGCCGTACGCGTCGACGATGCGGGAGATGACGATCTCCCCGGCCGTCCAGGTGCGGACGGTCAGCGTGTCGCCGGGGTAGCCGGCCGTCCAGCCCTGCTGGGCGTCCTGGACCTCGACGTACCCCGGCGTGCCGGAGATGCCGGTGTAGCCGGGCTGGGACCCGAAGCCCGAGCCCGTGATGTCGATCGCGCCGGCCGACGTGAGCGTGACGGCGCGCACGCCCGGCGCGCTCGGCGTGGAGGCCCCGCCCGCCGCCACCGCCGCCGGCTCACCCGCCGAAAGGCTCAGGGCCAGGGCCACACCGACGAAAGGCGCCCACCGGACCGCCCGCACGGCGGTTCCCCCTCCGCGGACCGTCGCTCCGGGCCCAGCATACCGGGGCCGGCCTCGCCGCGGTGTCCTCATGGGCGGGGACACCGGGCCCGGGGGCCGCGGAATTCCCCTGCGGACCTTGCCTCCGCCGCGGCGGAGCCGGGACAATGCGGACCATGGACAGGGGTGTCTTCGGACAGGCCGCGATACGCCCGGACGACCTCCCCGTCGGACGCGCGGGCGGCGGTCCGGGTGCCGAGCCCGCACCCGAAGCCCTCGGCCCGGCCCTGCGGGAGTGGTTCGGCTTCGACTCCTTCCGACCCGGCCAGGAGGACCTCGCGCGCCGGGCCCTGCAGGGGCGGAGCTGCCTCGCCGTCATGCCCACCGGGTCCGGCAAGTCCCTGTGCTACCAGCTCCCCGCCATGCTGCGCCCCACCCCCACCCTCGTGGTCTCCCCCCTCATCGCGCTGATGAAGGACCAGGTCGAGCACCTCCCGCCCGGCCTCCGCGACCGGGCGACCTTCATCAACTCGACGCTGGACGCCGAGGACACCGCACAGCGCCTGCACGGCCTCGCCACCGGGCGCATCCGGCTGCTGTACGCGGCGCCGGAGCGCCTGCGCCAGGCCCGCTTCACCGAGGCGCTGCGCGCGGCCCGCGTCGGGCTGGTGGTCGTGGACGAGGCGCATTGCGTGGCGCTCTGGGGCCACGACTTCCGGCCCGACTACCTGTTCATCCGGGCGGCGCTGGATGGGGCCCTGCGCGACGCCGCCGTCCTGGCCCTCACGGCCACCGCCACGCCGGACACGGCGGACGAGATCCGCCGCGCGCTGGGCCGCCCCGACATGGAGGTCGTCCGCCGGTCCGTGGTGCGACCCAACCTCCGCTACGAGGTCGTTGCGCTGGCGGACGAGGAGGCCAAGCTGCGCCACACCCTGGCCCTGGCGCAGGCGTCGGAGGGGCCGGGCATCGTCTACGTGCGGGCGCGCGAGCGCTGCGAGCGCACCGCCGAACTGCTGCGCCGCGCGGGGCAGGCCGCCGTCTGCTACCACGCGGGCCTGCCTCGCGAGGAGCGCACGGCTGCCCAGGACGCCTTCCTGTCGGGTCGCTCCCGCGTCGTCGTGGCCACGACGGCCTTCGGCATGGGCGTGGACAAGCCCGACATCCGCTGGATCCTCCTGTACAACTACCCGACGTCGCTCGAGGAGTACGTGCAGCAGGTCGGAAGGGCAGGGCGGGACGGCGCCCCGAGCACCTGCACGCTGCTTTCCACCGCGCGGGACGCCCAGAACCTCCGGACCTTCGCGCGCCGCGACACGCCCACGGTGGAGGAACTGCGCCGCGTCTGGTCGGCACTGCGGGGGGCGGCGCCCGCCGCGACGGGCGGCGCCTCGCCGGTGGCGTCGGTGTCGGCCGAGGAGCTCGCCTCGGCGGCCGCCCTGCCGGAGGGCAAGGACCCGCGGGTGCATTGCGGGGTCCTGGAAAGGGCGGGCCTGGTCGAGCGGCACCATGACGCGGGCGGCCAGATGCGGGTGTCGCTGCTGCCGCCGCCCGGGGACGCCGGAGCCCGCATCGCGTCGCTCGTGGCGCGCATCCAGCAGGCGGGGGCCGAGCGCGTGGCGGGCATGGTGGCCTTCGCCGAGCGCCGCGCGTGCCGCCACCTCCAGGTGGCCGCGCACTTCGGCGACGCGGTGCCCGTGCCGTGCGGCGCGTGCGACGTCTGCGCCCAGGCGCCCCGCGACGGCGTCCTGCCCGCCGGGACCGGAGGCGCCGTGGGGATGCGCCGCAGGGAGCCGCCGCCCCCCCTGCCCGAGCATCCGGCGGAGGCCGTCCTCGACGCCGTGGCGACGCTGCGCTGGCCGCTCGGGCGGAGCGGGCTCGTCTCGCTCCTGGTCGGGTCCGTCGCCACGCCCCCCTCGGCGCGCGGCCATCCGGCCTTCGGCCTGCTGGGGGCGGTGCCCCGCGGCACCGTCGAGCGCTGGGTGCAGGGCCTCGTGGATGCCGGGCACCTGGTCCGGCGCGAGGACGAAAGCGGGTATCCCGTCCTGGCCGTCGGGCGTCGCGAGGGGTTGCCGCGCCTCGGCGCACCGCCCGCGAAGGCGCGCCGGGCGCGCGGCGGCGGGCGGGACGCGGAGGGCACCGGCGCCGCGACGGAGGATGACGCCGGGCGGGGCGGAGGCCGGCTGGACCCGGGCGAGGAGCCCCTCGAGGTCGCGGCGCAGGAGGTGTTCGACGCCCTGCGGGCCTGGCGGGCGGACGAGGCGCGGCGGGCCGGCGTCCCGCCGTATGTGGTCATGCATGACCGGACGCTGCGCGAACTCGCGCGGCTGCGTCCCGCGTCGCAGGAGGCGCTGGCGGGCATCCCCGGTCTGGGGGCGCGGCGGATCGCGCGGTACGGCGACGCGCTCCTCGCCGTCGTGGGCGGCACGGGCCCGGTCGCCTAACACGCCCCGGTCGGAGGCCCGATGCAAGGTTCGGGGCGCTGGCGGTGGCCTCGCGAACCTTTCACGCCACGCTGCAGCTCGAACCGACGGGGGAGTGGGTCGCCACCGTCGTGGACCTGGCGGAGGCGCGCGGCCAGACCCAGGCCTCCGCCCTGCGGGCGCTGGCCGCGGCCCTGGAGGTGGCGGTGCGGGACCGGGTCGGGCGGGGTGGAGGCCTGCCCACCGATCGCCCCGTCGGCGTGCCCCTGCGCGTGCGGGTACCCGACGGGGCGCCGGGCAGGCCCCGGGCGCGCGGGGGCGAGTCGGGGCACGGGCGCCCGGCGGGACCGCCAGGTCCGCCGGCGGTCCACCGCGAACGGGATGGCGGGACCGGACTCCCCTCGGGCGACCGCCCGCGGTGACGCCGCCCGGGCGGGCGTCCGGGAAGGCAGGCGGATGCGCGACGGCCACGGCGCCGGAGCGGTGGCTCGGAGCTCCCGAGGCGGGCGGACCCGTCGTCTCGGCCGTGGCCCTCGGCTGCGCGGGGCTCGCCGGCACGGGGAATCCCGCGGAGTTCAGCGACGCGCACCTGCGGCGTCCGGGCGATCGCGGCGGCTTGGGCGGCAGGCAGCACTTTCTTCGACTTCGCGGACATCAACGGCAACGGCCGCGCCGAGGCGGTGTGGAAGGCGGCCTGCGCGGCGATCCCCGGGCTCCGGCGGGCGGCGTCGCCTGCCGGCGGGCCGCCGGGGACGACGCCGACCAGTACGACGCGACCCCGGCGCACCGGAGACCGCGCTGGAGGGTTCCCTCCGCCGGCTGGGCATCGACCGGGTCCACCTGCTCCCCATCCACCGGCCCGATCCCCTCAGGCATCCGCGCGAGACCGCGCGCGTTCGGGGCCGCGGCGGGAGCGCGCGGAGGCCTGCGTGATGCTGCATCATGCCGGAGACCGCCGGGCGGCGGGCGGGCTCCTTTACCCAGAACCCATCCCCAAGGAGGTGCCAGGCGCGATGCGACTCCGTCACGACGACCCGCTGGCCCGCGCACTGGTCCAGGCGATCCAGGGCGGCGACGTCGACGCGGTCCAGGGCCTGCTCCGCGACCATCCCGGCCTCGCCGCGGCCAGGTTCGAAGGCGCGCGGGGCGGGGCGGGTACGGCGCTGCACGCAGTGACCGACTGGCCGGGCTTCTTCCCCAACGGCGCCAAGGTGGCGGCGGCCCTGATCGCGGCCGGGGCGGACGTCAACGACCGCGGCGAGGGCAACGACGGCCGGCCGGGCAACGAGGCGCCGCTGCACTGGGCCGCGAGCAGCGACGACGCGGATGTCGCCGCCGCGCTGATCGCGGGGGGCGCCGACCTGAACGCGCCCGGCGGGTCCATCGGCACGCCGCTGGCCAACGCCGTGGGGTATGGGTGCTGGCAGGTGGCGAGCCTGCTCGTGGACCGCGGGGCGAAGCCCGACGCGCTCTGGATCGCGGCCGCGCTCGGTGTCGTGGCGGAGGTCGAACGATTCTTCGCGGCGGCGCCCGCCCCCACCGCCGAGGAGATCAACCACGGGTTCTGGCAGGCCTGCCACGGCGGTCAGCCGCGCGTCGCCGCCTACCTCCTGGCCAGGGGTGCCGACATGGCGTGGGTGCCCGACTATGCCCGGGGGCAGACCGCCCTCGCGGTGGCCAAGCAGGGCGGCGGCACCCGCTGGGGCATCCTCGCGGACTGGCTGGAGAAGCAGGGTGAGAAGTCGGGCTAGGGCGGGGGCCCGCGGATCCGGCGTACCCGCTCGGCCGCCGGGCCCCTCAGCCCGGGGCCGGGCGGGCCCGGAGCCGCTCCACCTGCAGGTTCAACGCCGACTCCGCCGCCGCGAAGAGCGGCGCGAGGTCGGCGCCCGGCGGTGCGGCGACCGCCCGGGCGAAGGCCTGGGCGACGGGTGCGCAGTTCACGGGCGGCCACCCGGCGTCGTAGACGTAGAAGCTCCGCCAGTCGCCCACGGCGGCGGCGCCGCCGGGTCGGGCGGCCCAGTAGGCGTCGATGCTCTGCGGGGTGCCGGCGGGCACCCAGAGGCCGTGGTCCGCCAGGAGCGACCGCTGCGCGGGCTGGAACAGCCAGAGCAGGAAGTCGACCGCCGCCTGGAGGGCCGGCTTCCCGGCTCCGCCCCGCCCCTGCGCGAGCGGTCTGGACGGGTCGAGCCGCACCCCCTGGCCCGCCAGCTCCACCGGTACCACGGGCCGGTCGGGGAGCTGAGGGAAGCGGGTCCAGCGCCAGGCCTGCGAGTACACGGGAACCGGCGCCGCGCCGCCCGGCGGGGCGGGCAGCCCGCCGTACACATCGAACTCCAGCGCGTAGGTGCCCGGCAGAGCGGCGTATCCGGCCGGCGTCGCCGGGAGCGCGGCCGGGGGCACGGCATAGGTTCGCGCCAGGTCGACCAGGGCGCCGAAGGCCGCGAGGGTCGGTGCGCCCGTCAGGCGGAACGCCCCCTCCTGAAACACGCCGCCCTGCGGCGAAGGCGGCCCAGACGGCGGGCAACCACAGGGCCCCGCCGTAGGTGGCCACGACCCCGCCGGCTCGGTCCCGAACCTCCGCCTGGCCGACCATCGGTCCGAACACGCTCAGCGCTCCGGCGGCCTTCCCCTGCCGCACCGCGCGCTGCAGCAGCCCGCAGCGGTCCGTGAGGTCCGTCAAGGTATCGGTGGCCTGCGGCGGCGCCACCCCGGCCGCGGCGAACACGTCCTCCCGCCAGTGCAGGCCCCACGCCTCCAGCGTCACGGGCAGGGCGTAGGGCACGCCGCCGGCCTGGAACGGCTCGGCGCTGCCGGGCAGGAAGTCCGTGAGGTTGACGTTGGCCGCGCGCAGGAAGGGCGTCAGCGGGACGAATCCGCCCCCCGGGCCCGCGGAACCGAGCGGCCCCGCGCCCGCTTGCCACGACACCACCGCGTACGGGTCGAGTTGTTCCCGTGGCGCCGCGCCCGCGTCCGACACGACGCCGGGCGAGCCCGGGTGCTCGCGGTTGAAGGCATCGAGGAGGCCGGGCACAAGGGCGATGAGGCCGTCGACCGCGACGGGGAGGCCCGCCGGGCCCCTGGCGGCCGAGCCGCCGGGCCCCCGCGCGCAGCCCCCGGCGAGGGCCGCCAGGAGCGCCGGGAGGCCGGCCAGCA
>JAJYVV010000060.1 GCA_021791815.1 Bacillota bacterium | reverse complement strand
GTCGCCCGGCGCGACGAGGGCCCGGCCGCCCGCGGCGCGGATGCGTTCGGCCACCGCCTCGCAGGGCTGCGCGCGCCTGCCGGTGAGGGCCACCGCCGCGCCGGAGGCCGCGAACGCGAGCGCCAGGGCGGCGCCGATGCCGCCCCCGCCGCCCGTGATCCACGCGACCCGGCCGTCGAAACGGAACAGCGCGGGCACGGGCGGGAGCGGCGGCGCGGATGCGACGGCGCCCGGCGGCACGCGGCAGGCCTCCTCCGCGGGATCGGGCCGGCGGGGCGCCGTCCGGACCCCGCGGCCCGTTTGGGCGCCCCGGCGGGCATTCCTGCCGCGACCCAGGGGGTGTGGTCGGCCGGCGGCCGGGGGACGCATCGCCGGAGCCCGGGACGGACGGCTCCGCGCCGGGGCGCGCGCCCTGCGTCTGCCGGCGAAGCAGGACGTCCGGCCCCAGGGCCGCGGGACTGCGCAGCGAAGCTGGGCCCTGCCGGATCGGCCCCTGCGGGGGCCGGTCCGGACGGGGGGCGGCGGAGATGGACCATGGTTCCGACGGAGCTCCGCTGCGAAGGACGGAGGCCCCGGGGCGCCCTCTGCGGGTGGGGATCGTCGGCACCGGGGGCATCGCGCGCACCCACGCCACCGCCATCCGCGCCCTGGCCGAGCGCGGCCTGGCCGTGGAGATCGCGGCCGTGGCGGACATCGCGCCCGACCGCGCCCGCGCCTTCGCGGCGGAGCGGGGCGTCGCCCACACCTTCGCGTCGGCGCGCGACCTGTTGGCGGCCGGCCTCGTCGACTGCGTCCACGTCACCACCCCCCACCCGTCGCACGCCGCGGTCGTGGTCGAGGCGGCCGCGGCGGGCGTCCACGCGCTGGTCGAGAAGCCCCTCGCCGTCGACCTGCAGGAAGCCGACCTCGCCGTGGAGGCGGCGCGCCGGGCGGGCGTGCGCCTCGGCACCGTGTTCCAGCGGCGCTGGTTCCCCGCGGCACGGCGCGTGCGCCAGGCCCTCGACGAGGGCAAGATCGGCCGGCCCATCCTCGGATCGCTGGAGGTCCGCTGGCTGCGCACCCCCGAGTACTACGCGCGGGATCCGTGGCGCGGACGTTGGGCGACCGAGGGGGGCGGGTGCCTCGTCAACCAGGCGGTGCACGCCATCGACTGGCTCCTGTGGTACCTCGGTCCCGCCGATCTGGTCTTCGGCCTCTACCACAGCCTGGGCCACCGCTCGATGGGTCTCGAGGTCGACGACAACGCCGTGGCCGCCATCCGCTTCCGCAGCGGGGCCATCGCCACGCTGTCGGCCAGCGTGTCGGTGCGCCCGGCGTCCGTGGCGCGCGTGGCGGTGCACGGGGATAGCGGCGCGACGGTGTCGGTGTGCGAGCTGGCCGAGTGGGGCGGGGACTACGTCAACGACCTGTGGACCGTGCCGGGCGAGGAGGGGCTTCCCGAGGCGTGGGCGGCGGCCGACAGGGCGGCCGGATGGCCGAACTGGCGCTACCACGCCGAACAGATCGCCGACTTCTACGGGGCCGTGCGGGAGGGCCGCGAGCCGGCGGTGCGGGGCGAGGACGGGCGGAACGCGGTGGAGCTGATCCAGGCGATCTACCACGCGAGCGAGACCGGGGAGGCCGTTCGCCTGCCGATGGAGCGCGGCCTGCGCCGCGGCTCCGGGCCCGCCGGCACGCCGTAGGCCGCGAGGAGCGACGGGCCCGCCCCCGAACGGGCGCCGGGGATCGAACAGGGCCTTGGGCTCGCGGAGGACCCGCGGCCACCCGCCGCCCGCCCTCGTGGAGCGACATGCTGGACATCTTGTCACGGTCTCGGCGGGTGGTGCACAGGCCGGGGCGGCACGGAGGCGACGCCTGCCCGTGGATCGCCAAGGCGGTCCTGGCCCACTGCCCCGCCGTCGCGTCCCCTGTTGATCCCCCTCCTCTATCTCCAGACCCAACATCCCCCCTGCCCTCCCGGCCTCGAAGCCCTGCGCCGCCTTCCGTGACCGTCGGCGGCGGTTCGACGCCACGGACGGCGTCGCAGACCTCGCCGCGCGCCCGCATGTCCCCGGTGGCCTCGGTGCCACGCCCGAAGGCGAAACGGCACGCCGCGCCCTGCTCCCGCAGGGGGGGCCCGTTGCGTGCCCCAAGAAAGGGCCCGCGCGACCCTGGCGCTCTCCGATCGCCGCACGCACCCGCCGGGCCGCCCGCGTCATGCTCCGCTCGGGGGCACGTCCCGGCGAGCGCAGAGGCCGCGAAGGCCTTGGGGGCCTCTCCGGGTCACCGGGGCGGCCACGGCGGCGGTCCGCATTCGATCACCCCCGTCCGCGGCCGCGGGTTTGGCGCCGCGCTGCCGGCGCCTCTTCGGCCCTCGGCCGGCGCAGGGCCGTCGGTCGCCACGTCCCAGAGAGAAGTGCCCCGTATGAAGCGATCGGTCGGTCCGGCTTTCGATCCTTCGCTTGTGGCCGTCGCTCGGTACGATCCTCGAGGCGCGCCAGTTCCAGCGGGTCGGTCACCGGACGTGCCGCGGACCCTTGCATCCGGCGGCCCGGCATCATGCGGAACGGGAAGGGGTTCGGGCGGGTCCCCCCCGGGCGGAGCCCAGGAACACCCCGCACAGGACCAAGGCGGCGCCGGCGTAGAAGGCCGCGTCCGGGCGCGCGCCCAGGAGGATGGCCGACAGGACCACGCCGCAGACCGGCTGCAGGTACAGATACAGCGCTGCCTCGGCCGCCGGCATGCTGCCCAGCGCCGTCATCCACACCACGTACGCCAGGCCGGTGCCGACGACGGCCAGGAAGGCCGCGGCGCCCGCCGGGCCCCAGGTCAGCCGGCGGGGACCGGGCGCCCCGCCGAGCAGCCACAGGGGGATCATCGCCAGGAATCCCGTCCACAGCGTCGCCGCGGCCGCCTGCAGGGGCGGCACCTCGGCCGTGAGCGTCGCGGAGAGCGCGTTGTAGGTCGCATAGCACAGGACGGACACGACGAGCAGGGCGTCGCCCGCGAGGAAGCCCCCGTGGCCGGGGCGAGGGAGCCCGGCGATCAGCCACGCGCCGCAGAGGGCGACGGCGAGGGCCGCGGCGCGCCCGGCGGGCAGCCGCTGCCCGGCGACCGCGGTCGCGAGCACGGCGGTCAGGAGGGGCTCGAGGGCCACGAGCACGGCCGTCATCGCCGCCGACGAGCGGGCCAACCCCGCGGTCTGCAGGTAGATCGGGAGGGCGAACCCCACAGCCCCGAGGCCCACGGCCAGGAGCGCCGGGCGCCGGCCCCAGGGCGCGCCGCCCGGCAAGCGCAGGAACGGCGCGAACATCGCGGCCGCGACCCCGAGGCGCGCCAGGGTGAGGAGGCTGGCGGGGATCTCCCGAAGCGCGATGGCGGCGAGCGGGTAGCCCGCCGCCCAGACGACGTTGATCGCGACGAGGCCGGCCACCGCGGCGCGACGGGACGGCGGGCTCAGAACAGCACCTCCGGGCGCGCCGCGGCGGGCACGCACGCGGAGCACGGTATCACTCGGCAGGCGCGGGCGGAAAGCGGCCCCGCGTTGGGGCGCGGGGACCGGACCCCGTCGTCCGGCGGCCGGGCCTCCCGTCCCGGCGCCGCTCGGGCCGCTGGTCCCCGGCGGGTGCGCAGGAAGGGTCGCGGCCGTCGGTGAACGCCTGCTGGGTGCCCGCGGCCCTCCGCTCCGGCCGCAAGCCGGCGACCCGGCCGTCCTGCGAAGGGCAGGGGGCCGTCCCCTCGAACGCCGGCGGAAGGAAGGGACGGGGAGGCGTGGCGCGGATCGCGCGCGTGGAGTCGATCATCCTGCTCGACCGCTATCAGCTCGTGCGGGTGCACACGACGGATGGCGTCGCCGGTGTGGGCGAGGTCAGTCCGATGCAGGTGGCCGTGACGCACGCGTTGGTGGAGTCTGCCCTGGCGCCCCGGATCGTCGGTCAGGATGCCGCGGACATCGAGCGGCTGTGGCAGCGCATGTATTACGGAGCCTACAAACTGGGTCCCATGGGCGCGCTGTTGGAGGCCATCGCGGGCATCGACATCGCGCTCTGGGATATCGCGGGCCAGGTGGCCGGGCAGCCCTTGTACAGGCTGTTTGGCGGCAAGGTCAGGGAGAAGGCGACGGTGTATGCCAGTTCCATGAAGCGGGGCATGTCGCCCGTCGACGAGGCGAGGCGCGCCGCCCAGTTTCAGGAGCAGGGGTATGGCGCCTACAAGCTGCACTCGGCGACCCCGTGGATGTACGATTCAGGGTTCGACGGCACGCTGAAAACCGTCAAGGAGGTGCGCGCGGCCGTCGGGGACGCGTTCGATGTCCTGGTGGATGTGAATAATGCGTACCTGCCCCACACGGCGATACGCATGGCCCGACGGCTCGAGGAGCTGGGCGTATGGCATTTCGAGGAACCGCTCGCGGCGCACGACTACGCCGGATATGCCTCCCTGGCCGACGCGGTTGATATACCGATCGCGGCCGGAGAGCAGGAATACACCCTGTGGCAGTTCCGGGACCTGATCCTCCAGGGCAGGGTGGATATCATCCAGCCCGACGTGATCAAGTGCGGAGGCATCACCGAGTTCCGGAAGATCGCGGCGCTGGCCCAGGCGTTCAACAAGCCCATCACCGTGCACAACACCCAGCCGACGATCGGAACAGTCGCGCACCTGCATCTCTGGGTGAGCTGCCCGAGCTGCATCTACGCGCAGGAATACAACATCGAGCCGCACGAGTTACGCGATCACACGCCGATCTGGGTCGAGCCCGTGCTGGTCGAGGCGGGCCACATGGAGGTGCCGGACCGCCCGGGGCTGGGTGTGCGCATCGATGAGGACGCGCTCCGTCGGTTGCGGAGCACCTGAAGGCACCGGCGGGCGGCAGTGGACTTGGGGCCCACCCCTTCCCTCGCGGCCGTACGAGAGCGGGATCGGCCGCGGGGGGATCCCGCCCTCGCGGGCGTCGACCGGCGCCGCCGGGCACTGGCCGCACGGGTCCGCCCGCGGCAGGATCCCCCCGTCGCCGCCACCGCCCCGTCCTTTCGCCTTCCGGTCCGGAGGGTCAGGGGCCGAGCGGTCGTCGCCCGGGTCCGGGAGACCGTCCGAGACGGGACGACGCCGGTGTCGGGGGCGGCAGGGCCGGACCCATGCCCGGCCGCCCGTCGCTACGCTTCGTGCGGATCGCCGCTGGCCCCACCCGCGATGCCCCTCAACTCGTTCTCCGCCAGTTCGGCCCCGGTGGCCTTCCCCACCCCCGTCTTCGCGACCTTTGGCCGCCGCTTGCTCGCCTGCCCGCCCTTTGCGGGCAGACGCCCCTCGGACGCACCCTTCCGCTCCGCCATCCGTGTCGCCCCCTCCCGAATCGCGCCCGGGTCCGAATGTCCCCGGAAGCTCGCCGATCCCAGCGACAGCAACCGTGCCGGGCGGGCGGGGCCGATGCGCACCGGTGCCCGGCGGCGGCCGACCGTCTCGCCCCGCTATTCCTCGGAGGCGTGGTGCAGGCCGCCGGCGACGCCCTTCAGGTCCCTGTCCGTGAGTTCGCCCGCAGCGCCCTTGCCGCCCGTGGTCCGGGCCACCTTCGTCCGAGGCCTGCCGGCCTTGGTCCCCTCTGCCGCTGCGCGCCGCGCCTTCTCCGTCTCCGCCCGCTCCGCCACCTGCGTCTCCCCCTCTCGCGCCACCCGCGCGGGTCGAACTGTCGGGAAGGTACCACCCGGCGGCGCCCGCGCACAGGCGAGCCGCTGACGAATGGCTGCCGAATCGGTGCCCCACCTCCGGGATCGGCCCGGCGCGCCCCGGGGCGTGCCGCGGGCGGGGCCCGCTCCCGCCGGCGACCGCGCATGCCGGACTCCCCGTCCCATCCGGATCGCGACGGGCCCTTCGCCCGCCGCCCGACCCCGGCGCTCCCCGCGGGCGTGGCGCGGGGCCGGACGGTGGGTCCCCGGAGACATGGGGCCGCGATCGGCCCACGGACCGGCCTCCCGCGCCACGCGGGGCCGACGCGCCGCTGCTGTCCCCCGGCCGGCCGAGCACCCCGCCACCGTCCCCCCCGGACAAAAGACCGGGGCCTGCCGGGCCACTGTGGACCGGGCGCCCGGCGGACTGCGCGGTGGGGGCCCGGTCCCGCGCGGGTTCTGGGCGAGTGGCGTCGGCGGCCGCCCGCGCCCGTGCGCCGTCCCACACAGCGTGCGCGCCCTCCCGGGCGCCTTCACTCGGCGGCGGTGCCGCCGCCGTCTTCCCGCCGCAGTTCCTCCGCCAGAAGGTGCACGGCCCGGCGGAGCAAGCGGTAGAAGGTGGAGCGGGACACCCCCAGGCGGCGGGCCACCTGTTCGTGGCTCCCGCGGTCCGGCACCAGGTAGGACAGGTCGAGGGCCTGGAAGGCGGCCTGCAGGTCCGCCGGCGCCTCGCGGCGCGCCCGGTCGAGGGCCTCGCGGATGGTTTTCCGAACGGCCTCCGGGTCCATGTGCCCGGAGCCCGCGCCCCAGGGGCGCAGCCGCAGGGCCAGCGGGCTCGTGGCGATCCAGCGGTCGTCGTTCCAGCGCGGAAGCGCGTCCTGCAGGGCCCGTTCCAGCTGCGCGCCACCACCCGCGCACTGCAGCGGGACCCCGCGTTGCAGGGCCTCCATCCAGGCCGCGTATCCGCCCTGGGTCAGGTCCAGCACGAAGCCCTCCACGGGATGGACGCTGTCCTGCAGGGTGTTGCGCGCCCCCGGCACCCGCTCGAAGCCCAGGGCTTCCAGCAGGGCCTGGAGTTCGGGCACCGCCGCGGAGGCGAAGTAGGTGCCGCCGAGGGCCAGGAGGCCCAACGCGTCGCGCAGGAGCACGCTCCGGGCGTCGGCGGACCATGCCGCCGTCTCGGCGATGTGGTGCACGAAGAAGACGCGGCTCGTCTCCGGGGTGGCGGGGAGCGCGGCCACCTCGGGCCTGCTCCACCAAGCGTCCAGGACGGCGGAGGTCACCCGGATGTCCCGCAGGAGCCTGACCGACTCCCGGCAGACCGGCACGATGGCGCTGAAGCCCACGCAGGCCCCGCTGCGGTGGCGCGCGATCCGCACGCGGGTCCCGCGGTAGTGGAGGATGCGGCCGAGTTCGGCCGTCTCGACCTCGCCCACCGAAGGCAGGTGGAACTGGCGCCGCACCCATTCGGTCCACAGGCCGAGCAGGGCCGGGTGGAGCGACGGCCCGCCGGAACCCACCAGGACCACGCCCGGATCCTCGTCGCCGAACGCCGCGGCGCGGACCACGGGGTGATCGGCCAGGAACAGCTGGTCCACGACGAGGCCCTGGCGTTCGGCGTCGCCCGAGCGCCGGACCCGGCGCTCGAAGTGCGCGCGGGCGCGGGTGCGCAGGTCGTGCCAGCGTTCCGGGTTGCGCCAGCGCAGATCCGCCTCCAGGATGCGACGGGCCTCCGGGTGCATGGTCAGCCCCTCGGACAGCGGGATCATCAGCGAGAGCCTGCAGAGTTCGCCAAAGGCGTTCGCCGCCCGGGGCCCGCCCACCGCGGCCAGGGTGCCCTGTTCGACGCGGAAGAGCACCGAGCAGGCCTCCAGCACCGGGCGCAGTTCCGCCGGGCACTCCCCCACGATGCGTTCGGCCAGGCCGTGGGCCGCGAGGCGCCACGCCGGAAGCCCCTGGAGGGCGCCGGTCGCGTCCTGGAGCGCGTAGGCGGCGGACTGCAGCGCCGCCGGATTGCGCCCCGCGAGGGCGAGGACCTCGTCCATGACGGCCGCGCCGGACCAGCCGGCGCGGCGCAGCAGCGCCCGCGCGGCGTCGGGCCCCAGAGGGCCGAGGGCCAGGTCCGCCCATTCCGCGTCCTCGCCGACAGCGGCCCGCGCGAGTTCGGGCCGCAGCCGGCCGGCGGCCACCACGGCGCAGCCGGCCTGCAGCAGCGGGCCCAGCCGCCCCATGGCCGCGGCGGCCGCGGACCCGTCGGTGGGGGTGTCGAGCACGCAGACGGTCGGCGGGCCGTCCCGCGAGGGAGGCGGCGCAGGGAGGGGCATGACCCTGCGGCCCTGCGCCCGGGCCATGTCGGCCAGTGTGCGCAGCAGGGCGGTCTTGCCGGCCCCCGCCCGGCCCCACACGTAGAGGACCGCCGCGCCGCGGGCGCCAGGTCCGTGGAGCCATTCGAGGAAGCAGGCGCATTCCCGGTCACGCCCCACCAGCCTGCCGGACGCCGAACCCCCGTCCTCCGACGGCCGCACGGGGGATCCACCTCCCGTTCGCCCGCGGCCGCGATACCGAAAGCGGGCCTGGTCCATCGGGGACCGCCGTTGGGACGGCCCATTCGCCCGCGAAGGGCGCCGCCCTGCGCCGATCCGTACCGCGGGCCCGCCCGCGACCGCCTGTTCCGGCCTGTCTCAGAGCCTCTCAGGCCATGTCACGACCAATTCGACACGCTCCCGATGCAGGACCCGGGGCTTGGCGCGCGTAGCCTGCAGCCCTGCGCGGGCAGTCGAGCCGCCCGGCCGGTCGGCCGGGGAACCGAGGTGGGCACGGGTGGACCGCCGTGGTTCCGGTCGCCGCCTCGTCTCCTGGATCCTGGGATGCACCCTCGCAGCCCTCCCTTTGGGGCCCGTCACGGCCGTCGCGGGCCCGCCGGTCGCCAGCGGCGCCGGATCCATCCCCTCCACCGGCGGACTCAGCTGGCAGATCACCCCGCCACCCTTCAGCGTCGGATCCGGACTCACGGCGGTGGCCGGCAACGGCACGGTGTGGGTGCTGGCCGATACGGGGGGCACCCTGCTCACCTCCGCGGACGGCGGCACCCGCTGGGACGCCGTGCAGCCGACGACCGCCGCCCTCCGGGGCCTGGCCTACGGCGCCGGGGTCTTCGTCGCCGTGGGGGACGGCGGCACGATCCTGGTCTCGCCCGACGGATCCGACTGGACCGCCCAGGCATCGGGCACGACGGCCAACCTGAACGCGGTCGCCTTCCTCAACGGCGAATTCGTGGCCGTGGGCGACGGGGGGACGCTGCTCTCGTCCGCGGACGGCGCGCAGTGGACGGCTCAGGCCACCGGCACGGTGGACAACCTCACCGGAGCGGCATACGGCGACGGGGTGTTCGTGGTGGTCGGCACCAGCGCCGCGGTGGCGGGGACGACCTTCGGCCTCAGCGGGGTCTCGCCCTCCGGCGTGGCCCTCACGTCGTCCGACGGGCGCACCTGGACGGCCCACGCCGAGTCTTCCCTCGGGCTCGACAGCGTTGCGTTCGGGGCCGGTGAGTTCCTGGCCGTCGCCACCGTCGCGGCGGACGGGTTCACGTACGGGGATGCGTTCGCCTCGACGGGCGGCGCGGCGTGGGCCGCCCTCGCCAGCCCGCCGCCCACCAACGGCCATCTCGCCTCGGCGTTCTTCCTCGACGGGATGTTCCTTCTCAACGGTTCGAGCACGGCGACACCCCTGGCGGTCTCCGTGGACGGCACCGCCTGGCAGACGGTCGCGGCCGCGTCCGGCCTCGACGCCATGGCCTACGCCGGGGGGCTCGTGTTCGGCGCGGCGTCGGGCGGGTCCGTCCTGGTCTCCGCGGACGGCCTGGACTGGGCGCCGCCTCCGAGCGCGGTTCCGACCACGAACCCCCTGCAGGCGGTGACGTACGGCGACGGCAAGTTCGTGGCGGTGGGCTATGGGGGGACCATCCTGACCTCGCCCGACGGGCAGGCCTGGACGGTGCAGTCGTCCGGCACGACCGCGGACCTGACGGGCGTGGTGTATGGCGGGGGCGAGTTCGTGGCGGTGGGGGCGGCAAGCGGGGGCGGCGTCATCCTGACGTCCCCGGACGGGGTGGGATGGACGGCCCAGCCGGGGCCACCGGCCGCGCTGAACGCCGTGGCGTACGGCGGCGGGACGTTCGTGGCGGTGGGGGCCGGGGACACCGTGCTCCGCTCCGCCGACGGGGCGACCTGGACGGCGTCCTCCACCGCCGACCCGGCCGCGGACTGGGCCGGCGTCGCCTACGGCGATGGCGTGTTCTCGGCGGTGGGCGTCGAGGTCCAGTCCGGGCTGAACTATGAGGTCTGGGCGACCTCGGCCGACGGGCAGACCTGGTCGGCCGGGCTGCAGGGCCCGGCCCCGCCCCTGAACGCCGTGGCATACACGGGCAGCGGGTTCGTGGCCGTGGGGGCGTCGGAGACCATCCTGGGTTCCCCGGACGGTACGGCCTGGTCCACCGTCAGCCAGGGCGCGGACACCGGCACCCAGTATGATGCCGTGGGCAGTGGCGGCAAGTGGACGGTGGTCGCCGGGGAGGGCGGGGCGCTCACGGTCTCCACCGACGGCGGCGCGTTCCAGACGCTCTCGCCGCTGACGACGGTGCAGTGGTCGGGGGTGGCCTGGGGCGATGGGGAATTCGTGTTCGTGGGCGGGCTGGGGACCATCCTCACCGGCACCGCCCCGGCGCCGGTCCTGTCCGGGCTGGCGCCGGCCTCCGGGCCGGTGGGGACGGCCCTGGTCCTGAGCGGAAGCGGGTTCGGCACCGTACCCGGCAGCGTGTACTTCACGCCGGCGGGTGGGCCGACCCTGCCCGTACCGGGCAGCGGAGCCGCCTGGTCGGACCAGCAGGTCTCCGTGCCCGTCCCGGTCAGCCTCCCCGGCGGCCCCGTCACGGTCCAGGTCTATGCCGCGGGCGGGGCGGTCCCGAGCGGGCCCCAGACGTTCACCGTAACCCCTCCGTACGTTGCGCTGTGTCCGGTGGGCAGCCCCTGCGGGTCGCCCTCCGTGCCCTCGGCGGTGTACGGCCTGACGGCATCCGTCAACGGCGGCACGGACAGCGTGCCCAGCATCGTCCTGCGCTGGTCGTGGGGGGACGGCACGGTGGGGACCGGCCCCTTCCCCCAGGCTCACACCTACGCCCTTCCCGGGACCTACACCGTCACGGTGACCGCCGTGGCCGCGGACGGTCTCTCCGCGGCGGCGAGCACGCCCGTGACCGTGCGGGGGACCGGCGCACCCGCGCCCACGATCACCGCACCGGTGCTGGCCTCCCTCGCGCCCCCGTCCGGCCCGGTCGGCACGGTCCTGGCGCTCGCCGGGTCCGGCTTTGAGCGGCCCGGCACGGTGAGCGGCTCCGTGTACTTCGTCCCGGCCGGCGCGGCGGCGGTCGTGGTGGCGCCCACGGCCGAGGCCGACGGCTCCGCGGAGGTCGCCGTCCCCTCGCTGCCGGCCGGCACCGTCTCCGTCTCCGTGTACAATCCGTCCACCGGTCTGCAGAGCAACAGCCTGGGCTTCACGGTCACGGCGCCCGTCAGCGGCTCGTCCGCCGCCCCGCCGCCGCCTCCGCCCCCGCCTTCCCCTCCGGGCCAGCTCGTCCTGAACGCGCCGGACGTCGCGGCCGCGATCCTCGCTGCGGGCAGCGCCCCGACGGTCACGATCGCGCCGACCCTCAGCCCGGCGGGCGCGGCGACCGTGCTCCTTCCGGCCGCGTCCCTCGCCGAGCTGCTGGCCGCGGGCAAGGGCATCACGGTCGCCGTGGACGGCTTCCAGGTGGTGGTCCCCGCCGGCGACCTGCGCACCTCGGCCCTGCTCCAGGCCGACCCCGGCCTCTCCCTGGTCCCGATGCAGGGCGCGGGCCTGGCGCTGAGCATCCAGGTGGCTCCCGCTTCGTCCGTCACGGCCGCCCTGGAGGCGGCCGGCCTGCCCCTGGCCGCGGATCCGCCGGCCGCGGCGGGTGGCGGCGGCGTTCTGCTGGCCTACGGGCCCAGCGATGGGCTGCCCCTGTCCGCCGAGGCGGCGGCCGGGTCCGCCCCGCCGCCCGGTACGCCGGTCTACGCCGCCGGCGGGGACGCACTCGGCGTCGGCCTGGCGGTCGTCGCCGCCGACGGCAGCAGCACCAGCGTCTCCGCCCTGCCTTCCGCCCTGACCGTCACGGTCCCGTACTCGGCGGCCGCCGTCCCCGATCCGACGCTGGCGGCGGTGTACGAGCTGGGCGCCGCGGGCACCCCGCCGGGGCTGGTGGGCGGCTGGGCCGACACCGCGACCGACAGCGTCGCGGTCGACGTCACCCGCCTTCCGGCCGACCTCGCCGTGCTCACCAACACGGAGACGTTCTCGGACATCGCGGGGTCCTGGGCCGAGGCCGACATCCGCGCCGCGGCGGCCCACGGGATCGTCACCGGGTTCCCCGGAGGGCAGTTCGAGCCGAACGCGCCCGTGGATCGCGCCGCCTTCGCCGCCATGCTGGCTCGCACCCTGAGCCTCTCCCCGGGCGACGCCGCGGCCCTCGCCTTCTCCGACGTCCCGCCGTCGGCGTGGTATGCCCCGCTGCTGGCCACGCTGGTCCAGAACGGCCTGGTGCGCGGGCTGGGCCAGGCGCTGTTCGGACCGGGGCGGCCGCTCAGCCGCGCCGAACTGGCCGTGCTGGCCGTCCGGGGGTTGGCTTTCGCCGGGCAGCCCCTCCCGGTGGCGGGGGCGCCGGCATACGCCGATGCCGCCGCCATCCCGGCCTGGGCAGCCCCGGCCGTCGCGGCGGGGACGGCCGCGGGCCTGCTCCGCGGCGTTCCGGGCGCGAACTTCGATCCCCAGAGCCCGGCCGAGCGGTCCGAAGCCGCGGCCGTCCTCGTCCGGCTGCTCGCCCGCATCGCCCCGGCGCCGGGAGGCGCCCGGTGAACGGGGGCGGCGGGCCCTGGGTCTTCAACCTGCCGGCGCGGCACCACGCCGTGTCGGAGGATTCCGCCTTCGTGGGGGCCGGGCAGGGCGGCTGGTGGGCCGCGGTCGCCGATGGGGTGGGTTCGGCGCCGGGCGGCCGGGAGGCCAGCGAGGCGGCGGTGGCGGAGGTGGCGCGGGGGGCGGAGGCGGCCGTCCCCGGGCGGGAAGCGCTGCTCGACGTCTGCCGCGGGGCGGCCCGGCGGCTGTCGGCGGTGGAGGGAGCGCAGCCGCAGCTGCGCGGACTGGCCACCACCCTCGCGGTGCTCGGCTGCGGTCCGGACGGGCTCTGGGTCGCCCACCTCGGCGACTCCCGCGTGTACGGGGCCCGGCGGGACGGGGTGCGGGTCCTGACGGCCGACCACCGCGTGGCGTCGGGGCCGCAGTCCTTCCTGACCCGGGCCGTCACGGCGCGCGGGGAGCACACGCCGGACGTGCGCCCGCTGCCGGGGGCGGAAGCGGGCGACCTGTTCCTTCTCTGCACCGACGGGGTGTGGTCGGCGGCCGGGCCCGGTGCCCTGGAACGGGCGCTGGCCGCCGGCCCGGGGACCGCCCGAGCCTTCCTGGGCGACCTCGCCGAACGGCGGCGGGACGACTTCTGCTATGTCCTGCTGGAGGTCGCGGTCGCGCAGCCCTCCCGGCGGGCGGCCACCCGGCCGCTCGCGGGCGAGGGGCTGCGGCGGACGGCGGACGGCTGACCCCTGCGGCCGCCGCGCCCCGGACCGCCGGCCCGTGGGCCGCGGAGCAGGGCAAGGGGGTGGGCGCCCGATGGGCGATCCCGGCGGCTGGCCGCGCGGCGTGCGGAGCCCGGCGTGCCCCGAGCGGCAGGAGGGAAGGGCCGTGCTCGCTCGCGCCGAACGCGGGGCCGCGGCGGCATGAGCGGGGTCTGCCCGCGCTGCGGGGCCCCCGCCCAGGGAGCCCAGACCTACTGCACCCGCTGCGGGCTGCCGCTGGCGGCGGAACGGGCCGGCTGGTCCGGGCCGCTGCCCGCCGGGGCGGGTGTGGGCGGGCGGTACGTGGTCGAACGCACCCTCGGCCGGGGGGGCATGGGCGCCGTCTACCGGGTCCGCGACCTGCGCCTGGCGGGCCGGCCCTGTGCCCTGAAGGAAATGGCGGTCTCCGTCTCGGGCGCGGGAGAGCAGGAACAGGCCCTGCGGCGCTGGCACACGGAGGCGGAGGTGCTGGCCCAGCTGGCGCATGCCGCCATACCCCAGGTCTACGACCGCCTGGTGGAGGGCAGCCGCTACTACCTGGTCATGGAATACGTCCACGGGGTGGACCTGCGCGGCCTGCTCTCCGACCACCTCGCCCTCTCCGGGGCGCCCCTGCCGCCGTCCGCCGTGACCGCCCTCGCCGCGCAGGTCGCGGACGTCCTCGCCTACCTGCACGCGCGGCGCCCGCCGGTGCTGCACCGCGACGTCAAGCCGGCCAACGTGCTCGTGCTCGCCGGCCGTCGGGTGAAGGTGGTGGACTTCGGGCTGGCGCGCCCGGGGGCCGCGGGGGACGCGACCCGCATCGGCACCCCCGGCTACTCGCCCCCGGAGCAGTACCGGGGTGCGGCCGAGCCGGCCAGCGACATCTACGCCCTGGGCGCGACCGTGCACCACCTGCTCACCGGGCGCGACCCCACGGCGGAACCGCCGTTCGACTTCCCGCCGCTCGCCTCGCTCCGCCCCGAGGTGGGGCAGGTGACGGCCGCCCTGGTCGACCGTATGCTGGAGCGGGTTCCCGGCCGCAGGCCGACGGCGGAGGAGGCCCGCGCCGGCCTCGCCGCGGCGGGCGCCCGGCCGGCCGCGCCGGGGGAGTGGGCCCTCCTGGACATGCTGCTGGCGAGCCGCCTGGCGGAGGGCGCGGGGCCCTGCCCCGTCTGCGGGGCGGACCAGCGGCCGCCCGGCCGCTCGTATTGCACGGTCTGCGGGATGCGCCTCGCCGGCCCGCACGAGCGCCGCCGCGCCGGGGCGGAGCCCGCCGACACCGGGATCGTCCTTCCCGCGGCCTACTGGCGCGACCGCCGTCCGGAACGCGTCGACCTGCTCGGGCCGGGTCCACGGCTCCGCCCGTCGGTGCTGCTGGGCGGGGGCGAGGCGGACGGCGCCCTGCTCGCGTTCCTGACGTTCTGCGGCGAGCGCCGCGTGCTCGCCGCGGCCGTCCCCCCGGAGCCCGACGCGCCCTGGACGGCTCCCACCCTGCCGGCGGAACGCCTCCGCGGCGCCTTCGTCGGCATGGCGCCGCCGGGGTGGAACGCGCCGTGAGCCCCCCGACCCGGCGGCGCCTCCTCGCGCTGGCGGCGGGATCTGCCCTCGGGGCGGCGGGCTGTGCCCGTCCGTGGGCCGCGCCCGCATCCGCACCGCTCCTGGGCGCGTTCGCGCAGCCCTTCGTCTCCGTGACGGTGGCCTGGCCGCCCGGAGCGGGTGCCCTGCCGAGGTCGGCCACGGCGGTGGGCAGCGGATGGTTCGCCGCTCCGGGTCGCGTCGTGACGGCGGCCCACGTCGTCACGGCGGCGACGCTGCCGGAAAGCGGCCTGCCGGCCTGGGTCCTGGCCCAGGCGCCGGGCTCCGGCCGCGGGACGGCGGCGGGCGCCCGGGTGGTGGCGCGGGAGGTGGGCGTGCTGCTGCCCGACGGGAGGCGGCTGGGCGGTACCGTGGCGGCCTACGGGCAGCCTTCGGGTTCGAGCGTCAGCCCGCTCGACGTGGCGGTCCTCGCGGTGGAGGCGGCAGGCCCGGCGGCCCTGCGCCTCGGGCCCCCCTTGCAGGACGGGGAGCCCGTCTGGATCCTGGGGGCCGAGGCCGAGGGACAGGCCCCGGCCCTCCGGCCCGGCATCGTCCGCACGGCCGGCGGGGGCGTCGCGACGCTGAGTTCGGTGTTGGAGCCCGGGGTTTCCGGGGGTGCGGTCGTGGGGAGGGATGGGCGCGTGCGCGGCATCCTCGCCGCCATCTCGGCCGGGGTGGCGGGGCTCGCCTGGGCCGTGCCGGCGGCGACCGTCGCCACGTTCCTGGCGCGGGCCGAGCGCCCCGGGGGGGACGGCTAGGGCATGGAAGCGGTCCGCTGCCCCCTCTGCGGGTCCGGCAACGAGCCGGGGAGCCGCTTCTGCGGCGACTGCGGCAACCCCCTGACGGCGAGCGGCGTGCTGCCCGCGCCCGGCGCGGGGGCCGCCGCCGGCCCCGGCGGCACGGGACCGCTGCCCCCGCCGCCGGACGGCGCCGCGGCCCGGCCCGAACGGGCTCCGGCCCGTCCGCGCCCGCGGTGGCAGGCGGCGGTCGCCGTGGTCGCGGTGGCGGTGCTGGGGGCCGTCGCCCTGGTGCTGCATCTGGGCGGCTCGAACCGGGCGGCCGGGACGGCCGGGACGGCGGGCTGGCGGGCCGCCGGCGGCGGTACCCTGGCCGCCCCGGCGGACTGGCTGGCGGCGGTGCCGGTCCCCGGCGGCGACGACCTCGCGGCGGTGGAGGCCAGCGCCACGGGGTACGCGCTGACCCTGCTCGACTGGCAGGGCTCCCAGCTCGCGCCGGCCCGCAGCGTGGTGGGCACGGGCCAGGTCACGGCCCTGGCGGGCGGGGCCGGGGCGGGCGCGTCCGGCGAGATCGGGCTGCTCACCGCCGCCCGCCTGGACCTGTTCTCCGCACCCGGGCTGCAGCGGCAGGACGTGCCGAACCCCGGCATCCAGCCGCAGTCCCTGCTGCTCGGGGCCTTCGGCGGGGAGGCGGGCGGGGTGCTGGGAGCCGTGTCCCAGCCGACATCGAACTTCACCGGCTACGTGCTGTTCACGCCGGGCCCCGGCGCCCTGGTGGCGCGGGATTCGGTCCAGGTCCCCTCCCCCCTGTCCCCCCTCTTCGCCGGGCCCTCCTCCGGCGGGGTCCCCCTCGCCCTCTACAACTGGTACGACGCCGGACAGGGCCTCTCCGGGGTCAGCCTGCTCGACTGGAGCGCCACCCGTGGTCTGGTGGCCGTCACCACGCTCCCCCTGCCCTTCGAGGAGGACCGCACCGTGACCGCCCTGTCGGTCGGGGGCCGTCCGGAGGTCGCCGTGACCGGGGAGGGCCCCCAGGGCGCCGTGGTGACCCTCTATGCGCTGCAGGCCGGGCAGCTGGTGCCGGCCGGCTCCTTCCCCAGCCCGTTCGGCACGGTGCCGCCGCTGGTGGTGGGCGGGCGCTTCGGCGGGCGCGACGCGATCGTGCTCGTCGACCACGTGACGCGGGAGCGCTACGTCCGGATGGTGGCCCCCGGCTGACCCTGCCCGGACAGTTGCCGCTGGACCAGGCGGCCGAACACCCCGCCTTCGGCCAGCAGCTGTTCGTAGGTCCCCTCCTGGACCACCGCCCCGGCCTCCAGCACGTAGATGCGGTCGGCTCGCCGGATCGTGCTCAGCCGGTGCGCGATCACGATCCGCGTGGCATGGAGCGCATCCAGACTCTCGCGCACGGCCTCCTGGGCCCGATTGTCCAAGGCGCTCGTCGCCTCGTCCAGCAGCAGGATGCGGGGGCGCTTGACGAGGGCCCGTGCCAGGAGCACCTTCTGCCGCTGGCCGCCCGAGAGCGTGCCCCCACCGTCGACCACGTAGGTGAACAGACCCATGGGCATGGACTCCAGGTCGCGGTCGAGTCCGGCGAGGCGCGCGGCCTCGCGGGCCTCGTCCATGGTGACGCGCATGCCCCCGGCGATATTGTCGTAGATCGTCCCCGCCATGAGCCGGCTGCTCTGCAGCGCCACGCCGATCTGGCGGCGCGCCGCCCGCAGGTCGAGCCGGGAGAGGTCCTGGCGGTCGTAGAAGACGCCGCCGCTTTCCGGCGTATCAAACCCCAGCAGCAGGCGGAACAGGGTCGACTTGCCCGAACCGGACGGCCCGACCAAGGCGATGAACTCTCCCGGATCGGCGTGGAAGGACACATCGTGCAGGACGAGCGGCCCGTCGGGGGAGTACCGGAAGGACAGGCGACGACATTCCACGGCTCCGACGAGTTCGCCGGGATCCGCGCTGGCCGCGGCCGTCTCGGGCCGGGCCTCCAGGATCGGGCGCACGCGCTCGAAGAGGGGGAGCACGGACCCCGCCTGAAGCATGGCGGGGCCCGCCCCTAGTACGGCGCCCAGGAGCTGGCCGAACGCCGCGTTGAAGGCGAGGAACCGGCTGACGGGCAGGGCCGGCGGTACGGAATGCCCCACCAGCAGGGCCAGGATGACGGCCAGGGCCGCCGCGGGCAGCGCGGCGCTCAGGGTCTGCAGGGCGACCTCGCCGCTGCCGGCGCGCAGGGCCTCCGCGCGTTGCTGGGCATACTCGCCCGCCCAGTGGGCGAAGGCCTGCCGCTCCGCGCCGGCGGCGCGGAGCTTCGGCATCCCGACCAGGAGCTCCAGGACACGCCCCGCCACCCGTCCGGAGGCCGCGTAGGCCAGGCGGAAGTGGCGTCGCGCCCGATCCGCGAACAGGAGCACCGCGCCGGCCGCCGCGACCGCCAGGCCGAGGGCGGCCGCGGCCAGCGCCGCGTCGTAATACAGCAGCAGGGCGCCGCTGCAGAGCGCGAATACGCCGCTCCACAGGGTGAAGGCCGGGGTGCCGCCCAGGGCGTCCACCAGGACATCGAACGCGTTGGCGCGCTGGGCGATGTCCCCGGCGGCCATGCCCCGGAAGAACGAGGGAGGGAGCGAGAGCAGCCTGTCCCAGAGCGCGGCCTGCAGGGCCGGACCGATGCGTCCCTGGGCGCGCAGCAGGACGAGGCGCTGCGCCAGGGTGAAGCAGGCCCCGGCGAGCGCCGCGCCCCCGAGTGCCGCGGCCAGCGCCGCGAGGCCCGCCCGGTGCCCGCCCGGGATCACCGCGCCGACCAGGACCCCCGTGAGGATGGGGACGACGGCGGCGAGCACACCCACCGCCAGGCCCCCCCAAAGGAGCACGGGCAGCTCGCCGCGGAGCAGGGGCCACAGGTAGCCGAGGATCGCCGCCGGGCGCAGGGGCCCTTCCGGAAACGGCCGGTAGGGCATCCAGGCACCCGGCGCCAGGGTCGCGGCATCCGCCCGGCGGAGCGGCGCCGCCGTGCCCGCGGCGGGGTCCAGCAGGCGGTATCCGCGCCGCCCGGGCAGGAGCGCGACCGGAGCCATGTCCTCGCGGCGCCAGGCCAGCAGGGGGCCGTGGTCGCCCTTCCACCACGTGCCGGTCAGGGAGACGGGGCGCAGCCGAAGACCATGGGCGGCCGCGTGGGCCTCCGCCAGCGCGGCGGGGTCCGGCCGGGGCTCGACGGCCGGCCGGGCGGGCGCGGCGGCGGGTAGCCCGAGATGGGCCGCCACGGCGGCGCAGGCCGTGGCCCACGGGCCGCCGGCCTCCGCCACGGGGCCTCCGTGGCCCAGCAGCGAGCCGAGCCTGCGCACCCCGCCCTCCAGGGCCGCGGCGGCCGCCCCCGCGCGCCGCTCGGCACGGCGCGCCTTCTCGGCCTCCTCCTCCCGCCGGTCGGCAGCGAGCGCCCGCAGCAGCGCGCCCTGGAACATGGCGGCGCCAGCTGCACCGCCCGTCCCGACCCAGGCGGCGAGCGGCTCCGCCTGCAGGCGGGCGCCCGGCGCACAGTCCAGCCAGGCGGCGGGGCCCACGGGCAGGCCCGTGTCTGCGTCGCAAGGCAGGTCGGGCCGGCCCAGCAGGAAGGCCGGCGCACCCTCGGCGCGCACCCAGAGCGTCGCCGCCGGGCGCAGCGCGGCGGCGGCGGGGTGGTCCGAGCGGCCGGCCGCCAGCGCGGTGGCGGACCGCGGGGCCGGCAGGGCGCGCAGTCCGGCCGAGAGCGCG
>JAJYVV010000059.1 GCA_021791815.1 Bacillota bacterium | reverse complement strand
CGCGCCCCGCGCCTCGTCCCTCGCCCCCGCCGTCGTGGCGGAGCCACGGGGCCCGGCCGCCGTGGCGTGCCCGCTCCTCCCGGCCTCCCCGGCGGCCGCCCCGCGTTGCTGGCCCTTCCCCGGGCCCGCGCTCGGCGCCGGGCAGATCGCGGTGCGCGGCACCGTCGTCGCGCCCGCCGCCTGTCGCGCCGCGGACTGCACCGCGGATGGGGGGCTGAGCACGCCCGAGGGCCTCGTCCGGCTGCAGGGAGCGCCAGCGGCCGACCTCCGGCCGGGCCAAGCCGTGGTCGTGGTCGGGACATGGGCCATTCAGTCGGGCGACCTGAGCGTCGCCGTCGCCGCGGTCTGGGCGGCGTATCCCCCGTGCGTCGGCCCCGTGCCGGCGTCCGGGGGCCCGTCCGCGCAGGGGGGCACGGTCGGCGCCGGAGCACGCGAACCGGTCTGCGCAGCCGCGTGATGTCGCGGCCGGGGCGGACGGCCCCGGCCTCCCGCACCTCCGTCAGCCGGTGACCGCCCCCTCGGCCGCGGAGGAGGCCAGCCGCGCATACTTGGCGAGGACCCCCGACGCGTAGCGGGGCGCGGGTGCCGTCCACCCGGCGCCGCGGCGCGCCAACTCCTCCTCCGACAGGTCGACCGAGAGCAGGCCCGCCTCCCCGTCGATGGTCACCCGGTCGCCGTCCCGCAGGAGGGCGATCGGACCCCCGACCTGGGCCTCGGGCGCGACATGGCCCACCACGAGCCCGTGGGTGCCGCCGGAGAACCGACCGTCGGTGATCAGCCCGACCTGCTCCCCCAGCCCCTTGCCCACCACGATGGCGGTGATGGCCAGCATCTCGCGCATGCCCGGCCCGCCCCGGGGCCCCTCGTAGCGGATGACCACGACGTCGCCCGGCCGCACTCGATCGGCGACGACGGCCGCGGTCGCGTCCTCTTCGGAGTCGAAGACCCGGGCAGGGCCCGTGATGGCCGTGCGCCTCAGGCCCGAGACCTTGGCGACGGCGCCCTCCGGCGCCAGGTTCCCGCGCAGCACGACGAGCGGGCCGGTCGGCCGGAGCGGCTGGTCGAACGGAGCCACCACGCGCTGGCCGGGCCGCAGCCCGGGGGCGTCCGCGAGGTTCTCGGCCACGGTCCGCCCCGTGACGGTGAGGCACTCGCCGTCGATGAGACCGTGCTCCAGCAGGAGCCGCATCACCGCGGGCACGCCGCCGGCCGCCCCCAGGTGCTTCATCACCATGCTCCCGCTCGGTCGCAGGTCGCAGAGGTGCGGGACGCGCTTCCGCATCCGCTCGAAGTCGTCGAGGCGCAGGTCGACGCCGACCGTGCGCGCGATCGCGATGAGGTGGAGCAGCAGGTTGGTCGACCCGCCCAGCGCCATCCCGACCGCGATGGCGTTGTCGAAGGCGGCACGCGTGAGAATGTCGCGCGGGTAGATGCCCCGTTCCAGCAGGCCGAGGACGGCGCGGCCGGCCTCCGCGGCATCGGCCAGCTTGTCCTCGGACACCGCGACGTGGCACGCGCTCCCCGGCAGGCTCATGCCCAGCGCCTCGATGGCCGACGCCATCGTGTTCGCCGTGTACATGCCGCCGCACGCCCCGGGGCCGGGGCAGGCCGCGCACTCCACCGCGTGGAGCTCCGCGGCGCCGATGCGGCCGGCGTTGTATTGGCCCACCGCCTCGAACGCGCTGACGATGTCCACCTCGTGCCCGGCGTGCAGCCCGGGCAGGATGGTGCCCCCGTACACGAACACGGCGGGGACGCCGCAGCGGCCGATGGCCATCATGCAGCCGGGCATGTTCTTGTCGCAGCCGCCGATCGCGACGAGGGCGTCCATGCGCTGGGCCCCGACGACGATCTCGATCGAGTCCGCGATGACCTCGCGGCTCGGCAGCGAGTAGCGCATGCCCTCATGGCCCATGGCGATGCCGTCGGACACGGTGATGGTGTTGAAGATCTGGGGCGCCCCGCCCGCGGCCCGCGCTCCCGCCTTCGCGGAGGCCGCCACCCGGTCGAGGTGGACGTTGCAGGGTGTCACCTCGCTCCAGGCGCTGGCCACGCCGACGAGCGGCCGCTCGAAGTCCTCGTCGGTGAAGCCCACGGCCCGCAGCATGGCCCGGTTCGGCGCGCGAAACGGCCCCTCGTGCGCGACCCGGCTGCGGATCTTCAGGTCCGGCCTCCCGGGGCGGCCGGCGGACTCCGACGCGGCGGCCGGCACGGTCGGAGCCGTGGGCGCGGGGCCTGTCGGGGACGGCATCGGGGCAGTCCTCCCATCCGCTGGGCGGCGCCGCCGGGGCGCCCGCCGGCCCCTGGTTTCGCCCCCGGACGGGGACGACCCTGCGCGGGAAGCCGCGGCGCGGTCCGGCATCCAGCCATGCGGCGGGCGCGCGCCCCGGGAGGTGGGGCGCGTGGGAATCCGGGGGGAACCGGGAGGGCCGCCGCCGAACGGCCCTCCGCCGGGCGCCGCCTTCTCGCCGCCGGAGCCGCGACCGCCTTGGCCGGAAGGGTGCGTATGGGCGTATGGCAGCACGGCCCTCCGGGATCGTGTCGCGGCGGGCCCTGCTGGCGCTGGCGGCCGCCGGCGCCCTCGGGGGGTGCTCCCCACGGGCGGGGGCCCGCCGACCCGCCGTGGGGGCCACCCCGGGCACGGGCACGGAGCTCTACCTCGGGAACGGCACCACCGCCGCGGACGCGGCCGCGTTCGGGCGGTTCGACCGCTCGATCGCTCCGGTTTCCGCCGACAGCGCCGTGGCCCTGCGGGCCCAGAACCGGATGCCCTTCTGGGCGGTCGCGCGGGAACTCCAACCGGCGCTCTACGCCCAGAGCTGGCGGACCCGACTGTATCCGCTCGACGAGGCGCTGCACCTGGACAACTTCCAGCCGGCCACGGTGCTGGCGGGAGCCCTCGGCGCGTTCACCGTGCATGGGCAGGTCTGCGGCATGCCCCTCTCGGCCACCCCCCTCGTCCTGGCGTATCGCCCGCCTGCGTTCGCGGCGGCAGGCGTGGCGCCCCCCGCGGCGGGCTGGACCTTCGCCGACCTGGCCGCCGCGGGCGACGCGCTCCTCGCGGCGGCCCCGGCCCTGCGGGCGCAGGGCCTCTACGGGCCGTTCCCGCCGCTGCTGGGCACGAGCACGGTGCCCGTCGCCTCCGGCTCGGGCAGGACGGTCACGGTGCCGCTCTTCGGCGCCCTCACGAATGGCCTGCTCACGCAGGCGTTCGTGGCCGGGTACGGCGGGTGGCTGGTCAAGGACGGCCGCTTCAGCCTCACCAACCCCGGCGCCGTCCAGGGGCTCTCCGCGCTGACCGCCTTCGCAACGCGGTACGGGGCCCCGGACCGTCGCCTCCAGCGGTCCGCGGGCGGCTCCGCGGCGGGCCGCGAGGGGGCCGCGATGGACTTCGTCCTCTACCCTTCCGTCCCGCCGGCCGGATGGCGCTACTCCCGCCTGCCGCGGCTGCCGGTCGCCCCGGCGATCCCGGTCCAGCTGGAGGGCATGCGCCTGATCGCCGAATCGGGGAACGGCCTACCCGCGGCCGGCATCCCCACGGCGCCGCCGGCCATCACGGCCGCCACCGTCCAGTTCGCCGTGTGGCAATACGGCCGGCAGGCGGGCACGCTCGGGCCGACCCTGGCTGCCCCGGTCCTCGCGGATGCCGCGGTGCAGGCCCGGTACTGGTCCGCGCCCGAGCAGGCCGCCCACGTCCAGCCCGGCATCGGGGACTGGGCCCACTATCTCGTCGCATATCAGGATTGGCCTGGGCTCGGCGCCGGCCCGCCGGTCGCCTTCCAGCTCTTCGACCTGATGTCCAGGTCCTCCGCCCTGCGGGCGACCACACCCTCCGACCTCGAGCCGCTGCTCGCGACCCTGGAACGGTCGCTGAACGCAGCTTACGCCTGACGCGACGGCCCGCCGGCCCCCCGGGGAAGCGCCCGGGGGGCGGCCGCCGCGGGCTGCCCCGCCCGGGCAGGCTCCCCGGCCGGGGCGGCGCGTCGCAGCGCGCGCTGGACCGCGAGCGCGGCCGCGGCGCCCACCGCGGCGCTGGCCAAGGCGGACAGGGCGGCGTTCCGCAGCCTCGACCCGCCCTTGCGGACGCCCGGCAGGCGCCAGGCGACGAGCACGGCGAGCGCCGCGACGGGCAGGCCAACGGCGATGCCCAGGAGCGGCCGTTCGCGCAGGAGCCGGCCCAGATCGTCGAGGCTCTCCGCCACGCCGTCCACGGCGGCCGCCATCTCGCGGCGCGCCTCCTCTAGTTCCACACCCGCCGCAAGAGCCGGCCTGCCCATCGCAGGTCCTCCTCCAGGGGCCCCAAGACGCGCCGAGGCTCCAGGCGGAGTCGCGAGCGCGCGGCCAGGGCCAGGATCAGAGCCATCGCGAGCCAGCCGGCGGTGAGGCCGGCGGCCACCCATACGCGCGCGCCGGCCGGTGCGGCCACCACCGCGATCAGGCCGCCCATGGCCAACGCCAGAAGGGCGCAGAAGAGCGCGCCGGCGAAGAGGACGATGGCGCGCAGGTTGGAGAGGACGAACTCCTGGCGGACCTCCCCGCCGGCCCACGCCGCCTCGGCGCGGATCAGCCGCGCCGCCGCGCGCCGCAGGGCGGCGACGTTCCGAAACAGGCGCCGCGCCGCACCCGGAACGGTCGCGGACGGAGCCCCGGGGCTCGGAGGGGGCGGCGGGACCGCCCGCGCGGCCATGCCCTCACCTCCGTCCGGAATCCGGCGCGCAGCCGGTCCCGTGTCGTTCGCGGAGCAGGCGGCGGGCCATGCCCGGGAGGCCACGGCCCCAATGCCGCCGGGGTTCTCGGCCGAGCCGGCCCTTCCTCCGTCCGGGGGGCGGCCGCTCCCCGCCCTACGGCCCGTCATTTGGAACGGTCGGCGTGGGATACCATGGGTGGCCGGGGGGCTGGGAGCGGTGCGGGTGCGGGTGGTCGGCGTGCCGGTCGACCTCGGAGCCGGCCGGCGGGGCACGGATATGGGCCCGAGCGCCCTGCGCTACGCCCGCCTGCACGAGGTCATCGCGGGGCTGGGGCACGAGGCGGTGGATGCCGGCAACATCGAGGTGCCGGTCCCCGAGGCCCGCAGCGAGCCGCGGCAGCGCCTGCGCTACCTGCCGGAGATCGCCGCGGCCTGCGGCCGGCTCGCCGAGTCGGTGCGCGCCGCGCTCGCCGCCGGCGCGATGCCGCTGGTCCTGGGGGGCGACCACAGCCTGACCATCGGTGTGCTGGCCGGGCGGCGGCTGGCGGGCCGCCAGGGCGGGGTCGTGTGGCTGGACGCGCACGGGGACTTCAACACCGAGGCCACCACGCCGAGCGGGAACATCCACGGCATGGCCCTGGCCGTCGCGACGGGACGGGGCGCGCCGGAGCTGGTGGCCCTCGGCCCCGGCCCCACCGCCGCCGAGGACCGGGCCGTCCTCGTCGGGGTGCGGGCGCTGGACGCTCCGGAGCGTGCCGCGATCCACGCCTCGCGGGTCACGGTCCTGACGATGAAGGAGATCGATCAGCGCGGCGCCGGCCCCGCCGTGGCGCGGGCCATCGGCGTCGCCAGCGCCGGCGGGCGCCTCCCGTTTCACCTCAGCGTCGACCTGGACGTGCTCGACCCGCTGTATGCGCCGGGCGTCGGAACGCCGGTGCCGGGCGGCATCACGTACCGCGAGGCACACCTGGCCATGGAGCTCCTGGCGGACAGCGGCCTCGTGGACAGCGTCGATGTGGTCGAGCTCAACCCGATCCTCGACGAGCGGAACCGGACCGCGGCGCTGGCCGTCGAACTGGTCGCGTCGCTGCTCGGCCGGCGCATCTACTGACGGCCTGGAGGGTCCGGGACCCGCCCCGCGAACCGCCGGCCGCAAGCCGCCTCGGAGGGGGAACCGGGCGTGGAGGACGGGGCCGGCCGGGCGGAGTTCGAAGCCCTCCTGGCGGCGCGCCCGGACGCCCTGGCGCACGCCCGTTCCGATCCGGACCGGCCGCGGTTCCACTTCCTCCCGGAGCCCGGATGGATGAACGACCCCGTCCCGTTCTTCGCGCGGGGACGCTACCACATCTTCTTCCAGCACCATCCCGGCCGCCCGTACTGGGGCGACATCCATTGGGGCCACGCGCAGAGCGCCGACCTCGTGCGCTGGGCGCCGGAGCCGGAGGCGCTCGAACCTTCGCCCGGCGGCCCGGACGCGGGCGGGTGCTGGACCGGGTGCGTGGTCGCCGACGGCGGTCGCCACCACGCCCTGTACACCGGCGTGGAGCCGCAGGTCCAGTGCCTGGCGGAAAGCGCCGACCTGACCGTCTGGTCGAAGCACGAACGCGGCCCGGTCATCGGCCGCGACCAGCGCCCGGCGGGCCTTGGGGAGACCTTCCGGGATCCGTGCGTCTGGCGCGAGGGCGACCTCTGGCTCATGGCCCTCGGCGCCGACCTGCCGGATGGCTCCGGCCATCCGCTCCTGTATCGGTCGGAGGACCTGCGCCGCTGGACCTACCTCCATCCCCTGTGCGCGGGTGGCCCGGCCCCGCGGGACGAGTGCCCCGACCTCTTCGCCCTGGGCGGGCGGCACGTGCTGCTCTCCTCCCGCGGCCAGACGGCATGGGCCATCGGGCGCCGCCAGGGCCTGCGCTTCATGCCCGAGGCCGCAGGGGTCTGCGACGCGGGCGCCCTGTACGCGGTCAAGACGCTCGAGGATGCCGCGGGACGCCGCCTGGCCTGGGGCTGGGTGCGCGAGACGCGCCCGGTGGCCGAGCAGGTGCGCGCGGGCTGGAGCGGCGCGCTGTCGCTGCCGCGCGTGCTGTCCGTCCTGCCGGATGGCACGCTCGGCGCGGCGCCACCCGTCGAACTGGCAGCGCTCCGCGGTCCGGCGACGGACCTGCCGCCCCCGGACCTCTCGGGCACGTCGCCGGACACGCCGGCCCGGCTTGAGGTACCCCCCGGTGGCTGCTTCGAGCTCGAGGCGTCGTTCGCGTGGGCCGAGGACGGCGAGGCCGGCATCCTCCTCCCGGGCGCCCCGCCCGTGCGGTGGGGGGCCCGCGAGCAGGGCCCGTCCGCCGTCTCCGTGTTCGTGGACCGGTCGGTGGTGGAGGTCTTCCTCGGCGGCCGGGGCACGCGGACCTGCCGCGCCTACGGGACGTGGAACGCCGGCTGGATCGGCCTCTTCGGCCGCGGCTCGGCCGTGACCCGGCTTCGGGCGTGGCCGCTCGCCGCGCCGTAGCCCATCGCGGCCACGGCCCGTCACCCGTCCGCCGGCCCCGCCTCGAACGGGCGGAAGCCCAGGGCGGGCGCCGGGGAGTCGGGGCGGAGGCGGAAGTCTCCGCCGGCCCAGTCGACGAAGCGCGGGTCGCCGACCGCCGAGTGGAGGTCCATGCCGAGGCCCTGCCACTCGGCGAACGATCGGCCGCGCCCGAAGTCGAGGGGGCGGCCGGTCGCGTCCCAGTACAGGTTGTGGTCGAAGAATGCCGCCGGCTCGCGCCAGTCGCCGTGGAGCACCGGGCCGGCCGTGAAGGCCACGATGTTGCGCTCGAACGTGAAGGACCGATGCGCCTCGATGCGGGAGCGCTGGATCTGGCCCTCGGCCGCGTCCACGAACACGTTGTTGCGCACCAGGTTGTCGCGGCCGTAGTGCTGGTGGAACCCTCCCGTCTTGGTGCGGTAGACCAGGTTGTCCTCGATGACGATGCCCGCGCTGCCCTCGTCCGTGTAGATGCCCCAGCCCCCGTAGCCGTGCGAGCGGACGTCGTGGATGCGGTTGCCGCGCAGCACCGTGCCCGGCTGGGCCCCCAGGGTGTAGATGCCGCCCATGTCGTTGAGCAAGCCGTGGCCGACGTCGTGGATGTGGTTGCGCACGACGTGGTTGTCCCCCCCGTGCGCTGGCCCGTAGCCCCACACCCAACCCACCGACACCGCCGTGTAATACAGGTCGTGGATGTGGCAGTCGGCCACGCGGTTGCCGGCGCTGTCCCGGATCAGCACGCCCACCCCCGCGTGGAAGATGCGGCCCAGGTGGGCGATCTCGCACGCCGTCACCTCCGTGCCGGAGCTGCCCGCCTCCACGCGCACCCCGCCGGCCCCCAGGTCGGCCAGGCGGCACCGCCGCAGGCTCACCCCGGCGCACCCCGGCCCCACCTCCACGCCGTACGTGCCGCACTGAAGGACGGCGCAGTCCTCGAACACGCAGCCGCGCGCGTCGCGCAGGCGGACGGCCCCCGGCACGTCCACCGCCGCCTGCGGCGTGCCGCCCGGGCCCTCCGCCGGCGGCTCCCACTCGGCGTGCGCCAAGGTCAGACCGCGCAGCGTGACGCCCTCCGCCCCGTCGACCACGAGGAGTTCCGCCAACGCCGGCGCGACGGCGGCCACCGCCTCCGGGTCCTCGCCGGGCCGTGGCAGATACAGGACCGTGTCCGCCGCGCGGTCCAGATACCATTCCCCCGGCTCGGTGAGGGCCTCCGCCACGTTGTCCAGGTAGTAACGGGCGCCCGTCGCCCGGTCGTCGTCCCGCAGGCGGAAGATGCCGGTGCGCGCCGTCGACGCCACGGCCGCGGCCTCGTCGACCGCGCGCAGTGGTAGGTGCGAGTCGACCCAGAAGTGGAGAACCACCGCCTCGACGTCGGCGAGATTCCGCCAGGACGCGCGGACGTCGCCGGGCGCGAAGGCGAACCGGGCCTGCCCCACGTTCCACGGGGTCTCCGGCGTCGCGTCGGGCACGCCGGCGATGCGCAGGAACCCGCGGCCCGCCTTCGGCAGCCGGGGCCGGGGGCGCCGCTCGCCGTCGACCCACAGTTGCCGGAAGCGGCGGCCGCCCGCCGGCGCCGCCCACGCCGGCAGGCCCGCGACCTCGGCCCTTCGCCACGGGCCGACGCGGCGTCCCCCGCTCAGCACCGGCCGCTCCCCGTCCTCGGCCGCCACGGTGAGGCCCGAGTGGGCCGCGCCCACGCGGAGCGGAGCCGCCAACGCATGGACGCCCCCGCGCAGCCGGATGGTCGCGCGCGCGCCCTCCGCCGCGGCCAGGGCCCTGGCCACCGTGGCGAACGCGGCCTCCCGCCGGGTGCCCGGGTTGCCGTCGCTGCCCGCCACCGGGTCCACGAACAGGTCCATCCGCCCACCGCCCCCGCCGCCCGGCATTGGCCGGTCGAGAGCCGGGGCCTGCCGCAGGGCGTGGGGCCATCGGACCCCATGGCCGTCGCGAGGGACGCGGGCGCCGCCGTCCGAGGGAACCGGAGCCACCAGGCCACCGTCCAATCCCCCGCGAGGGGGTCGGGGCCGATGCGGGCCAGGGGTGCCGGCGTGCTCCGGGCGGTCGGGACCGCGGCCCTGGCCGTGGCGGTGCTGGGCGGGGCGGCGGCCTGCGGAGCCGTGCCGGTCGCCCCGAACGCGCCGGGCCGCTCCGCCTCTCCCGCGTTGGCCGGACCGGTGGCCGCCGCGGACAACCAGCTCGGCTTCGGGCTGCTCCAGCAGCTGACCGCGGGTGGGCGCACCGGAAACGTCTTCATCTCGCCGCCGAGTCTGGCGATCGACCTCTCGATGCTGTACAACGGGGCGCGGGGCGACACCGCCGCCCAGATGGCCCACGTGCTGCACGTGCAGGGCCTCGGGATGGCGGCGGTCAACGGCGGCAACGCGGCCCTCCTTGCGGCCCTGACGGCCCCGGGCGGCGGGGTCACCCTGGACATCGCCAATTCCCTCTGGGCGAACGCGGGGGTGGCCCTGCTGCCGGCCTTCCTGCAGACCAACGCCCTCTACTACAACGCCAAGCTCGCCACGGTCGACTTCCGCAATCCCGGCACGGCGGGCGAGATCAACGGCTGGGTGGACCAGCACACGGCGGGAAAGATCCCCACGCTCGTCGGACAGTTGCCGGCCAACGGCGTGCTCATGCTGCTCAACGCGGTGTACTTCCAGGGGAAGTGGCAGACCGCGTTCACCGCCGCCGACACCCGTCCGGGCACCTTCACGGATCGCGGCGGCCGGGCCGAGTCGCTCCCGATGATGTCGCGCACGGGCCCGATCGCCTATGCGCAGGTGCCCGCGGGCCAACTCGCCTCCCTGCCGTACGCGGGCGGCCGCTTCAGCATGGAGATCCTGCTTCCGGGCCCGGGCGGGGGCCTGCCGACGGACATCGCGACCGCGTGGGCCGGTTGGCAGGCCCAGCTCCAACCGCACCAGGTCGCCCTGACCCTGCCCCGCTTCACCATCCGCGACACCGACCAACTGGCCGCCCCCCTGGGCGCCCTCGGCATGGCGGACGCCTTCACCGCCCAGGCCGACTTCTCGGGGCTCTGCCCGGCCGGCTGCGACGTCTCCAGCGTGGTGCAAAAGACGTTCCTGCAGGTGGACGAGACGGGGACCACCGCCGCGGCGGCGACGTCGATCGGCATCACCGCGACGGCCGTCGCGCTGCCGCCGCAGGCGATCCCCATGGATGTCGACCGACCCTTTTTCTGCGCCATCGTCGACCACCAGACGGGGGCGGTGCTGTTTCTGGGAGACATCCAGGCGTTGAACGCCTGACGGGCGCGGAGGGGTGTGAGCCGGCCGGCGGTCCGGAGGCCGGGGTTCGAGAACCCGGGGGTCTCGCCGGAGTCGGGCGACGCGGGGCCCGACGGCCGTGGGCAGCGATGGCCTGGCGCGCGGCGGGGGCGGGGATCCGCCGCGGTCCTCCGTCCGGCGGCCCGTCCGGCGGGGACCGGACGCTCCGCGCTGCCCACGAGGCGGCCTTCGCCGCACCGGACGCCCAGGACGCGGTCGGATCGGCCATCCACCCGGTTCTCGGGGAGTACGCGCTTCCGTCCGTCAGGTGCGGCCCGCTGGAACAGCGCTGTCACGAAAATAGGCCGCAGGGCTAACCTGCACCCGGGGGAGATCGGGGGATGGGTAAACCGTGCCCACAAACGATCGAAGGTGCACGCGCGAGTCAGAGTTACGCGCCGCGAATATCTTTCAGCAGCCAAGTGGTTCGGCACGGGCCAGGAAGGCGATTGACGCTAAGCCACGGATGACTTTCATCTTCATCACCCTTCCCTCGCTGCAGGGTCGGCACGTCTTCGGCGACACTCTTCCGGAGGATCAGCCATACCACTTGCCGACGGATCAGGAGATCCAGGAGGGCGCAACGTGCGAGCCCCAGCAGTTCCGGCGCTTTTCCGGGGGAGATCTTGCCATCAGAGAACAGCCCAGGCACCACCCGCGCCCGCGGGTCCGCGGCCGCAACCCGTGAGCTTCCCCCCGGAGGGGGCTGCTCGCCCGCCCGCTTCTGGCGTTCGGCGCGGGCGGCTTCGGCCGCCAGGGTCCCCAACGCGGAGAGGACCTCGTCCAGGACGGATGCCTTCCTCGTCCGCGGCACTCCGCGGGCGCGCCCCCCGCCCGCGGGTGGCTCCGAGTGATCCGCTCCAGGGTCCGCCTCCGCGCTGCAGGTCCTGCCCTGCCCGGCCCGTACCCCCAACCCCATGCTCGATCTGCAGAACGCGGTGCTGGTCTGCCCCGAGGACTGGACGGGCGCCCGGGCCGAGGCGGTGCGGGTGCTGCGGGAGGAGGTCGCCGCCCGCAGCGGCGTGGCCTGGCCGATCCGGCCCGGTCCCCCGCCGGCGGGCCTTCCGGCGGTCGTCGTCTCGGCGGCCGAGCCCGGGGACGGCGGCGCCGCGGCCATCCGGGACCCGGCCGCCGAGGGCTATCGGATCGCCGCGACCACCGGTGCGGGCGGCGCCGCCCGGGTATCCCTCCAGGCCGAAGCGGCGCCGCGCGCCGCCCTGTTCGCCTGCGGCCGGCTCTTGCGCGAACTCGACCTCGGGCCCGGACGCGTGGGGCTGCCCGGGCCGCTGCACACCTCCTCCGCCCCGGCGTACCGCGTGCGCGGCCACCAACTCGGATACCGGCCCAAGAACAACACTTACGACGCCTGGGCGCCGGCGCAGTTCGAGCGCTACGCCCTCGATCTCGCCCTCTTCGGCGGCAACACGATCGAGCTGCTGCCTCCTCGCACCGACGACGCGGACCGGAGCCCCCTGATGCCGCTGCCCAAGGACGAGACCCTGCGCCAGGTCAGCGCCATGCTCGACCGCTACGGCCTGTGCGCGGGCCTCTGGTACCCGCTGCTGGAACCCGATTACGCCGACCCCGCGACGATCGCGGCCGAACTGCGCGCCGCCGACGAGGTCTTCGCCCTCTGCGCGCGGCTCGACAGCCTGTTCGTGCCCGGCGGGGACCCGGGCCACACCGCTCCCGCGCCGCTCCTCGCCTTCATGGAACGCCTCGCGGCTGCGGCCCGCGCCCGCCACCCCGGTGCCGAGGTGTGGGTCTCGCCCCAGGGCTTCCGCCCGCACGCCCTGCGCGAATTCTTCGCCCTCGTCCGGGAGCGGCGCCCCGCCTGGCTGACCGGCGTGGTCTATGGTCCGTGGACCGCCTGCACCCTGGCGGAGATGCGCGCGGCGCTGCCGCCGGGCTGCGGCGTGCGCCTCTACCCCGACATCGCCCACACCGTCAGCTGCCAGTTCCCGGTGCCCGAATGGGACCTTGCGTTCATGAGCACGCTGGGGCGCGAGCCGATCAACCCCCGGCCGGAGGCCGAGGCGCGCATCTTCGCGGGTCTGGCATCCGGAACGGACGGCTTCGTCACCTACTCCGAGGGCTGCAACGACGACTGCAACAAGTTCGTGTGGACGGCGCTGGGCTGGGACCCCGCCGCCGAGCTGGGCGCCGTCGTCCGGCAGTATGCGGCGCTCCTCGTCGCCCCCCGCCAGGCCGAGGGCGCGGCGCAGGCGCTGTTCGCGCTGGAGCGGAACTGGCGCGGCCCGCTGCTGGCCAACGCGCAGGTACCGGTCACCCTGGAGCAGGTGCGGGCGATCGAACGCGCCGCCACGCCCGAGGAGCGGGCCAACTGGCGGCTGCAGAGCATCCTCTATCGGGGGTACTACGACGCGCACGTGCAGCGCCGCCTGATCGCGGCCGCGGCGCGGGAGGAGGCCGCGTGGGCCTGGCTGGATGCGGCCGGCGCGGTGGGGACCGAGGCCGCCATCGCGGGGGCGCTGGCGGCGCTGGGGGCGACCACGGCGCCCGATCCCCTGCGGGCCAGGATCGAAGAGCTGGCCGACGGCCTCTTCCGCGGCATCGGCATGCAGCTCAGCGTGGCGCGCCACGGCGCGTCCGCCATCGAGCGGGGAGCGAACCTGGACGCGCTGGACGCGCCGCTGGGCGACGGGCCGTGGCTGGCGGCGGCCCTCGGCCGGATCCGCAGCCTCCCGGATGCGTCCGCGCGCCGCGCGGCCCTGGGCGCCCTGCGGCGGGCCCAGGCGCCGCCACCCGGCGGGTTCCTCGACGACCTGGGAACGCCGGGCGCCCAGCGGCACCTGCTGGGCGGGCCGCCGGACGACGGCGACCCGTCCTGGCTGCGCTCGGTCACGTCGGTGCCGACGCCCGCCGCACGGCCGGGGGCGGAACCCCTGCCGCGCCTCTGGCGGACCGCCGCGGAGACGCTGTATGGAGTGCCGCTGGTCCTGCGCTACGAGCACCTCGACCCGCGGGCGCGCTACCGGGTCCGGGTGCTCTACCACGGCCGGTACCGGGCCGCCGTCCGGCTCCGCGCGGGCGGCGACCTCGTGCATGGCCCGCTCCGCCCGAGCGACCCACCGGCACCGGTGGCTTTCCCGCTGCCGGCCGAGGCCACCCGGGATGGGACACTGACACTGACCTGGGAGCTGGAGGACGGCCGGGGCATCCAGGTCGCCGCGGTGTGGCTGGAGCCGCAGGACGGGGACGCCGGCGCCTGATGCCCGGCCGCCGGACAGGGGGCCATCCCTGCCTCAGCCCCCGTGTTCCAGTCGCCCCAGAACGACGATCTGCTCCAGGTCCTCGGCGTCCTCCCGAGATCCGAACCGCGCCACGACCGTCCAGACGCCATCCACCGCGGCATCCGAAGCGCAGCCCATCATCCGGCTCACGTCCGCCAGGTCCTGGGGCCGCCCGGCTCGGAGCTTCAGCAGCACGAGATAGGGCAGCCCCAGCACGGGAAGGTCGAGGGCCGCATCCCGATCGGCCATGGCCGCCGCGAGGGCCGCGCCGGCCCACGGCTCGTCGAGGTGGAGCACGTCCCCGCGTTCCCCGCCCGGGGCCAACCAGGCCGTTTCTGCGATCGACGCGTCCCGCTGCAGAGGAAGCCGGCAAGCTGAAGCGCGGACGACACCCGGGGGGCGGCGGGGGCGGCGATGACCACGTCCAGGTCGAGCGTGGCGCGCTGCGGCATGTATCGCGCCGTGGCGACACCGCCGGCCACCGCGTGGGGCAGCCCGGAACGAGCGGCCTCGACGCGACCCCAGAACGGCTCCACGATCCGCGGCCTCCCCCATGAGGTCCGCAATGATACTGCCAGTCCCCGGGCGGCAGCTGTCGCCCGAGCCCCGGACTCCGCAAGCGCGAGACGGGTCCCACCCGGAGCCCTTCGATCCGCTCCGCCCGAGCCGCGCGGCGCCCGGACGCCGGAGGCGGGCGCCGCGCCCCTGGCCGTCGAGCTCCGAGCGGTCGGCGCCGCCCCCACCCCTCCCGGGCGGCGTCTCACCGGCCGCCCGGGGCGACCCGCGCCGCCTCCACCGCGACCGCATCCGCGGGCGCGCCGGCCGCCGTCAGCAGCTCCACCACCTCCGACGTCGGCTGGGCATACAGGCCCAGCAGCAGGTGCTCCGTGCCGATCCGCCCCGCCCCGGCCTCCGCTGCGGCCGACGCAGCCCGTGCCATCACCGCGCCGCTCTCCGCGCTCAGCCCGACGCTCGCCGTGACGAGCCCGCCGCCGGCGGGTACGACCCCGGCGCCGCGCCCCTTCGGCAACGTGGCCGCAACGGACGCCTCCAGGGCTCCCAGGTCGACGTGGAGCCGCTCGAGCACGGCCCGCGCGGCGCCCCCCTGCAGGTCGAGCAGCCCCAGCAGCAGGTGCGCCGGCTGCACCACGGCATGGCCCAGCCCCCGGGCGCGGTCCCGCGCCAGATCCAGCGCGGAGCCGACCGCCGGGTGCTGCGGCACCGGGATGTCCGGGCCCTGCGGGTCGCCGCCCAGGAGCCGCAGGACCTCAGCCTCCACACCCTCACGGACCGCGCCGGACTCCTCCAGCAATTGGGCCAAGCGGTGATCCGCGTCGAACGCAGCCAGCAACAGGTGCTCGGTTCCGACGTACTGGTGGCCCAGCGCCCGGGCCGCCGCGACGGCGTGCTCCATGATCAGAGCCTTTCCGTTGGGGGTGAACTGGATTTCGCCCTCGGGCCCGCCGCCGGGGAACTTCGGCTCGGGCAGGAGTGCCTCCACCTTCTGCCGCAGCACGTCGAGATCGATGCCCAGGGCCTGCAGCGCCTTGGGGGCGATGCCCGCACCCTCGCGGAGCAGGCCTAGCATCAGGTGGTTTGTCCCGACGAACCCCGTGCCCCGACGCCGCGACTCCTCCTGCGCGAGGACGATGACGCGCTGGGACCGCTCGCTGTACCTCCCGAACATGGGCCGCCGCTCGGTACGCTGCGGCACGCCCCGAGGCGCGAGACGCCGAACGGCGGCGCGCACCTCCGCGTGCGGGGCACGCGCCTGCTCCAGGCGCTCCGCGATCTCCGGGATGGAATAGAGGCCGAGCAGCAGGTGCTCGGTGCCCACCTCCTCGTGCCCCAGCCCCCGTGCCGCCGCCACCGCCCGTTCGAAGACGACGGTCCTGAGCCCGGGGTTGGGCGTCAGCGGAACGGCGTCGGGGTCGGGTGCCCCGTCGGGCGCCCGACCCAGGCGGGCCTCGGCCCAGGCGCGGATCGCGGCCAGATCGGCGCCGACGGCGGCCAGGGCTCGCTGGGCCAGCCCGTCGCGAGCCGCCGGGTGGTCCTCCATCAGGGCGAGCAGCAGGTCTTCGGGCTCGATGGCGCGCGCGCGGCGCTCCGAGGCCATGCGGGCCGCCGTCTGACCGGTGTGCCGGGCCAGCTCGCTGAACCGGGTCTCGGCCTGGGCGGCCGCGAGGGTCCCGGCCATGCGCTGCAATTCCGCCCGCACCGCCGGCTCCTCGGCGCCCGCTTCCCGCAGGGCGGCCGCGAGGTCCGCCTGCCCATAGAGCGCGAGCAGGATGGCGTCCGTGCCCAGCCACCGTCGCCCGAGGGACGCCACCGCCTGGTGGGCAGGCTGGCCCCAGACGGCCCGGAACACCGCGCCCATCTCGCGGTTGCGGGGCCCCTTCTCCGGCTCTTCGTCGGGAGGCGGAAGGGCCGCCTCGACCGCCGCCCGCAGGGCCCGGACATCCGCGCCCACCCGGTCCAGCGCCTGGCGGGCCATGCCGGCGCGGAGGGGCACCCGCTCGGGAAAGGGCCGGTGCAGCAGGATGCCATCGCCGTCGGAGATCAGGCCGAGAAGCACGTGCGCCGGCCGCACCTCGCGGTGGCCGGTGCGCCGCGCCTCGACGGACGCGGCCTCCTGGAGGCCGATGGCCATCGGTCCCATGGGTATGGACCCTGGGCGCTCCTCCTCAGTTGGCACGGGCTCGACCAAGGCCGCCGGATGCGCCGCGGGGACGGCGCCGGGGCGCGTCGCGGCGGCCGGCGGCGCGGGAACCGCCGCGGGCACGGCCGCCGGCCCGGACGGCCCGCCCGCCCCGGTGAGCGCCCGCACCCGCAGTTCGGCCACCCGCTGGCGCTCCCGGGCGACGAGGGCCTGCAGGAAGCCCTCCACATCCGCGTCGGACAGGCGGTATTCGCGCCCGATCTTGAGCGCGGCGAGGGCGCCGTCCTGGATATAGCGGTAGACGGTGCTGCGGTCCACCTCCAGGATGCCGGCGACGTCGTCCACCGAGAGGGAGAACTCGCCCAGCAGGCGCTCCTTCAACTGCCGGGCGCGCGGCGACAGACCGGCTTCACCCTCGGCAGCGGTGCCCTCCGACCCGGGCGGCGGCGGGGCGTCGTCCACTGGATACGCCTCCAACTGGAGCAGATGGCACACTATACCGCAGATGAACCCGTCAACGCAACTAATGCGGATAATGCAGTTTGAGAGGCCTGGAGCATGCAAGCCGGATGGAGCGGCCCGGGACGTGGACCGCCGGGGAGCCGTCGACGCAGGGGAGTCGCCGACGGAGCCCCCGGAACGGTGATCCGCTCGCCGCCTGCCGGCGCTCGGTGGACGGCAGCGCACGGCCTTGCCAGCCGCCCCCGCCGCCCGCGATCATGGGCCGGGTCGACGCCCCGTACCGGGGGGCGGGGGGGCGGAGAGCACGCTGTACCTGGTCCGGCACGGGGAAGCGGAGGGCAACGCGCAGGGGCGCATCATGGGCCAGCAGGACCTGCCCCTGACCGCGACCGGGCGGCGGCAGGCGCAAGCGCTCGCCGAGTGGTTGGCGGCGGCGGGCCTCCGATTCCATGCCGTCTTTTCGAGCGACCTGATGCGGGCGGCGGATACGGCCGAGGCCCTGGTCCGCGGCTGCGGCGGCGGGCCCGTGGCCCTGCGCGCCGACCTTCGCGAACTCGGCCGCGGGGACGTCGAGGGGCGCACCCCGGCCGAGGCGGCCGAGCTGCGGAGGCTGCCGGAGGTCGCCGCCACGTTCGAACCGGAGGCCCGGGTCGCCGCCCGCATCGCCCGGGCCGGGGCGGAACTCCGGGCGGGATCGTTGGAGGGACCCGTGGCGGCGGTCGCCCACGGCGGCACGATCTCCCGCCTCCTGCGGTTCTTCGTCGGCCTCGCCCCGGACAACACGTTCGCCCTCGCGAACACCGGGCTCAGCGTCCTGGACTTCGCGGGAGGGCGCACCGTCGTCCTGGCCGTCAACGCCCTTCCGCACCTCCCCGCCCTCGCCGCGGCGCGGCTGGTCCCGGGTCCGGGGCCCACCTCCGGGCAGGGGGCCTCCGCGGCTCCGCCCGCACCGTCCGTCCACCGGGAATAGGCGGCGCACGGCCGGCCGCACCCCGCCCCCCGTGTCGGCCCGCTGGCGCGAAGCCGTCCGGCCACGGGGCTCGGACGCACTCGGCCCCGGCGGCCGCGGCGCGGCCTGTGGTGGGATGACATGTTCCGCATCGCTCCTCGTCAAACATCTCACGGATGAAGCTGCTGCCAAATATTGACTAGTTCCCGCGTTCGCTTTAGGATCGCACTCATGAGCGTACGCGGCGACCCCCGAGCACCAACGAACCGCACCCAGGAGCCCCGGGGCCCCGACATCGACGTGGCTCTTCAGTCGCGCGACATCATCGCGAGGGCTCTGGGCGACTTCTTCCGCGGACAGAGCCTCCGGCCCCTTGGCGTCAGCCTGCCGGTGATCACCCGCGCCCTGCCGGGCGAGCTCCCGGAGCTGACCGTGCGGGAGCGGCGGGCAGACCACGTCTTCCGGTTGGCCGACCGGTCGGTGCTGGACCTGGAAGTGCAGACGCGCCGTGCCGGCATCAGGGACCTCGAACGGTTCCAGCACTATGCCGTCCTGCTGCGCTGCCGCTACCACGTACCCATCCACACCGTGGTACTCTATGGCCGTGGCGTCGGGACGGCAGCGGACCGCCTGCCGGGAGGCTCGATCCCGTTCCACGTCCACAACTGTTTTCTCGGGCGGCAGGACGCGGAAGCCGTCCTCGGGCCGCTGGAGGCCAAGGTCGCCGAGGGCGGCGCCCCGACGAGGTCGGAACTCCTCCTGCTCGCGCTTTCGGGCCTCATGCGGCGTTCGGGATCTGACCCGGTCGCCGCCGCGAAACGGGCCGCCACCGTCGCCCGCGCCGTTCGGGAACCGCGCGCCCGCGAGGTGTGCCTGGGAGCCATCTTCGGCCTGGCGGCCGAGCAGGTACCGGACACCGATCTGGCCCGTCTCGTGGAGGTGTTCGAGATGACCGTGTCGCGTCTCGCGGACGCCGTGGCAGATCGCGCTCGCGCCGCCGGTCGGGCGGAGGGTCGGGCGGAGGGTCGGGCGGAGGGCCGGGCGGAGGGCCGGGCGGAAGCCAGGGCCGAGGACCTTCTGGTCGTCCTCCGCAACCGCTTCATCGCGGTACCCGAGACGCTGGTCAGCCGCATTCTCACCCAGGCGGACGTGGCAACCCTCGATCGTTGGTTTGCCCAGGCCCTTCGGGCAGCCTCACTGGATGCCTGGGAGGCCGGCCTCGACGGATGAACGAGGCCCCACGCAGGCGCGCAGGGGCGATGGCCTTACCCGAGCCTGCCGCCGCGAAACGGGCCGCGACCGTCGCCCGCGCCGTTCGGGAATCGCGCGCCCGCGACGTGTGCCTGGGAGCCATCTTCGGCCGGGCGGCCGAGCAGGTACCGGACACCGATCTGGCCCGTCTCGTGGAGGTGTTCGAGATGACCGTGTCGCGTCTCGCGGACGCCGTGGCAGATCGCGCTCGCGCCACAGGTCGGGCGGAGGGTCGGGCGGAGGGCCGGGCGGAGGGCCGGGCGGAAGCCAGGGCCGAGGACCTTCTGGTCGTCCTCCGCAACCGCTTCATCGCGGTACCCGAGACGCTG
>JAJYVV010000058.1 GCA_021791815.1 Bacillota bacterium | reverse complement strand
CCTCCGTTCCTCCCGCGGGGACTGGTCGCCGACCCCACCGCGGCCCTCCGGGTCGCCGCCGATGCAGCGCCGCCCGGCGGGACGGGCGCGCCGGCGGGCGCGGGGGCTCCCGGCGCGCCCGCCCCGGTGGCGTCCACGCTGGGGGGTACCGCCACGCCGACGCCCCCGGCCCCAAGGGCGCGCGCGAATCCACCGGCCGCGCCGGGCCCGCCGCCGGAGGCCGCGTCGGCGGACGGCACCCTCGTGCCGTGCGCCGTGATCCCGGCCTGTCGGCGCGCCGTGCTGGCGTTCGACCGGTTCCGCGACCACCCCTGGTATGTCCGCCTGGCCCTTCGGGCCCAGAGGCGGGCGGGCCCGCTGCTCGCGGTGGCGGCAGTTGCCGGGCTGGCCGCGGCCGCCGGCCGGCGGGTGCTGGTCCGACGCCGCCACCGCCTGTGGTACGGGCGTGCCCGCGGCCCGGACTGAGTCCCCCGTCCTCGCCCCGCGGACGCGACGCCCGCTCGCACCCGACTGGGATCGATGAGGGGAGGCGACAGCCGTGCGACACGGGCGTCCACGCGCGGCCTTGGTCTGCGCCGCGGCCGCGGTGCTGCTCGCGTCGGCCGCTCCCGCCCGGGCCGACAGCTACACCTGGGGATATGGCTACGCACGCGACCGCGCGACCGCCGCGGAGCTCCGGAGCGACGCGCCCCCGGCCGCCGGCTCCGCCGGGGCGGCTCCCTACGTGGTGCCCCTGCCCGGCTCCAGCCAGAGCACACCGGTGGTGGTGGCGGGTACGTGGTATCTGTGGACGTACTGGGACGGCGGCCAGAGGGGCGCGCTGTGGACCGGGCGGCTGCTGGACGGCGCGGCCGCGAGCACGCCGGGGACCGCGATCGTCCTGCCCGGAGCGCCGGGACCGGTCCTCTCGGCCGGCCGTGGGAGCATCCAGCGCTTCGATGAACCCTCCGACGCCGCGGTGAGCCCAGACGGGCGTTGGGTCGCGTTCGGGGCGGGAGACCGGCTGTATTGGTGGCCGTCCGGTGTCCCGCAGGCCGGCAACTGGGCTGAAGTCGCCGGACCGGCCCACGTGGCCGCGAACAGCACGAGCCCGACGTTCGTGCCGGACGGTGCCGTCGCGAGCGGCTGGGATGTCTGCGATGGGAACTGGGACGGCGGGTTCGCCTGCTTCCCGGTGACGCCCCGCGGGGTCCTGCCCCAACCGACGGCGGCCCTCTACCAGGTGGACTGGACGGCTGCGGCGGATGCCGACGGCTACGCCGCGATCACCTCGTCGGCGGCGTACGGTGGTCCGCTCTCCGATTTGTACTTTGGCGTCGCCTCCCCGCACGACCCTCGCCTCATCGCGATGGATCCGCGATCCGGCCGCTACGCCGTCCTCGGGAGCGGTCAGGTCGGCGCTCCCGTCTCGGCGGCGGTGGCAGTGCTCGGGGCCAGCGTCTATGCGACGGACGCGGCGGGGACCGCCTATCGCTTCTCGGCGTCCTCCGGGCGCCTGGATGCCGCGCGGGCCCTGCCCGGCGGCGCGGTCGACATCGCGTCCCCCGCCGTCGACGCGAAGGGTCTGTATGTGCTGGCCGATGGCCGGGCCCAAGTCGTCCGGCTCGATCCGGGCACGCTGGTCCCGCTGAACGAGGGGCCTGCCAATCCGTCGGCGCCCTCCGACCAGGCCTCCGCCGTCACTTTGGTCGGCACGGGCGACGCCTCCCCGGAGGTCGTCTGGGCGACCGGCGCCGGCGGCGTTCGCATCTCCGTGGATCCCCCTACGGGCGCCGCGTCCGGTGCGGGCATTCCGGGCTTCCAGCCCGTGGCCGCCCTCCCCGGAGCGCCGGGCAGCGCCACATACAACTTCACCGCGCCCGTGGTCGACGGGGACGACATCCTGCTCTGGAGCGACGCGGCGTCGACCGGTTGGGCCGCATCTGTCGCGCCGGCCCCCGCTGCTCCCGCCGGCCTCGCCCCGCCAGCCGGTGGGTTGGAGATCTACCGGCTCCCGCCCCGCATGAGCGCCTTTGTGCGGCCGTCGCCCGCCCGGGCCGGAGGCCCCGCGGCAAGCCTCTTGGTCCTTGCGCCGCCGGGAGCCGCGGTGACGGCGGAGGGGAGCCCCTGGGGGCGGTTGGCCATGGAGCCGGTGGCGGAGGCCGGCCCCGCGTGCAAGGGGCCGGGTGGGCCCGGACTCGGCATGTTCCCACCGCCGTCCGCGGGCGGAGCGCCCGCCGCAGGGTGCGGGGCCCTGGCCGGCCAGTTCGCCGCCCTGGCCGAAGCGGCGGCGGCCGGCGCGTCGCAGCCCCACCCGCCGTTCGCCGGCGCGACTCCGGCCGCGTGGCAGGCCGCCGGCGCGCCCTTCACGGCGTTCGCGGCTCCGCTGCCGGTGCCTGGGACGGCCACGGCCCTCGCCATTCGGGTGGCGGTCACGGCCGCGGACGGAGACGGTGCCTCCGCGACCGTCTGGCTGACCACCCGCTGTCCTGCCGGCTGGGCCCGGTCACCCGAGGGGACGTGCGCGATCCCGTTGTCCCCGGCCCCGGACCCGTGGCTCGCCACCGGGGGCCTCGGCCCACCGCCCGCTGACCGGTGCCCGCCGTCGCTCGTCCCCGGCCGCGACGGGTGGACCGCCCGGGAGTATGACCTGCTCTGCGCCCCCCTGGGGGCGTGGCTCGTCGACCCCGCGGTCGTGGCGTGCGCGGGTTCCTGGTGGAACCGGGTATCCCGAGGGCCGGTCGCGGAGGGGTGTGGTCCGGGTGCCGCGGGAGGCGGAGCGTCCCGTCCGTAGCCCCGGCGGCCGCGGGATGCCGCGGACGGCGGTTCCGGGAGGCGGGCAGGCGGGGCAGGCGCTGGTCCTGGGCGCCGTGGCCCTGGGCCTCCTGCTGGTCCCTCTCTGCATGACCGTTGTGGCGATCGGTGTCACGTTGAGCGCGCGGGCGGCCCTGGAGCGGGCGGCGGAGGCGGCGGCCCTGGCGGCCGCTGGGGCCGAAACGGTGGCATCCGTGGACCTGGTGGTGCGGTTCACGGACTACACGTGCGTCCGCCGGCTGCTGGGCGAGGCCTCCGCCGCCTGCACCGCCATTCCCGGTAGCGTGGAGGTGTCCATCGGGCCGGGCCAGTCGGAGGATGCCCCGCCTGCGGGCTTCGGACCGGTCCCGGGGTGGGCCGAGGCCGCGGGATGCGTGGGGACGGTGTGGCCCGGACGGGCGGAGCCGGGGACGTATCGGGTCTGCACCGGTCAGGGCGTGGTCGGGGCCCAACTCGCCGTCCCCAGCACCGGGGTCCTGCAACGCGTGGCCCAGGCGTGGTTTCTGGCCAACGCCGGTTGGGGCGGCCAACTCCGCTCGCCCCGCCTGCTCTCCGTGACCGCCGGTGCCGACGGCGTGGTGCGCGTGACGGCGGAGGCGCGACCCGCGCTCCTTCCGCGCGGCCCGTTCGGGGACGTGCAGGTCACAGCCGAGGCTTGGCCCGGCGGCGGATCGGCCTGAAGCCCCGCAGGACCTGCCGGGTCCGGACCGCCTCGCCACGGCCGGCGTCAGCCCCGCCCCGCTGCACGTCCGCACACCGCCCCGCTGGAGGGGTGTCCGGTGCGCCGCCGTCCGTGGCCCTGCCTCACGCTCGTTCTGGCCCTCGCGGCCCCGCCGGCCCGTGCGCCTGTCGCCCTTCAGGCCGTGCGGGTCCGCCCGTCCGCGGTGGCGGGCGGACCCGGGGCCCGCCCGACTGGGGCGGCACCGGGTCCCGCGGCCGCGGGTGGCCCGGCATCGCCAATGTGGACGGTCATGGCGTCGTCGGGCCGCCCGGTCGCGGTCGGGCCCGAACCGGCGGCATCCGGGCCGCCGTCCCGCGCCTGCGCCATACGAAGCGGAGCGCGCCGCTGGATTCTGCCCTGCGGCGTCGCTCCGGCGGTGGGCGGTCGTGGGGCGCCCGGCGCCGCATCCCGGGCGAAGCCCTGGCGCCGGTGGTGGGGCCCCGCGGCCGGCCTCGTCGCCGGCATGTCGGCCGCAGGGTGGGCCCTGGGCCGGCGCCGCCGGGGGATGCGGCAGGTGTGAGGCGCGGGCGGGACGGGCAGCGGGCCGCGTGGGAGAGGGGAGGAGCGCGCTTTGGGTCGTCGACTGTGGACGTGGTGCTTGCGTTGGTGGCCGGCTGCCGTGGCCGCGCTGGCCGTGGCGTGGCATGCTCCGGCCGTCGCCGCCAACTGGACCGGGACGTACACGCTCACGCTGGGCAACGATTCGGTGGTGGTGCAGGAGCCGTCGGGGCAGTGTTCCACGGGTCCCGTCGGCGGAGCAATCACCTCCGCCGACATCGCGGCCAACGCGGCCCACTACCAGACCGCCCTGGGGTCCGTGGCGGCGTCGGGCGCCATTCCGCCCGGCGCGACGGTGATCGGCGGCTCGCTGAGCGGGTGGGCGTCGCTGCAGGGGGGCAATCCCGGGACGTACGCGTTCTGGGTGGGGGCAGCGATGCAGACTCCGCCCTGGCCGGGTTCCACCTTCGGGTGTGACGGCGACGTTGACACGGAGGGATACGCGGCGGTCACACTCGACGGTTACGGCCAGCCGGTCGCCTACACCACCGACGGGGCTTCGATCTTCAGTGCCTGGGGCGCGGGTGGCACCCTCTACGCCGGCGTGCGCCCGGCGGGGGCATGGCCTGCGGGCGGGACCGTGTTGGCGCTGGGCCCCATCGTCGTGCAGGGAGAATATGCGTTCACGCCGGGCGCGCCGATTGTCACCCCCGAGCGTTCCGGCGCGGGGACCCAGGTCGCGTTGAACTGGGCCGCCAACGGCAACGGCGCGGACGTCGCGTACCAACTGGAGCGCCAGACGCTCGGGCCGGGCGCGGCCGTGGGGCCCTGGTCGTCCCTCTATGCCGGCCACGGCACCGCCTTCGACACCCAGGACCAGACCTGTGGTCACGCTTACGTCTACCGCGTCCGTGCCGTCGGTCCCGACGGGGCCACCCCGTGGGCGTCCACAGCGCCGTGGGCCGAGTTCCCGTGCAGCGTGTCCGTTTCGGCCGCCGGACCCACCACCCTCGACGTCGCCTACCCCGAGGTGGCCCCGGTCGCGGCGTACGTCCTTGTGTGGTGCGTGTCCGACGCCTGCAGCCAGGTTGGCGACGACGTCGGGTCGGTCACAAATGTCCAGCTGGGCGGGCTGACGCCGAACACCCCGTACACCGTCTGGGTCTGCTCGACGCAGAACGGCTGGGGTTGCCCCGTCGCCGCGACGTGGACGGACGCCGCGGCGCCCACCGGTTTGGTCGTCTCCGCCGGCGGCGGCGTGTGGAACGCGGCCCTCCGTTGGCAGGCCGACGGAAATCCCGGGGGCACCCCGTACTTCGTGGAGCGGGCGGCCTGGGACGGTTCCGGGGCCGTGGCCCCGTGGACAGGGGTCGACGGGCCCACCACCGGCCTCGGGTTCGTGACCGCGGACCAGGCCTGTGGCCGGCAGTACGCGTACGGCGTGTTCGCGGAGAACGGTCTCGGCGTGCCCTCCGCGTGGGACTCGAGCGGCTTCTTCGAAAACGGTCCCTGCACGGTCCGCGCGGCGGCGGCTGGTCCGACCGCGATCGACGCGTCCTGGACCGCCAGCGCCCCGCCCGGGCAGGATGCCGGGTATTCGGTCCGCTGGACGCCGCTCCAGGGGGCATCCTCGCACCTGGCCCCGGCCGTGGCCGCCACGGCCTTCGCGATCACGGGCCTCGTGCCCGCCCAGGGCTATCTCGTGCAGGTGGCCAGCACCAGCGGGTGGTGGAGCCCGCCGGTCACCGTCTGGACGGCACCGGTGCCGCCCGCGGCGATCTCCGTCGGCGCCGTGACGGAGTCCTCCATGACGGTCTCCTGGTCGGCGGCCGGCGATCCCGCCGGAACCGAGTTCGCTCTGTATCTGGAGCCCGCCTCGGGCGGAGGTCCCGTCGACTCCGCCAACGGGACCGCGACGACCGCCACCGAGGGTGGCCTGAGCTGCGGTGCCGCCTATGTTCCGTACGTGCGGGCGCAGGACGCCGCCGGCGCCGCGTCCCCCTGGGTCGCCGGGCCGGTCGTGCCGACGGTGCCGTGCCCGCCGGACGTCGCCTCCACCATCGGCGGGTTGGGCTGGTCGCCGGCCGCCGGGCGGGGCTATGTGACCCTTCGCTGGTCGCCCGTCGCCGGCGCGGCGGGATACGACGTCTGGGTGTGGGATGGACAAACGTTCGAGCCATTCGACGTCGGCGCCTCGACGGCCTGGGACAGCCGCCAGGCCCGGATCTACCCGCCGGATGCGACCCTCTACCCGAACGTCGCGGTGGGTGCCCGCACCCCGCCCGTGTTCTCGCACTCCGCGGGAGGCCTGGATCTGCGCGACCGGCCGCTCGACCTGTACTGCTCGACCGGCGCGGCCGACTGCACGCCCAGCCCCGCCAACAACTACTGGATTGCCGTCAGCGCCTACAACGGCAGCGGCAACAGCGTCCGCTTCGCGCCCGGGGGGAATCCCTGCGCGGTGCCGGCGGCGTGCGTCACGCCAACGCTTCCCCTCCAGACGGACCCCGCCGCGGCCGTCATCACGTCCTGGGTCCTGAACGGCGGCGGGGGCTATGCCTATGGCGGGGCCGTGTCCTTCGCCCTGGCCGCCACCGAGGGGACCGCCGGCATCGCCGCCTACGCCGTCTCCAACGACGGGGCCGATTGGACGGTGACGGCGGTCGCGGGCTGCACCGTGGGCGGGGTGGCGGCGTGCCCGTCCGACCTGCACGCGGACGGCGACTGGCAGCTCACGCCCGGGCCTGGCTCGAAGACGGTGTGGGCGAAGGTCGAGACGGCGGCGGGCGTGTGGTCCGCTCCGGCCGCGGCCACGGTCTACGTGGCGGCGGACCAGGCGGTGCCCACCGTCGACGTCGTGCTCGACGGGGGTGCCGCCGTCACGGCGGCCACGGCGGTGACCGTCGGCGTGTCGGTCAGCGACGGCGCGACGTCGGGTTCGCCCGTGACCTGGCAAGCCCGCTACAGCACCGACGGCGGGCAGACATGGAGCGCATGGATCCAGGAGGGCCCGGTGCAGACGTGGTCCCAGCCATGGACGCTGCCCGGCGGCGTGGCCGGCGAGCGGTCGGTCCTCGTGCAGGCGGAGAACAGCGACCACAACCTGGGCCAGGGAGGCGCCTCGATCGCCTTTGCGCCGGCGGCGGCATCGAGCCCTGCCGGTTCGTCCGGGCGTCCGTGCTCCTGGAGCGCAGCCGGGACCGTGACGCCGGCGGTCTGCGTCACGGTTCCCCAGGTCACGGTCCCGGTGGCGCTGCCGCAGGGGGCCGTGCGCATGCGGATCTCGCTCGACAACGTGACGTGGGGGCCGTGGCTGTCGGTGGCGGATGCCGTGGCCGTGGATCTGGGCTCCGCGCCCGGGGCGAAGACGGTATGGGTGGAAGCGGAAAACGCGGCCGGAGCCGTGACCGGGATCGCGCCCCAGTATTACGTCTACGATCCGGGCCTGCCCGGTGTCACCGCCGAGTGGGCGGGTGGCGCCGCCGCCACCGACGGCGCGGGCAACGCGACGCTGCTCCTGGGATGCCAGGACGCCGTGGCAGGCGTGGACCTGACGGCGGTTGTTTCGGTCAATGGGCAGACCCTGTACAGCGGGCCGTGTGTGCCGGTCGTCCCGCTGCACGTCTCGGGCGCCGGCTACGAGGTCGTCGATGTCGCGGTGACCAACCCGGCCGGATCGACGGCGGGCACCGAGGTCGGCATCTATGCGGCGTGACCGCGGCCGCCGTCTTGCGGGAAAGGCATGGGCACCGGCGGCTTTCCTGATGCTCCTCGCGGCGCTGCCGGTCGGGGGAGGCGCGCGGGCCGCGGGCGTGCGCAACCAGGATCCGTTCTGGTTTCGCGACGGATACACGACACTGGCCGCCGTCGACACGGCGGTGACGACGGCCAGCGTCGATACGGCGGCCGGGGCCGTCATGCTGCCCTACGGGCCCTTTCAACTGGCCACCGAGGGCGGCGATGGCCGCGCGCTGGTGGCCACGCCGCTGGGGATCCAAGGGGACGTCTGGGACGGATCCGGACTGCGCCCCGTACCAGCGGGCCCCCTGGACGCCGTGGATGCCGATGGGGTGAGCTTCATCGACGGCGGCCGCGGGCTCGCCGTGAGCACCCCGGCAGACGTGGCCGTGTATGGCCTCGACGCCGCGGGCGAGCTCCACCGCGTCGCCGCCCTTGCGGCCACCGGCCGCGGAGACCTGGCGCCCGGGCCCGCCGCGCTCCCGTACTCGTTCCTGGAGGCGACGGCAACCGGCGCCCAGCTGTTCGCGGTGCAGGCCGGTGCCCTGGTGGCTCTTGGGGGGGGGCCGGAGGGCCTGACGGGCAACCTCGGTGTCTCCGCTTCGCCCTCCGGGAGCGTTGTCGCGACCTGGCAGTCCGGCGGCGTCCAGATTTGGGCCTGGGACGGGGCGCGGTACCGCCCGGCGGCGGCCTGGGATGCGCCGGGTCCCGCGGCCTCGGCCGGGGCCGTGGCGGGGGTCGCGTTCTTTGCCGGGGGCGGCGGATACTGGATCCTTACGCAGGGCGGCCAGTTGCGGGCCTACGCCTATGGCCCGTGGGGGGCGCTGGCCCTGCCCGCCTGGACGTTGTCGCTGTCGGCCCGGCCCGACCCGCCCGCCGGCCTGTCCTCCGGCTGGGGTCCTGGGTCCGTGGCCGTCCTCTATCCCTGGGGGTGGACCTATCTCGATCCGCGGTCCGGGGGCTCGTTGGGACCGGACCCGCAGCGGAGCCTGGGCGGTCAGGCGTTCGCCGCCTTCGCCCCCCAGGCGACCCTGCAGGGTATGGCGGTCACGGTCGACCATCCGGTGACGCAACTGCGCGTGGAGGACGCCGATTGTGGCGCTGGCGCCGTGCCTCCGGCCTGCGCCACCCTGCCCAGCACGCCCCCCGGAACCGCCGTCTCCTATGAGGTCAGCGCCGACGGGTGCGCCGGGTGGATCGCGGCGCCGGCCTTTCGGAACGTCGCCCTCCCCGCCGGCAACGCCGTCTGCTACCGCATGACCCTCCGCACGGATGATCCGCGGACAACGCCCCGGGTCTTCGTGACCAACCTGTTCGAGATCGCGTCCGTCATGGTGCACGGCGCGGTGGCGTCCCTGCTCTGCCGGCCGGGCGCCTGCTAGGCGCCACGCCGCGCGCCCGGCTGCGGTTCGCGGCCGACCCGCGCCGCCACCCGGCGTGGGGTCCGTGTGCGGTCGACACTGCCACCTGACCGTTGCCAGCAGGGAAGTGGGCCATCTTGGGGAAGTTCCCGGGCAGCAGCATGCAGGGCGCTACAGGGGAGGGTTCGGGGCGATGAAGCCGCGTCCGGCGGACGGCGCGACGCGGCACCCCATGGCGCCCGAGTCCAGCGCACGGAAGGAGGTGAATGTTGAGATGCTGCCGGTGGACCGGCACTCGGAGATCCTACGAATGCTCGACAGCAGCAACGTCGTCAAGGTCTCGGACCTGAGCGGGCGGTTCCGCGTGAGTGAGGAGACCGTCCGGAGGGACCTGGAGCGCCTGGAACAGGACGGAGTTGTTCGCCGCATCTATGGCGGCGCCGTCCGGGTCAGCGGGCGAGCGATGGAGCTTTCCTTCCAGAAGCGGCAGACGCGCAACCTTGAGCAGAAGCGGCGCATTGCCTCCTTGGCCAAGGACCTGCTCGCCGACGGCGAGTCCGTCATCATGGATTCTTCCACAAGCTCCCTGGAACTTGCACGAGCCCTGCCGCACATGCGGCTCACCGTGCTCACGAACTCGGTCACGACCGTCATGGAGCTGGCCGACAAAGACATCAACGTGATGAGCACGGGCGGGATCCTCCGCCAGAACAACCTCTCGTTCATCGGATCGATCGCGGAGCGGGCGCTCGAGGGATACTACGTCGACAAGGCCTTCCTGTCCTGCCGCGGTGTGGCGGCCCGCGAGGGAGCCACGGACGCGTCGGACCTGGAAGTCGAACTGAAGCGGCGCATGCTCCGCGCCGCCAAGCGGGTCATCTTCCTCGTGGACAGCAGCAAGTTCGGCCAGGTCGGCTTCTGCTCGATCTGCCCGATACGGGACATCCACACCATCGTTACGGACGGCAAGGTGGCGCCGCAGGTCGTGTCGGAGCTGCAGGACGCTGGCGTCGAGGTTCTGATCGCCTAGGGCTCATCTATCCATACGCCGCGGTTCTGCGATCAGTGCCGGCGATCCGGACCAATGGGTTCGGTGCGGGGAGCGGGCGGCGAACGGGCGTGGAGCCCCGCCGCCCGCTCCGCATTTCGCTGGCGGCGGGTCGGGGCGTCAGATCTGCAGGTCGAGCCACTGCTGGCTGCGGCGATCCAACAGGCGGGTGTCCGCGATCTGGTACCGGTTGCCGTCCACGTCCTTGATCACCATCCGGGAGTGGTCGAAGGGCCGGATCTGGCTGCGCTCCGTAATCTCGAAGGACCGCGGTCCCCGGTCGGTCTGCACCTCCCAACGCTGAACGCCGAATTCCTCCTCGATCGCCAGCACGCGCGTGATCCTGGGGACGAAATACGCCTTCTCGACCTCCTCGGCGATGAGGTCCAGCGTCGCCGGGTCCAACTCGGCCAACGAGCGGAGGATGCCGATCTCCTCCTCGCCCACGTCCTCGTCGCCGCCGTTCGGTCCCGGGTGCGGCCCGCGGGAGGGACCGCCCTCCGGTGCGGCAGGGGCCTCCGCGGCCGACCCGGATGCGCCCCCCCGCCGACCGTACACGACCAGCATCTCCGGCCCGAGGGACAGCGGGAAGGCGGGACGAACCGCCGTCACGCGATACGGCTCTGCGACACCGGAAACCTGGAGCCAGAGACCCACGGCGTCGCGACGAAAGCGCAGGTCCGTCGCGACGAGAAAGCCGCCGGCCGCGGCGTCGCGGGCCCGGCGGGCGGTGGCTTCGAACAAGGACTCGCTGGGCACGCCTCCGACCCCCTCACGGCGCCGGCTCACGGTTTCGCCCGGCCCCTTACGGCCGGTCAGGCTGCAGGTCGGACCAGCCGTCCTGGGCACGCTTCTGCATCTCGGTCTGCATCCGCCACAGCTTGGCGAAGGTGCCCGCGCGGCGCAGCAGATCTTGGTGGCTGCCCACTTCCGTCACGCGCCCTTCCTCAATGACCACGATCACGTCCGCCTCCCGCAGCGTGGAAAGGCGGTGCGCGATGGCCAGGGTGGTGCGGCCAGCGATCAGGCGCTGGGTCGCCTCCTGAATCAGCGCCTCGGTTTCGGTGTCCACCGCGGAGGTGGCCTCGTCCAGGATCAGGATGCGGGGGTCCTTGAGTACGGCTCTGGCGATGGAGATGCGTTGGCGCTGACCGCCGGACAACCCCACACCGCGCTCGCCGAGCAGCGTGTCGTATCCGTCGGGGAGGTCCATGATGAACCCGTGCGCGTTGGCGATCTTCGCCGCCCGCACGACGTCGGGGGGCGCCGCGTCCGGACGGCCGTAGGCGATGTTTGCCGCCACGGTACCATGGAACAGAAAGGGCTCCTGCAACACGATGCCGATCTGGCGACGCAACTGGCTCAGGTCATACTCCCTGATGTCGCGCCCGTCGATGAGCAGCCGTCCCTCGGAAACGTCATAGAAGCGGAGGATCATCTGCGCCAGGGTTGATTTGCCCGCGCCCGACGGTCCAACGAGGCCGACGGTTTGGCCGGGGCGAATGTCGAGCGTGATGTCGTGAAGCGCTTCCTCCTCGGGGCCGTAGCGAAAGTACACGTGATCGAACGTGATGCCGCCCGCCAGGCGCTCGGGCATGTATTTCCCGACCTGCGCCGCCTCCGCCTGGGTGTCCATGATCTCGAAGACTCGCTCGGCGGCGGTCGCGGCCTGCATCACCTGGCCGGACAGGGTGGACATGGCCTGGACCGGCCCGTACACGGCCCCCATGAGGCCGATGAATTTCACGAGATTGGCCAAGCTGAGGGTGTGTCCGGAGATCACGGCGTAGCCGCCGTATGCCCAGACCGCGGCGCTCCCGAGCCCAATGAGCCACCCGAGGAAGGGATAGAAGAGGCTTTCCCTGTAGGCGGCCGCCATGGCCGCCGCAAATACGCGCCGGTTGCCCGAGCGGAACTTGCCGACTTCCTCGTCCTCGCGCGTAAACGCCTTCACCACGACAATCCCGGGAATGGTGTCCCCAATGATGGCGTTCACAGAGGCCAGGCGGCTCCATATACGCCGATAGACAGGGCGAATGCCGCGGTTGAATAGCCGTGTCGCGCCATAGAGGATCGGGGTCGGAGCCAGCCCGAGCAGTGCCAGCCGCCAATCGATGCTGAACAGGCTGATCACCACCCCGAGAATGGTGGCGACCTGCACCAGGGTCTGTGGAACGCCCTGTGTGAGGAACGTCTGCAGTTGGGCCGTGTCACCGGTCACCCGCGTGATCAGCGTGCCCGTACGCTTTTTGTTGTAGAAGTCAAGGGCCAATCCCTGCAGGTGCGTGTACACGTCGGTTCGCAGATCTTCTATGATCTTTTGGCCCAGCCAACGGTTCTGATACGCCAGGACCATCGAGCCGATCGCGTTATAGGTCGCGGCGGCGAGCAGGATGATGACCATGCGGATGAGCGCCGCACGCGCCCCGGCCTGATGCTCCTGGATGACGCCGACGAGATCGCCGGTCAGGATGGGCGTCAGGAGCCCGGCCGCGACCGTGCCCAAGGTGAGGACGAGCACGACTCCGGACCGCACCGCGTAGGGGCGCAGATAGTGCAGGAGGCGCCCGAGCACGGCTTGGTGATCCACGCAGAACGGACAGACGTCGGAGCCTGGCGGCAAGGCCCGGCCGCACTGGGGGCAGCGCGTGGTCCGGCGCTCCCGGGGCGGCCCCTGGACCGGATCATCGTGCCGGAGCGCGGCGCCAGCTCGGGCCACGTGGACCGCGACGGCCTCGAACGTGTCGAGCAAGGTCTGCGAGAACCGGCAGATCTCCACCTCGACGCCGTCGACGTCGGCGACCAAATAGCTGTTGCCATAAAGCCGCCGCACGTGGCACGCCCGCGCCGCCTCCAAGTCCACGGCGCGAAGGCCCCCCGTTCGGGGAGCCGGGCCGTCCCAAGCCAGGACGCGCCGATTGGTAACGACGCACCATGCCTCGCCGAATGTGCCGTCGAGGTGCAGGTCGGCGGCCCACGAGGAGATCACTTCCTCGCCGGGCGCCAAAAGGGCCGCAAGGTCACTGTGCCACGCAGCGGCCGGCGTGGAGGCCGAAACGGCCGTCGGGGTTCCTCCCTTCGCGGACCGGCACCGCCGGTGTGGTCGGCCCGATCCGCGATCCGCCCGGTGCATCCCGCACCGGTGGAGAGCGCCTGACGCAAGCGGGGAATTACGACGCCCGCGCTTCGTGCCCTCCCGAGCCGAGGGTGAAAGTGCGGGCGTCATCGAGGACTGAACGTGCGGTCGGCCCCCGGCGCTACATGCCGCCCATTCCAGCGTAGGCCATCGTCGCGATGACCTTACTCTGCGTGATGAGGAAGATGATGATCGGCGGGAGCGCCATGACCATGCCCGCCGCCGCCTGTGCGCCCGCGAAGGCCACGGTGCTGCCGGCCGGTTGCAGCGTGGCGAAGGCGACCGGCAGAGTCTTCAGCGCGCTGTTCTGGATGTACAACTGGGGCGTGGCGGAGTCGTTCCAGACCGCCGTGAACGTCAGCAGGACGAGCACGGCCCACGCGGGTCGGGTGGCGGGGTAGACGATGGCCTTCAGGATGTTCCACTCGCTGGCGCCGTCGATGCGCGCGGCCTCCATGATGCTATCGGGGATCGAGTCGATGTACTGCTTCATGAGGAACAGCCCGAAGCTGGATACCACTGCGGGCAGGATCAGCGCCCAGTAGGTGTTCATGAGGCCCAACTTCTCGACGACGAGATACCGGGGAATGTTCGTCGCAGGGCCCGAGTACATCAGCGATGCGATGACCATGAACCAGATGATGGCATGGCCCGGCATCTGGCGGTGCTTCGACAGCGGATACGCCGCGATGGTCGCGAGCAGGACCACACCCAGCACGACGAAAAACGCAACGAGGACGCTGTTGAACAGATACCGCATGAACGGCACCGAGAGACCGGACAGCGCCAGCACCAACATGCTGAAGTTGGACGTCGTCAGCTGGTAGGGGATGATGATCGGCGGAAAGTGAAATAGTTCGTTGTAGGTCATAAACGCGCGACCGAAAAGGATCACGAACGGAACAAACATCAGGATGGCGAAAACCACCAGCACAAGGACTCCGAACAGGGACAACTCATCCTTGTGAATGTGGTAGCGCCGACGGATGGAGGGGCCTGTGCTCACCGAGCCGGATCGCGGCGCCGCCGTCGTGCTGGCCAAAGCTGTCTCCCCCCTCGCGTCCGGGCTGGATCTAGTTCTTTTCCGACAGCCAGTTCATCAGCAGCCGCCCCAAGCCATACGCCCAGACGAAAATGATCACGGAGATGGCGGCCGCGTAGCCCATCATGAAGCGCGTGCTCGCGTAGTCCCCGGCGTAATCGACGATGGCCAAGGCCGCGTAGTCGGGACTGTTGATGCCGCCACCCACGGACCCCAGCAGCCCGCTCCCGCCGAAGGAGGCCACGACGGCGAGGATCCCGTTGATGAGCAGGAAAGGCTTCATCTGCGGGATCGTGATGTAGAACAGCTCCTGCCACGCATTGCGAATGCCGTCGACGCGCGCCGCCTCGTAGAGGTCCTGCTTGACGGTCTGGAGGCCCGCCAGAAAGATCAGAAAGCCGGTACCCATGCTCATCCACAGCGTGATGCCGATCAGGCTGCCCATGATCATCTTGGGGTTGGACAGCCAGGTCAGTGGTGCGTGGATGATCCCCAGCGACATGAGCACGTAGTTGAAGAGTCCATACTGGTCCGTCGACAGAAAGTAACCGGCGATCAGGCCGACCGTGATGCCGCTTTGCAGGGACGGGGCATACAGGGCAAGGGTGAGCGGCACGCGCCATGTCACACGTACACGGTTGATGAACCAGGCGAAGAAAAAGGACAGGAGCAGCCCGATGGGGCCGGTGACCAGACCGTAGACGAGCGTATTGCGCACCGCAATGATGAAGACGTTGTCGAATAGGAACAGCGTTTTGAAGTTCTGGAGCCCAATGAACTTGGGCGCCTGCAGGACGTCGTACGAGGTCAGGCTCAGGGCCATGGCAGCGACAACCGGAAGGATCGTAAAGAAGAGGAACCCAAGACCGAAGGGCGTCAGCATCAGGTAGGACGAACGATACCGCCAGACGCGCTCCACCCAGCCCCTGAAGCTCTGCCCAAGGCCAGGGCGTCGCACGACTCCGGATAGGACCTCAGCCTCGGCACGCACCGCCATCGCGAGACCCTCCCAAGGGGCCCTGGGCATTGACGGCGATGCAGGCCCGGGTCACCGCCGTCCGCGGATCGGTTGTCAACGGCCACCATCCCCGACGCGATCCGGTCCACGCACGATCCGCGGCGCGTGAACCGGATCGCCCCTCGATCGAGGGATGCCGTGTCATGCTCCGGCGAGGGCGTTGCGACCAGTCTGGGCCTTCACCAGGCCGTACTGGATCTCCTGCCGGTACAGCTCGTCGTTGATGTTCTGGGTCGCCCACGCCAGCTGGGCCCGCACGTTCTGACCGTCGATGACCACGTTTGTCCACACGTTGTTTATATAGCGATCGGAAATATAGCCACCGGGGACGACCGGCTCCGGTTCATATTGGCTCCATGCGGCCTGGAAGACCTTCAGGTCTTGCTCGGGCCACGGGAGTCCCTCGAGCGCCTGGATGTTGGCCGTGTTCCACGCCGCCTGCACGCCGGCGACGGCGATGATGTCGTTGGCAAACTGCAGCTGCGTCTGCGCGGAGGTCCACCACTCGATGAATTCCCAGGCGGCCTGAGGGTTCTTCGCGCTCTTCGGAATGATGATCGCGTTGGAGCCGGCCGAGGCCGCGGGGCCGATGCCGGTGGTCGTGTCGCCGGCGGTGCGGTTGATCTTGCATGTATCGCCAGCCGGCAACGGCGGGTACTGGGAGGCCTCATCGGGATACAGGCAAGCCGGTTCAGCCTGGGTTCCGGCGGGCGGGGCCATCTCGTTGACGCAGCCGCTGGCGTCGCAGAGGTACGGAGTTCCTGGGATCGGCGCAAGGCCCATCAGCCCCTGCAGCTGCGGAGCTGCCACGCTGAACTGGACGAAGGTTGGGTAGTCGGCGACCCCAATGGGTTGCAGGCCCTCCTGGAACCGGGTGAAAAAGTTCGAGGAAAGCGGTGTCTTCCACTCGGAAAAAAGGTTTGTCCACTGCTTGAACGCTGCGTACGCGGCCTGCGTTTCCAGGTCGGCCTGGATTCCACCGGGCTGCGTCGGGTTGCCCGTGTAATACTGGCCGCCGAACTGGTAGAGAAACGGAAGGACGCCCGTCGGTCCCGTGGGATAGTAAAAGGTCATGCCCTTCGACGTGATCATGGGAAGGATCTGATACAACTCAGGCCACGTCGTCGGCACGGGCACGGGCCGGCCATTGTTGAGCGTGGCCAGGATATCCTTGCGGTAGATGAGCAGGGACATGCCCTGGGTCTCCGGGATGCCGTAAACACCGGTGTGACCCTGGGCATTGGTGAATTGATACGGTACGAGGGCTGACGGGACGAAGCGGCTTGCGACGTTCTGATAGTTCGGGAACTGCGTCAGGTCATACGCGCCGTCGCGCAGGGCGAAGTCGACCGGCACCGTGGCGGGCATGCCCGTCGCGACATCGGGCCCGTGCCCAGCGACTTGCGCCAGAAGCACAACGCCCGAGCCGCCCGGGACGATGTTGAAGTTGATGGGTACGTGTGTCACCGGGGTGAACTGGGCCGCGGCCAACTGGCTCATGATGGCGGCCCAAAGTTGCCCGTAGCCGACCCAGACGTTGAGGGCCTGTGCGCCGTAGACGTTTCCGACGCCGGTATAGTTGCGATAGAAGGAAAGGATGAACGTCTCCCACGTGACGGCCAGACTCTTCAGGATGTTGGCGTTGGGCGAGGGAAGCTTGTAGCCGGGAGTGGTCAGCGCGAACCAGTCCATCGACACGGGTTGAGCCTCGAGAATTGACAGCCACTGGTCCAGGGACTGAGCGTCGTTGCTCCACCGCGTGGTATTGACCTGGATCTGGAGGGGGTGGTTGGCGAGGTCCGTCAGGTCGTTCGCCGCGATCAGGATGGAGTTGGACGCCACGGGAGTCTTGCCACCGGCCGTGTACGTCAGCAGAGCGGCTTGCTGCTTCAGAACGCTGACAATGGTCCGCATCTGCGGGATCAGATCCGGGACCGTCGATGCGAGGTTGTAGCTGACGGCCGCCTGCGGGTTGCCTCCGGTGACTTCAAGGATCTCCTGGTCCAACTCGTCAAGGCGCTGGCCGGACGCCTGGATCATTGGCAAGGTCTGGCCCACAAGGCCAAGCGTGACCCGCAGGCGGATGACGTGGGTACCCTTGGTGAGGCCAAGCAGGGCGGGCTTACCGTCCGGTTGGGACAATGTGACGACGTTCCACGAGTTTTTGAACGGGATCTCGATCCATTGCGCGCCCTGGAAGGGCGTCTGGCCATCGATGGTCATGGCGCGGCCTGCGGGGAGCCCCTCCAAGCCGGCCTGTAGCACTTTGAAACTCAACTCGTACAGTCCACTCTGGGGCACGTTGACCGTGTACTGCACCCATTGGTTGGGCTGCTGCCAGTACTGACCGTTCAGGATGTTGAGAATCGTGTAGCCGTTCGCCGGCGGAACGATGCTCGGGTTGGAGTCGGTGCCGGGAGAGATCGTTGGATCGGACATGCCCGAGTAGTTCTCGCCCTGGACCTCGAGGCACATTCCGCAGGTCACGGGCTTGAGGCCCTGGGCCTGCCACTGCTGGAGCGCCTGATTGTATGTCGGGATCTGCGCGGCGCCCTGGAACGTGATGGACTGGATCGCCATCGGCTCACTGACAGTGACGAGGCGGAGGACGTGCGGACCCGCCGGCAGGCAGAACTGCAACGGGCTTTGGTATTCCGCCAAGGCATCGCGCACGTTGACATCCTGCCAGCCCTCGTTCTCCTGAGGGATCGGGTAGAGGTCGTCGCCGCGGTTGTCCTTCTGGTAGATGACGTACCCGGTCTTCGGGTTGACCTTTTCACCCGTCTCCTGCCACATTTCCGTGAACGGTACACTCTGCGCCTCGCTGTACTCGTAGCCATTGTAGCCTTGGCCATTGAGGTCCAAGGCACACGCCGGCGCTGGCGGCAGCGGCGCGGCGGCGGGAGCGGGAGCGGCGGATGCCGGGGGCGCGGCTGCGGTAGAAGACGCGGCGGCCGAGGTGCTGCTGCTGGTGGTGCCTGAGGCCGAAGTCGACGATGCGGCGGGCCCGGCGCCGGCGCCAGATGTCGAGGAGGCTGGCGCCGCGGCGGACGTCCCGGAGCTCCCGGTGCCGGAGGGGATGGTACCGGAATTGGCGGTGGTGGAGGACGAGGCTGAGGTGCTGGAGGAGCTCGGGGGCGGCGCGCCGGCGCCGGCAGACGAGCAGGTTCCGACGCCTGCGCTGGCCGCCGTCGGCACAATCGTCCATGCCGGGGATGGTGCGGGCTGCGGGCAGGATTCGGCCGGGTTGAGCCATCCCGGCAGGTTGGCCTGGGAGATGCCCGACTTCTCGGCAGCCGAGATGACCGCCTGCTCGGCTGCGGTGAGCTGAGCAGACGCCAGCTGCACGTCTGGCACCGTGCCGGGCGGGTCGATCATGATGCCTCGCTCTGCGGCGGATTCGCGCCCGCACCAGGGACCGGTGACGTTTAGGGTGCTGGATGTTCCGGTAATGTTCGCTAGGGTGGCGGCGTTCTGGCTGAAGCAGTTCGGAAAATCGCGATAGTTGATGTTGAGTTGGTAGAGGCCGGTCTGCGGGACGTCGAAGGTATAGTCTACATAAGAGACGTCATCCGGCCAGGCGAGGGCCGGGGACGAATTACCGTCGAGGGTGCCGGCGGGATAGACCTTCAGGCCGGTCGTGCCCAGGCTGGTGTCCAACTGGCTTGCCACATAGTCGGTTGGGTTGATGCTGATCTTCGTCGTCGAGGGGACGGCCTGTGCCCCCTGGGCCTGCCATTGCTGCAATTGTTGACCGTAGGAGATCTCTGTAAGGGCACTTAGGGGCTGCGCGGACTGATCGACGGTGGCCGAGGCCGACGGCAGTTCGATCGTCTGGTACCCGGTCGGAGCCGTCGTGATGGTCGCATCATCGTTGGACGCGTCAAGGCCCACGGGCGCCGGCGGAATGGCCGTGGTCTGTGCCGGGGCGGTGCCGCTCGCGGAGCCAACTGGCCCCGTGGCGGATGCCCCTGCGGCGGTCCCGGAGGCGGCCAAGGCTCCGGGCGGCGCGATGCTCAACGTGGACATGGCCAGCGCCGCGCTCAGGCCGGCCGCCGTCGCTACGCGGCGCACGAGGCTGCCTCGTCCCCTCTTCAACAACACGGACGGCA
>JAJYVV010000256.1 GCA_021791815.1 Bacillota bacterium | reverse complement strand
TCGGTATCCCCCTCGCCGCCTTCGCCAGCGAGCCTGGCCCGCCGTCGCATCCTTGACGCTCAGGCCCCAGACACTCGCCACCGACCCGAAAATCCGTCCTGCCCTTGTTCAGGGTGCGGAATGTGGGATAGGCCATAACCTTAGGCGTCGGAATGAAACGACTTGTCCTCGAAGCAGGGCGTGCGGCACATGGAGGCGGTGGTCATCCTGTTGGGGTTCCGACACGAATCCCAGGCGCGGTGACGCCCATCCAGCCAGTCATCCCGAGCATCTGCTCCGTTGTCAAGCTGGTCCGCCTTGTTCGCTTCCGGCTCCTTCGTCCTGACCCTATCATCGACGAGTCTTACGCCACGGGCGTGGATGGGACCGAGGGCCATGCTGTGGTGCACGCCCAGTGGGCAGACGTCACAGGTCCGCCACCTGCACACCAGGAGGAGAGCGCGCGTGCCTATGGTGCATTGCGTCGCCGCAGACACATCTCTGCGGCGGCGACTCTGCCGCGTCTCGCCCGCGGTTACGCCATGTGCGACGGGCCGTTGCCGATCACCGCCGCCTCGGAGGAAAAGCTGGGCCTAGGCAATCTGGCCCATGTCGCGATACTCCAGCGGCTTCGTGGCTGCGGACCCTGGCTGGGTCGTCTCGCCGGGCAGTGGCTGCAAGGAAACAAGCCTTGGTAGAAGGCGGCGATCAGCCCACTAGACCCCGAATTGGCGGAGGTGGTGATCGAGGTGCGTATGGCCAGCCGATGGTGATGGTGTCAGGGGGCCAAAGAACGAATGAGGGTGGGTGGTGCATATCGATGGCCCGACCGCGTCGAGGTGGCCAACATCAAGGGCCGCGTGCTCACGCGCGTCGCCGACGGCCTCCACTCCGCCGCCACGCTCGTCGCACCCCTCCCCCGGCCGGGCGGAGGATTCCCTGCCCGGGTGCCGTCCGGCCGGGAGAAGGGCTACTTCCCCGTCCATGGGAAGTCCTGGATTCTGCGCCACGTTCGCGGGACGTACCTCTTGACATACTCCACACCTCCGGTGTTCTGTAGTAACGATGGGCACTGACGACCGGCTCGCGCGGATCGAAGATCAAATGAACGCGATCCTGCGCCGCCTGGGGCGTCTGGAGACGCGGCCGGCCGGTCCGGTCGCCGGCGCGAGCCCCGGCGTGGGCCTCCCGGATCTCGGTTCGCCGGATCTCGGTTCGGTGGATGAGGATGAGATCGCATTTTCAGGATCGATCCGCAGGGGCAAGCAGCGTTTCAGGGCCCAAGTGCGCGTGGGCCTGTCCGAGGTCCTTGCGGCTGAGCCGGAAGCGGTGGCCCGGGTGTTTGCGGCGCTCGGCAACCCGTTTCGGGTCCGCCTTATCCGTGCGTTGCTCGACCGGCCGCGCACGAGCCAAGAGCTGCAGGTGGAGCTGGAGGTCGGCGCGGCCGGGCAGTTGTACCATCACCTCAAGGAGCTGCTGGCCGCCCGTCTCATCGTTCAGCAAAAGCGCGGTCTGTACGCGATTCGGCACGAGACGGTGATGCCCATCTGTCTGGCCTTCCTCATCGCGCCGCGCTTGGCGGCTGACCAGGAACCCACCCCGCGGGACCATGACGAAGGAGTCGACCAGGAATGACGACCCCCTGACCCGGCCGGGGGCCCGGCGCGGGATCCAGCGTCGTCTCGTCGCGGGACAGGGCCGAGCAACGGAGCAATGAAAGGCGGCGAACGCATGGCGGCTCCCAACAATGAGCTGGCCGCACCGGACGTGGGGTTCGCGGCGGCAACCCGCCCGGGCGGCCCTGCGCTGCCGTCCCGTCCCGTACGCTTCCTGATCGTCTTTGCGGTGGTGGTGGCGTGGTGGCTGCTCGGGTCGGCCCTGCATCTGACCATCCCTGAGTACCTGCTGCTGGGCGTCCCCATCCTCATCGGGTTTCAGCTATGGGTCCAAAGAGAGCCACTGTACAGATTATGGGTGCGCTCGGGACCGCCTCCTCGGCTGGATCGATGGCTGGTCGTGCTTTGGATTCTCTTCTCGCTCTTTCCTGCCTATGCAGCGGCGAGAGAGCTGATGCGGATGCAGTTGGCGACCGCCGCGGAGTACAGCGTGGCGATTCTCGGGGCCTTCGGCCTAGCATACGCGCTGCGATCGATGCAGGCCAGAACATGGGGGTACCTTGGACTCTGCGTCTTGACGATCACGATCCTTGGCGTGTTGCCGACGCTCCTGTCGGTTCTGTTGCCGCACGTGATCCACATACACTCCCCGCACCCCGTGACCGCGGGACACCCGTCGCTCCTGCAGAGCGCGGAAATCGGGGCACAGTGGTTCCTGCTCATGCCCGTCGGCTTCGTGGTCGAGGAGGTCTTCTTTCGCGGAGCCATGGACACCTTTCTCCATCGCGGCGAAGCAGGTACCGGCTGGCTTTCGGCGGTCTTTGTATCGGCCCTGTGGGGCCTGTGGCATGTGTCGCTGGGAGCCCACCTTCTCTCTAAGATCGTGTCGGACGTCGCGGCCCAGATCATCATTGGTGTGCCGCTGTCGCTTTGGTGGCGCAAGAGCGGCAACCTTGTCGTCAACGACAGCGCGCACGCGGTGCTCGAAGCGGTTCGCAATGCCGTCGCGGGGGCCGGTGTGTTCTGACCCGCCGAGCCCCGCACCATCCCGGACAAGAGCGGTGGCTGCCGGGTGCCTCCCACGAATGTTGCGGTCAGGCCACCCTGCGCAGCGAAGCCAGCTCGCGTGTGGAGGGGCGGCCGGCCAGCACCGGAGCGGGGATGGGGCCACGGCACGCGCGGCGGCGACGGACGAGTGCAGGCGGGCGTTCTTGCACCGTTCGTGGTGGACGACCCGGACGCCGGCTCCGACCGCGCCGGAGCCCGTGGGCGACTCGCGGGCGATGCACCCCGAGTAGGGTCGCGGCTTCTGTAGAACATGCGTTGCCGCAGGCCCCGCCAGGTGTTGACGCATGGCGGGTTTCAGCCGTTCAAAGTGGTGGAGGTGGGGAGGAGCTGCCGATACCGCCGACGCTTGCCCAGCACCCCCGAAATCCTTTATACGATGCGATGTCCTGGCATTCCGCCAGCCCAGAACTGGTCACAACCGGTCACGAGCTGCGCCGACCGTCCAGGACCCGGCCGATCACCTCTGCCGCCTCGAAGTGCTGGTCCGGCAGCACGTGGGCGTACGTCTGCAACGTAATGGTCACGCCGCTGTGACCAAGCCGCTGCGAAACCTCCTTCACGCTCCGTCCCTGCCGCAAAAGGATCGTCGCGTGGGTGTGCCTCAGGTCGTGGAAACGGATGCGCGGCACGTCCGCGCGGAACCTGTCAAGTAGAATGAGACATTCTGCACAGTGCGCGTACTGTCGTTCATGAGACGCGGGCCGGCGGGCCATGGGACCGGGCGTTCGGCGTGACCCATAGTTCATGAAGAGGGCCATGTACGGTTCAGGGGGCGCTGTAGGCCTGGCGGGGCACTGGCCTGCCTGGACCCCGGCAGGGGGTGACGCCACCCCCTGCATCCAGGCGCTCCGGCCGGGCGGG
>JAJYVV010000057.1 GCA_021791815.1 Bacillota bacterium | reverse complement strand
CGCGACATCTTCACGATGGGGGCGCGTCCCGTGGCCCTGCTGGACGGGCTGCGCTTCGGCGCCCCGGAGGCGCCGCGGCAGCGCCACCTGGCGGTTGGCGTGACGCGCGGTATCGCGCACTACGGCAACAGCACCGGGGTGCCGACGGTCGGCGGCGAGACGACGTTCGATGAGGCCTACGCCGACAACCCGCTGGTGAACGTGATGTGCGTCGGGTTCCTGCGTCGGGGCGACCTGCTGCGCGGGGTGGCGCCCGGTCCCGGCAATGTGCTGCTGCTGATCGGCAACCGCACGGGCCGCGACGGCATCCACGGCGCCAGCCTGCTCGCCTCGCGCAGCTTCGCCGCGAAGGCGGAGGAACTGCGGCCGGCCGTGCAGATCGGCGACCCCTTCGTCGGCAAGCTCCTGATCGAGGCCTGTCTGGAACTGGCGCAGCGGCGGCTGCTGCGGGGTTGCAACGACCTCGGGGCGGCGGGCCTGATCTCGGCGGCCTCGGAGACGGCCGGGCGCGCCGGGACCGGGGTCGTGCTCGATCTGGACCGGGTGCCCTGCCGGGAACCGGGCATGACGCCGTATGAGATCCTGCTGTCCGAGTCGCAGGAGCGCATGCTGCTCACGGCCCTGCCGGAGGATGCGGCGACCGTCGAGGAGGTCTGCGCCCGCTGGGGGCTCCAGGCCGCGCGCGTGGGGACGGTCACCGCCGACGGCCGGGTGCGCGTCCGCTGGGAGGGGGCCGAGGTCGCCGACGTGCCCGCGGCCGCCCTCGCCGGCGGGGCCCCCCGCTACCGGCGTCCCGCGCGGCTGCCGGCCCGCCCGCGCCCGTGGCGGCCGGGGACGCGCCACCGCGACCTGCCCGCCCGGCGGACGGCCGTGGAGGCGGCGCTGCTCCGGCTGCTGGGCTCCCCGAGCCTCGCCTCCAAGCGTTGGCTGTATCGGCAGTACGACCACCAGGTGCAGACGAACACGGTGGTCCTCCCGGGCGCGGGCGACGCCGCCGTACTGCGGCACCGGCCGACCGGGCGCGGGGTCGCCCTGGCGCTGGACATGTCGGGCCGGCTGTGCGCGCTCGATCCCTTCGGCGGGGCCGCGCTCCTCGTCGCGGAGGGGGCGCGCAACGTGGCGTGCGCCGGCGCGGAGCCCGCCGGCCTGACCAACTGCCTGAACTTCGGCAGCCCCGAGGACCCGGCGACCATGGGGGCGTTCATCCGCACGGTCGACGGGCTCGCCCTGGCCTGCCGCCGCCTGGGCATCCCGGTGACGGGCGGAAACGTGTCGTTTTACAACGAGACCGCCGGGCGGCGCATCCCCCCGACGCCTGCGGTCGGCATGCTGGGGCTGCTGCCCGACGCGGCCCTGGCCAGGGGCTCCGGGGCCCGGGCCGCCGGAGACGCCGTGTGGCTGCTGGGCCCGGTGCGGCGCGCCCGCCTCGACGGCTCCGCGTACCAGGTCCTGCGGTGGAAGCGGGCGCGGGGCGCCCCGGCACGGCCGCAGTGGGCCGTCGAGCGTGCGCTCCGCCGGGTGCTGGCCGGCGGGCACCCGGGGCTCGCGTCGGCGCACGACGCGGCCGAGGGCGGGTTGGCGGTGGCGCTGGCGGAAGTGGTCCTGACGGCCCGCGGTCCGTTCGGCCTGGATGCCGACCTGCCGGCGCCGCGCGGCCGCGGGCAGGCCGCGCGCCTCGATGCCCTGTTGTTCGGCGAGGGACCGGGAAGGGTCGTGGTGACGGTGGCGCCCCGACACGAGGAGGACCTCCGCTCCGCCTGCGCGGCGGCGGGGTTGGCGGCGCGCCGTGCCGGGGTGGTCACCGCCGAGCCCGGGCGGCTCCGCCTGCGGGTCGGCGGGCGGCTGGTCTGCGACCTGGGCCCCGAGCGCCTGCGCGTGTGGGAGGAGGCGTTGCCGGGATGGCTCGCATGACGGCGCAGAGCGGGGACGAAAGGCAGCGGGGCGCGGAGGCCTTCGCGTCCGGGGACCTCCGGCCGGCGGGCATCCCACACAAATGCGGCGTGTTCGCCGTGCACGGCGGCGACGATCCCGTGCGCCTCACCTACCTGGCCCTGTTCGCCCTGCAGCACCGCGGCCAGGAGGCGGCGGGCATCGCGGCGGCAGACGGCCGGCAGCTGCAGGTGCGTCGCGGCCAGGGCCTGGTGGCCGAGGCCCTGCGTCCGCAGGACCTGGACGCCCTGGCCGCGCTGCGGCCGCTCGCCGCGATCGGCCACGTGCGATACTCCACCACCGGCGCATCCGTGCTGGCCAACGCGCAGCCGCTGCTGTTCCACCACCGCGGCGGGGCGGTGGCCATCGCCCACAACGGCAACCTAACCAACGCCGGGCGTCTGCGCGCGGAGTACGAGGCCGCGGGTTCCATCTTCCAGACAAGCACGGACACGGAGATCATCGCCCACCTCATGGCCCGGTCGCGCGCCGCGGACCTCCGCGACGCGCTGCTCTATGCGCTGGACCGCGTCGAGGGCGCATACAGCCTGGTGGTGCAGAGCGCGGACCGCATCTGGGTCTGCCGCGACCCGCACGGCATCCGGCCGCTGGTCCTCGGGCAGCGCGATCAGGCCCTGGTGGCCGCGTCGGAGACGTGCGCGCTCGATGCGATCGGCGCCGTGCCCCTGCGTTCGGTGCAGCCGGGCGAGGTGGCGGAATTCGGGCCGGACGGGCTCCGCACGGTGCGCCGCTCGGCCTCGCCCGGGGGCCGCCTCTGCCTGTTCGAGTTCATCTACCTGGCGCGGCCCGACAGCGACCTGCAGGGGCGCAACGTCCACCTCGTGCGCAAGGAGATGGGGAGGAGGCTCGCCCGGCGCGCGCCCGTCGAGGCGGACGTCGTGGTGGGCGTTCCGGATTCCGGCATCTCCGCGGCCGTCGGGTACGGCGAGGAGGCGGGCATCCCGTACGAGCTCGGCCTGATCAAGAACCGGTACGTGGGCCGGACCTTCATCCAGCCCGGCCAGTCGCTGCGCGAGGTCGCCGTGCGCATGAAGCTGAACGCCGTGCCGGCGGTGCTCGCCGGGCGGCGCGTCGTGCTCGTCGACGACTCGGTCGTGCGGGGGACCACGGCCAGGCACCTGGTCCGGCTGGTCCGGCGGGCCGGCGCCCGCGAGGTGCACCTGCGGGTGGCCTCCCCGCCCTTCCACCATGCCTGCTTCTACGGCATCGACATCCCGACGGAGGGCGAGCTGCTGGCGCCTGGCCGCACGCCGGCGGAGATGGCGGCCATCGTCGAGGCCGACAGCCTGGCCTTCCTCGACCTGGAGGCCGCGGTCGAGGCCGCGGGCGGGGTGGCCGCCGCCCCGCCGGCGGCCTCGGGCTTCTGCACGGCCTGCTTCTCGGGCGTCTATCCGGTCGAGCCACCCGGCGAACGGCCCGCGGCCGAGCCGCTGGCCGCGGCCGCGAGCCGGGCGGCCGGCGGGGAAGACCGCCCATGAGCGTGTATCGGGAGGCGGGCGTCGACCTGGACGCGCATGCCGCCGTCGTCGGGCGCCTGGGCGCCATCGCGGCGGCGGCCTCCCGCCCCGAGGTGCTGGCCGGGGTGGGTCCCTTCGCCGGGGCCATGCGGCTGCCGGCGGGGCTCGAGGGCCGGGATCCCGTGCTGGTGGCATCCACGGACAGCGTGGGGACCAAGGTGCTCCTCGCCGCCGCGTGCGGCCGCTACGGCGAGGTCGGGCAGGACGTGGTCGTGCACTGCGCCAACGACGTCGCGACCTCGGGCGCCGCGCCGCTCTTCTTCCTCGACTACCTCGCGGTGCACCGCCTGGAGGCGCCGGCCGCGCTGGCGGTGCTGGCCGGCGTCGCCGAGGCCTGCCGGTCGGCCGGCTGCGCCCTCCTCGGCGGCGAGACGGCCCAGATGCCCGACCTGTATCGCGAGGGCACCTGGGACCTGGCGGGGACCATGGTCGGGATCGTGCCCCGGGATGGCCTGGTGGTGCCCGGGGCCGAGCCGGGCGACGCGGTCGTCGGCATCCCGAGTTCCGGGCTGCATACGAACGGCTATTCCCTCGTGCGCCGCGTCCTGGCGGCCACGGGCACGGATTTCGCCGTGGCCGCGGATATGCTGCTCGCCCCGTCCCGGCTGTACAGCGGGGACGTGGCGCGCCTCCGCGCGGAGGGGGCGAGCCTGCGCGGATTGGCGCACATCACCGGCGGGGGCCTTCCGGGCAACCTCGACCGCGCCCTGTCGCCGCGGGTGGACGCCGTCCTCGACCCGGGGTCCTGGGACCGCCCGCCGGTGTTCCCCTGGCTCCAGGGCCTCGGGGGCATCGCGGAAGAGGAGATGCGCCGCGTGTTCAACCTCGGGGTGGGCTTCTGCGTCATCGTCCCCGCCGCCGAGGCGGACGCGGTCTGCGGGCTGCTCCACGGCGCGCGGCGCATCGGCGAGGTCGTCCCTGGCGCGGGCAGGGTCCGGTTCACGGGTTGACGGGGCCGCGCCGGGCCGAAGCGGGCGGGGCCCGCCAAAAAGGGGGACGAGCCCGGCGGCCTCGGCCCGGCCGGGCGCGGACGTCGATGGGCAGCACAAGGATCGCCGTTCTGGCCTCGGGCTCCGGCACCAACCTGCAGGCGCTGCTGGATGCCTGCGGCGACGGGCGGGTACCCGCGCAGGTCTGTTTGGTGCTGTCGGACCGGCCGGGCGCCCACGCCCTGGAGCGGGCGCGGCGCGCCGGCGTGCCGGACCGGGTTCTGCGGCCGCGGGACTTTCCGGACCGGGACGCCCACGATCGCGCCGTCGCCGCCGCCTGCCGCGCGGCGGGGGCCAGCCTCGTGGTCCTCGCCGGGTACATGCGCCTCGTGGGGCCGCCGTTCCTCGAGGAATGGGCGATGCGCTGCATCAACGTGCACCCGGCCCTCCTGCCGGCCTTCCCCGGCCTGGATGCGCCCGCCCAGGCCCTCGCCTACGGCGCCAAGCTGACGGGTGCCACGGTCCACTTCGTCGACGGCGGCGTCGACACGGGGCCCGTCATCCTGCAGGAGGCGGTGCCCGTGCTGCCCGGGGACACGGTGGAGACGCTGCACCGCCGCATCCAGGCCGTGGAGTGGCGGCTGCTGCCGCAAGCCGTGGCGCTCGCCGCGGCCGGGCGCCTGCGGGTGGACGGACGGCGCGTGGAGGTCCGGACGGACGCGGACTGACACGCCCGCACGCGGTGCGGGCGACGAGGGGGGACGGGCATGCGGGTCCTGGTGGTCGGGGGCGGCGCCCGCGAGCACGCGCTGGCGTGGCGGCTGCGGCGCGACGGCCACGCGGTGTGGGCCGCGCCGGGCAACGCCGGCATGGCCGCCGACGCACGCCTCGTGCCGGTGGAAGCCGCGGATGCCCCCGGCCTTCTCGCGGTCTGCGGGCGGGAGTCCATCGACCTCGCGGTGATCGGTCCCGAGGCCCCGCTCGTGGCCGGGGTGGCCGACAGGCTGCGGGCGGGCGGGACGCCGGTCCTGGCGCCCGGGGCCGCCGCCGCCCGGATCGAGGGCAGCAAGGCCTGGGCGATGGGCTTCTGCCGGCGCCACGGCATTCCCGCGCCGGCGACGTCCGTATGCGCCACGGCGGCCGAGGCGCTGGCGCACGCCTCCTCCTGCGCCCTGCCCGTCGCGGTCAAGGCCGACGGCCTCATGGCCGGGAAGGGTGTCGTCGTGGCGGCCGACCGCCCGGCCGCCGTGGCGGCAGCCGAGGCGTTCGCGGCCCGGGGCCCGGTCGTGTTCGAGGAATACCTGGCCGGTCGCGAGGTCTCGGCGTTCGCCCTCTGCGACGGGCGCCGCGCCGCGTTCTGCGGCCTCGCGCGCGATCACAAGCGCCTGCTGGACGGCGACCGTGGGCCGATGACCGGGGGCATGGGCGCGTTCAGCCCGGTGCCGGACGTCGACCCCGGGGCCGAGGCCGCGATCCGGGCGATCCTGGATGCCGCCGTGGCCGGCATGGCGGCCGAGGGCGCCCCCTTCGTGGGCTTCCTCTTCGCCGGCCTGATGCTCACGGACCGCGGGCCGCGGGTGCTGGAGTTCAACTGCCGCCTGGGCGACCCGGAGGCCCAGGCGCTGCTGCCGCTCTGGGCGGGCGACGTCGCGGAGCCGTGCCTCGCGGCGGCACGGGGCGCGCTGGATCCCGCCGACGCCCCGCGCCCGATGCCGGGCGCCGCGGTGGGCGTCGTGCTGGCCTGCCCCGGGTATCCGGAGGCGCCGGCGCCCGGCCAGAGCGTGCCGGGCCTCGACGCGGATGGCCGGCTCGCCGTCCCACCGGACGGCGCCCTCATCTTCCACGCGGCCACCGTCCGGCGGGACGGCTGGCGCACCGCCGGCGGCCGGGTCCTCACGTGCGTCGGCCGCGGGCCGGGACTGGCCGAGGCCCGGCGCCGCGCCTACGCGGCGGCGGAGGCGGTCCGGTTCGCCGGGGCGCGGATGCGCGCCGACATGGCGGCGTACTGATCCCCCGATATCCCATAGGCGCTAACTTTGCGCTTGCAGTTTCCTGGAAGACGGTATAGGCTGAGGACATGGTCGGCGGGACGGACCTGATCGCCAGCGAGTGGGAGTACGTCCTGGGCTTCCTGCCCCAGGACCTGACCCGCTCGGCCTGGAGGCAGGGCGCCCTGATCCGACGGCGGCAGGTAGACTCGGCTGGAGCGCTGCTGCGGCTGGTCTTGGCCTACGCCCTGTGCGACTGGTCGCTGCGGACGACCGCCGCAGCGGCCGAGCGCATGGGCATGGGACCCCTCACCGACGTGGCGGTGCTCAAGCGCCTGCGCCGCTGTGGGCCGTGGCTGGCCGTCGTTACCGGGCAACTGCTGCGGCAGCGCGCGACCGTGGGCGGGCTGCCCGCGCTCCGGCTCCGACTGGCCGATGCGACGACGGTGAGCCGACCCGGCAGCGAGGGGGCGGACTGGCGCCTCCATGCGTGCTACGACGCCGGCCGCGGCTGCTTTGACGAGTTCGTCCTCACCGACGTCAGCGGCGGAGAGTCGGTGCGCAGATACCCCCTCCGTCCGGGCGACGTGCTGGTGGCCGATCGTGGATACGCCCATCCCGAGCCGCTGGCCGCGGTGGCGGCCGGGCAGACACACTTTGTGGTCCGCCTGCCGTGGAACCGGATGACGTTTCGGACTGGCGAGGGTGGGGAGGGCTGGGACCTCCTCACGTTCCTGCGCGGCCTGCCGGATGCCCGTGTCGCGGAAGCCGGGGTGCGGGTAGTCCTGGAGCAGGGAGATTTCCCGGCACGGCTGGTGGCGCTGCGCAAGTCCGGCCCGGCGGCGGAGGTCGCCCGCAGGCGCATTCTGCGCGAGGCCAAGCGCAAGGGCAAGGTGCCGGACCCGCGGACGTTGGAATGCGCGGGCTACTTCTTCGTGCTGACCACGCTTCCGGCCGCGGTCGCACCGGGGGAACAGGTTTTGGCGATCTACCGTCTGCGCTGGCAGATCGAGATGGCCTTCAAGCGGCTCAAGAGCATCCTGCGCTTTGATGCCCTGCGGGCGAAGGACCCCGCGCTGGCGCAGGCTTACCTGTATGGCAAGCTCATCGGGGCGCTGCTGCTCGACGAACTGACGGCCAGGGCCCACGCTTTTTCCCCCTGGGGCTACGAACTCCCACACCTGCACCCGGAGCTTTAGCCGGTTTTTCGCACCCACGAGCAGCGGGGCGGGATTTTCGCGGCGCGTCGCTGCCGCCGCTGCGGGAAACGGGATGGACAGTGAGGTTGGAGACACCCGGCCGCGCGCAGGGGCGGCGGGAGAGTGAGTGGAGCGATGGTGCGGCGGCACGCAGCCGGTGGGCATGCCGCTGGTGGGGCCGGGTCGCACGGATCGCCATTCCTCCTTTGGCAGGGACCTGACCAGGGACAGTCGGGTGGCGCGGGTCACGGCGGGGCGCCATAGATGGCATGGAGGTCGAGGCCGGCGTAGGTCGCGATCTCTGCGGCGCGGCGGATGGCGCTGGGCGGCGAGCAGAGCCACCAGCGCCAGTCGTCGTTGAGGCGGCAGACGATGAGGTGCTCGAGCATGGCCAGGAGCATCTTGCCGGTGGGGTTGTCGGACCGGCGCTTCCCGGGCAGGAGGATGCGGCGTCCTTGAGCCTGCAGTTGGAGGCGCACCCGGCGCTCGAAGACGCTGTATAGCAGGCACGCCATCACGATCACGTAGGCCAGGGCCTCGATGCGAGCCGGCGTCTTGAGAAAGATGCCGTCGACGAAGCAGGGGTCCTTCAGGAAGGCGAAGCGCTGCTCGACCGAGCCCTGGTCCCGATACTCCTGCAGCAACCTGGCCGCCGGGTATTCGTTGCGATCCAGGTCGGTGATGAGCACGAACATGCCGAGCAGGCTGCGCTCGTGGTCGAGGAAGGCGGGATCGGGTTCCTCCACCCGGCCGATCACGACGTATTCGGTGACCTCCAGCGCGGGCGCATCCTTGCGCGGCCGGCCACGTCGGCCGTCGGCGGCGACGCGCCGGGTCTGTTCCTCGATGTGCAGACGGAGATGGAAGGGACCGCGGTCGCTGAGGGCGAGCAGCGGTGCGGCGGCTTCGCCGGCGGCCTCGAGGCTTTCGAAGCGGCGCTTGCCGATGGCGGCGAGGGCCTTCTCGGCGGCGGCGCGCTTCTTGACCAGGTGTGCCTCGAAGGTGGCCCGCTTGCGTTCGGCCAAGTGGTCGGAGGCGATCACCACCAGGCGGTAGGTGCGGCCGGAGATCACGCCGCTCTGTTCACTGGCGCGGTAATGGGCGGGATGGGCGCGGCGGTTGTGCGCCAGGGTGCCGAGGTCTTCCCAGTCTCCGGCGAGGGCGGCCTCCTTCGCCGCTGCGGAGACGCCGAAGGTGTCGGGCAGATGCGACAGGAAGCGCAGTTGGAGGTCGTGGAGCCGCTGGAGGTTGTCCGTGGTCACCAGCTTGCTGTCGGCGACATAGACCGTGCGTCGCAGTTGCTCCGGTGACAGGGCCGCGCAGAAGGCGTCGATGACGTCGGCGTTGGCCTGGGTGTCCTCGGAGTTGCCGTCGCGGGCGTCGCTCCAGATCGGGATGCCCTGGCGATTGCCCAGGATGCCGAGAATGAACTGCTTGAGCTCGGGGTGGTTGTCCTTGCTGTAGCCGCGGGTCAGCTGCAGCTCCCCCGGGGGGTCGTCGGGGTAATCGCCGAACAGCGAGAACGACGTGGTGTCGTAGTGCAGGAAGTCGGACGCGATGCCCTCCAGCAGGCAGGCGCGGGCGGCCACGGCGCTGTAGACGAGGCGGGGGCCGGCCGCCGCCAGTTTGTCCAGGGCGCGGGCCAACGCGTCGTCGTTGAGGGCTTCCGCCAGGACGCCGGGCCCGAAGACCTGTTCGATGGCTGTGTCCTCGTAGAACTCGGCGACGCGGTAGAGGGGGGTGCGGCCGGCCAGGGTGTTGAGGATCAGGGCCTCGATGCGCTGGCCCGGCGAGAGGCGGCAACGCCGGGCGTCCCAGGGCACCATGGAATCGATCACGTCTGCGATCTCGAGCTGCTGCGCGATGTGCCGCAGCAGGGGCAGGGCCCCGACGCTCCGGCCCTCCAGAGCCACGCTCACGGCCGGATCCGCCCGCCGGTGAGCACGGCGCGGAAGTCGGGCTGGAGGGGATAGAGCCAGACATGCTTGATGGTCTCGGCGCGCCGGTGCGTGCGATCCATCCGCCCGCGGCCCTGGGTCTGCCCGACGTGAATCCAGTTGGCCGCGCGGTAGCAGGTGCCGCGGAAGCGGTCGGCCTCGACGAAGGTCTCCAGCAGAACGGGCCGGAGGCCGTGGCGGCCCACCCAGTCCCCGGGCAGGCGCCGCAGGACGCGGCCGAGCAGGTGCGAGGCGAGGCAGGGCACGGAAACCCAGGGCAGGACCAGAAAGCGGTGCAGGTCCGCCACCAACGGCAGATGGGCCTCACGCTCGGCGCCCGTCCAGCCGATGTAGCGGTCGCGCGGGGCCAGGCTCCAGGCGGCGGCGCCGAAGCCGAGCGCGGCCAGGGGGCGATCACCGGCATAGGCCAGGTAGCGCATCTGGGCGCCGGGCAGCGTGATCGCCCCTCGGTAGTGGTAGCGTGCCACCCACTCGTTCCAGAGACGGCCCGCGGCGGCATCGTGGACCGGCTCGACCCGGACGGGGCCGAGATCGGCCAGGGTTCCGGTGATCGGGGCACCGGGAGCGGAGGCCTCCGAGAAGCCGCGGCGGGGCGCCGGCTTCTCGCGCGTGGGGAGAGGAAGCCAGATGACCCCGTGCGCCTCCATCCGCAGAAGGGCGACCTTGCAGGACATGACCTTGGGGCGGCCGTCGGGCTGCAGCCAGTGCAACGCGTCGCAGACCGCGCGGGCGATCTCGGCGCGGGTGGGCTGGTGGGGGTCGTCGGCAATGCGCCGGATGATGTCCAGTTCGGCCGGACTGAAGTCGCGCCCACAGTAGCGGAGGGTCCCCTGTCCGCGGCTGGCTCCGGCGCTCATGGCCCGACCCTACGCTGGCGCCTGAGCGGTGTCCAGCCCCGTCAAAGGCGTTCAGAGCGCCGACGCCTCACGAATCCGCCCTCAAGCTCGACCATGCTCCCCGTACCTCATCCGGGCTTTCTCCAGCGCGCCCCCGCCCGGCGCCGTTCCTTGGTCCCCCCCGCCCCCGGAAAAATGCTCCCGTTGCCCCGGCACGTGCGGAAAACCGGTCATTATAGTGAGCCCGGCTTGACCGGCCGTCCCTTCGGCCGGAGGGCACGGATCCCGCCGGCAATCCGTGCCCTCCGGTTGCAGGAGCCTGGCCGAGGCCTGCGAAGCACCTGCGCCCAGGCGGGCTGGCCAGGAGCAGAACCCCGCCCAAGCGGAGGACATACAGTGCCGAACTGGCTGCGCCTGATGGTTGCGGAAGCGGTTGGAACCTTCTTCCTGGTCTTTCCCGGGGTGGCGGCGCCCATGCTCGGGGCGGCCACGCACACCGCCGTCCCGCTGCTGGACGTTGCCATCGCCAACGGCATCGGGCTTGGCATCGGCATCTCCGCGACGCTGGCCGTCTCGGGCGGAGCCCTGAATCCCGCGGTCACCATCGCGCTATGGTCGCTGGGCAAACTGAAGGCGGGCATCGCCCTCCTGTATATCCTGGCCGAACTCTGCGGCGCCATCGTGGCCGCGCTGCTCTGTCATTGGCTGATTCCGGGTGCGGCGGTCGGCGTGGGGACGCCCGCACCCGGCGCCGGCGTCGGAGCCTTGGACGCGGCGGGGATCGAGTGCGTACTCACATTCCTCCTGATGTCGGCTGTCCTGAACACGATCGTGGACCGGCAGGCGCCCAAGATCGCCGGCCTGGGAGTCGGCCTCATCGTCGTGGCCGACGTTCTGGCGGGTGGCCCCCTCACCGGTGCGGCCATGAACCCCGCCCGGGCCTTCGGTCCGGAACTCATCTCGGGCGTTTGGACGGCCGGATGGGCCTACTGGGTCGGCCCGATCGCCGGTGCCTTGATCGCGGCCCTCGTTTATCGGTTCTTCCTGCGCACCGCGGAACCGGAGCCCGGGACGACCGCCTGATCCGGCCCGGCGCGTCCCGTGGAGGGTGGCCTCGCCGTTCCGCGGCGCTATCCGGTCGGGGGCACCCGTGGCCGATGCGCCCGCGGCCTCGCGCGCTGAAAGGCATGGCTGCGGCAGCCCGGTGGGCCGGGAGCGCCGCAGCCATGCGGCGTCATTGGCTTGGGCGGTGGCCGGCCCTCGGCGGAACCCGGGTCCGGCCGCCCATACCGCCCGGTCGTGGTCAGCCGGCGCGGCCCACCGCCGGGTGGCGTTCGGCCCGGCGCACCGCGGCGGGCCAGCGATGGGGGATCGTGCATCGCGACTTTGCCGCGGCGCGCGGACGTGGAGCTGGCCCGGTTGTGGGGGCGCACCCGCGGTCGGCTCGCGCGGCGGCCCGCGTGCGCTGCTCGGCGCCTCAGGAGGGTGCGGGTAGCGGGTACGGCCGCGCGTAGCCACCTCTGGCCAAGTCGGACCGGTCCCTTCCGACCGCTTGCGCCACGATTACGCATGACGCGGCGGGCTCCGGCCCATCCCGTCACCCGGGGCGGCGCCTTGAGCGGAACCACGCCGGAATTCGTGGGGCCCGGAAAGACGTGCACAGATCACTGCGGCTCGCCGGGCCGGCGCCAGCGCCCCCGGACCACGGGTGCTCCAGGCTTCTCCTGGCTACGGCAGCGCGGACCTCCCGCTGCCGAGTCACGGGTTTCCCGCGCCGGCATCCCGGATGCGGGGCCTGCGGCTCGCGCCCGCGTGGGGGTGGCACTCACCTGCACCGATGACGCCGCGGAAGGAGCCGGCGGCGCGCCGATCCGGACGGTCGCGGAGTCCTCCGCGGAGAGCGTCTTCCGCAAAGGCGGCCCGCGTTGGTCTCGCGCTGCCACCGCCGGCACCGAGCCGGCGTGGGGGCGAACGCGACGCGTAGACACATCTTCGGTCTGGCGCCCTCCTGCGGGCGGATGTCACGATCCAGGATGCCCCCGCACAACCCGTGGCCTGCGAGCGGGCGCCGATCCGTCCCACATGCTCTCTGGCGCGTGCCTGCTCCGGGCCTGCCGACATGCGGGACGTGGTGTTGACCGGCACGCCTCCCCCCCGCGCGGCGGCATCGCGCCGAGACCGCGGGGCCCCAACCCGCCCGGATCCCGGCGCGCGAGGGCGCCGAAGGACAGCGGTCAAGGGCCGACCGCCGCAGCCTGCGTGCCGGATCGCGCACGACCTGGGACCACCCCGCGGCGGTCCGGCCGTGGGGCTTCGCCGGGAAGATACACGCCACTCGCCGCACGACGGCATGCCCGTCCTCCCTCCGCGTGATCGTGGCTCGAACGCGCCGGCCTACGGCGGTCTCCGCCGGCACCCGCAGCCGAGGTCGTCAGGGCTTCCTCTGCCCTCGTTCCGCGTGGAGCCCCGCCGCTCAAGCGTGACCGATACGGCTGTCTCGTCACATCACTTGGTCCGAGAGGGCCGGGCCTGGCACCGGTGGGCGACGCCCGCTCGCGCGGCCCAGCCCCGACGGGGGCGGGCGTCGCCACGGGCCGCTCAGTCGTGCCCGAAAGCCACGGGCTGCCGGGAACGCCGCGCGGTGCCGGCCGGGCGATCCGGCCCGCGGCGCCGTTCGTGGGCGCCATTACCTACTGTATGGATCACGGGGCGGATGATCGACGAGGACATCGGCGGCTCCAGGCGTATTGTCCGGTCGTGCCCGATTTCTGGCTGACGCCGCGGACGGAGGGAGGCCCGTGATGCATAAGCGACAGCCGGGCGATGATGGCGTTCGCCCCCTCCGGCTGCCCATCATCGCTCCGTGGGGGCGCTGGCCCGCGCAGATCAGCCAGGATGGGCGGCGCATCGTGGCCGACGCGCATCGGGCCCAGGGCTCCTCCGTCGGCCCCGTGGAGGCGGCGCCGAATGGCCTCTCGCGCATCGAGCGGGCGGCCATCGCCTTCGCCAACCTGCGCACGGCGGATGAATCCGTGGCCTTCGCCGCGGATCACGGCCTCCTGGGGCTCGCCGTCCATGATCTGCTCGCCGTCCCGGTGCCGTTGGGGCTGCAGCTCGAAGATCTGTGGCGTTGGAGGCGCAACCTCGACGAACCCAGCGCCGGCGGCGACCACAGCCCCCTCCGCATCTTCCTACAGGCCGCAGGGGCGCTCGGGGCCGCGCTTCCCCTCTGGGAAGAGGTGGAACGCTGGCATCGGGAAGCCCGGCGCCTGCGTGCCGTCTTCGACCTGCACCGGCTCCTCCGTGGCGACGAGGTAGAAGCGGGGGAACTTGAGGCGCTCTCGGGAGACGCGATCCGCCTGCTCGGCTGGCGGCCGCCCGTGCGGGACCAGGCGGCGGTCGATGCGTACGCCGCTTCATCCCTCGAGTCGGGCCCGCCCGGGCCGGATCTGACAGGCGCGCCGCCGGATGCGTCGCACCTGGACGTCCACCCGTTGCGGATGGCGGCGCCGGCTCTCCTCGTCCATGCCATCCGCCCGCGGTTGAGCCTGCTGCGTGCCGAGGTGCGATGGAGTTCGCCAGCGGGCGCTCGCGCGGCCTGGATGGCCCCCACCCTGCTTTGCGCCCTCTGGGCCGGCGCCTGGCAGACGACCGCAAGCGGATTCCCCGTCCGCCGTTGCAGACGGTATCGGTGCCGGCGCCTATTCGTCCCGCAGCGGATCACCGGGGTCTATTGCAGCAGGGCGTGCGAACGCGCCGCGGCCCAACAGCGCTGGCGCGACAGTCGGAAGCGGTAGGCAGGGAGCGCCGCCATGCGCCTCGCATGCCTGGTGGCGGCCATCGGCCCGGCAATCAACCAAGCCCGCCGACTTCCGCGAAGGCCGAGGGATGTGTCTGGTGCGCCCTGAGACGGGTTTGAACCCCGGCCTTGGCATGTGTATGGGTCGGCATGTGGCCCCAGCGCCCCGGCAAGGTTCCGAGATAAAGTGCTGAGGCTGAGGGTATGGGGTGGGGCTGGCTGTTTGGAAGCGTTCAGGGGCGTGTTTCAGAAATCGCTTGACGGAAGGGAGGGGAGGACGCGGGAGGACGCGGCCGTCGCGCGTGGTATTATGTGACCTTCACATGCAGGATCTTGTGGTTGGCATGTCAAATCTCCCTCACCCAGCCTGGCGGCACGCCGAAGAAGCCCGAGGTAGGTAGGAGGTGGCCTCGTGCCGTAGCCCGGTTGCTAGGAATCCCCGCCGGGCGGTGCCCGGTCGCTCCGTTTCGGTCCGGCGCCCTCGTATGGCTGCGGTCCACTTGTGCCACCTCCCCCCTCAGAACCCGGCGTGCGGATTTCCCGCACCGGGCTCCCCGGTTTCCGCGCTCTTCCTTACACCGAACCCCCGCGGCCAGGTGATCGAACTCGCCCGCCGCCACGGCGTCTCGCGTCAGACCGCGATATCCATCGTCTCCGGCGTCCGCCCTGCCTGCATACAGGTGCTGGCCCCGCGTGTCGCCGGCCGTCCCCGCCCCTGCCAGACCATCGTGGTCGACCCCAAGCGCATGACCGCCTCCGTCGTCACTCTGGCCGTCGAAGCCCATGCCTCCCAGGCCGCCACTGCGGCCTGCATCGAGACCATCCTCGGCCAGCACGTCTCCATGGGTCGCATCGTTAGAGCCCAACGCACCCCACGGAAGGAGGTCCCCGATGGACGAGTCCGAGGCTCGCGAGACCGCGCCCCGGTACCTCACGCCGGCCGAGGTCGCGCACGACCTGCGCATCTCCACCAACACCGTGCATGCCATGCTCGGCGGGCGGGAGTTACCGGCCGTCCTGGTCCGCGGCCAGTGGCGCGTCCCCGCAGACCAGTACGCCCGCTGAGAAGAGGAGCCCGCGGCTCAGGAGTCGTTCGCACAGACGCAAGTTCCCCATCAAAAGCGCCCGCTCGCGGAACGTCTATGGGGAGGCGTATGGGTACGTGGCCGGATCGGTTACCCCGGGTGGACGACGGACCCGCTATGGAGATCGGCCCGATGCCGGACCTCGTGCGGCTGGCCCAGGAAGTCGAGGGCGAAGGAGCAGGCCGCATCCTCCGCCGCCTGGGGCGTCCGGGACCGGGTCACGTCTTCACCGGCGGCCCGAAGACCTTGTGCACATCACAGTGGCGTGATACGATCGGACCGTAATCGTAGTACGGCATCGGGGGCGTGGCGGTGGGAAGCAAAAGCGTCCGACTCGGGGCGGACCTCGAACGTGACCTGCGCTCAGCCGCCGAAGTGCTGGGGGTCTCGGAGTCGGAATTGATTCGCCAAGCCGTTGCCGAACGGTGCCGGCAGGTCCTGAGTGATCGCTTGGACGTGCGCCTAGCCGACTATGTCGGCGTCGTGTCCCGAGGAGGCGGACGCGCTCAGGCGACTGGGCAGGCTTTTCGAGACGTCTTGAACCAACGGCGGTCACCACACTCGTGACCCTCTGCGACGCCGGGCCTCTCGTGGCGTTGGCGGATCGGGACGAGACCGCACATTCGGCCTGCGCGGCCGCGCTGGCCCACCTCTCGGCACCGCTGTTGACCACTTGGGCTGCGTTCACCGAAGCCATGTACCTCGTCGGGGACGGCAGGGAATGGGCCGGGCAGGATGCGTTGTGGACGCTGGTGGAGCGAGGAGATCTGCAGGTCGTTGCCCCCGACGTCGAGGACCTGCGCCGCCTGCGCGACCTGGTGGCCAAGTATCGGGATCTGCCCATGGATCTGGCCGATGCCACTCTTATCGTCGCGGCGGAGAAGCGCAGGCTGCGTCGGGTATTCACGCTCGCCGGCCACTTCCGGCTCTACCAAATGTCAGACGGCGCCCACCTGGAGGTCGTACCCTGAGCGGCGGCCCAGCTCTCGCCTCCGCATGTAGCGGGGCAAACCCAACGGCGCCCCCTCTGTCTTCGGGCCGAGATACCCTACGTCCGCCTTCGTCATGGACATGGGCACCGCCGGGGGCGGTACAGCCGCGGCCATCACCCAGTACCCCTACCCCGGGCAGAGCGGCGTGCAGACCACCTTCGAGGGCGAGTACCCCAATCCGCTTGCGGGTAAGACCGATCCGACCACGGCCGGCTACCTGATCACCCTCGCCTTCAACGACCCCAACATGAAGTCGGTCCAAGTGACAGCGGCCACCCTGTCGGACAGCTCCCAATCGGTCCCGGTTTGGGAATATGACGACCACACGTGGACCGACACCAACCCCATCTACTCCGGCGACACCATGGGCAACTCGGTCGCCCTGATCGCCCAAGAGCCGCTCCTTCACGGCATCATGTACACCGCAGAGGTCACGGGCACGCTCCTGGTGGCGGACGGGTCGACCCATCCCTTCGATCAGCGCTGGTCCTTCACGACGGCCGCCCCCCCAGTCATGTGGCGGCAGGGCGGCGACATCTTCGTGTTCGGCGCACCCCTGTCCGATCTCAACGTGTACAGCGACGGCCCGTTCCACCCGAGCCAGGTCAGCCGGGTCGGCGCCCTCACGATCATCCCAGGTGCCGACGTCGTGCGTGTCTCCGCGTCGGGCGGAGCCATCGCCTCCGGCGGGGCGCCGTTCCCCGATGCCTCCTCTGTGCCCTGGGCCCTGCCCGACATGTACGCGGCGAAGGTGGCCGGGTGGATCCGCCCCAAGCCGCGCCAGAGGGTCTTGACGCCCGGCTCGCCGTCACACTTGCGGCCGAGGAAGCTACCGAGCATGGCCAGCCAGCGAACGGCAGTATGTACGTCTGGCGGTGTCGGCGGCGCGACGGGGACCTTGTGGCGGTGACACCAGAGGGCCTTCCACTTGTCGTCTTGGAGGAAGGTTGTGCAGGGCGCGTCCGGGTGCGTGCGGGTGCGTGCGGGCAACCAGGTCCACGTAGAGCAAACGCCAGGCCACGATCATGTAGATGGCCAGGGCGCGCCAGAGGCAGTCTGCGGTCTCCAGCTGGAGCTTCTCGTAGTTGCCGCCGCTCTTGAGCGTGAAGTGGAAGCGTTCGATCGCCCAGCGGTAGGTGTACCAGAGCACGCACCGATCGTCCTGCTCGATGGTGTCGACCGCCAGGGAGGTCAGCAGCAGCCAGGAGATGGGCTCTTGCCCGGCCGGCACGTCGATCTCCTGCAGCCGGATGGCGCAGATGGGGACGGGATCCAGGCGGCGAGCGGCGAGGTGCTTGGGCGGGCGAACATCCACCCGGGCGACCTGGAGTGGGCGCGCGCGCGGCGTTTGGCCGCGATCCGCGCACGATACGTGTCCGCGAGCCACCCTGGCCAGCGAGGCTCTGCGGGCACGGTTCAGGGCGGCGGGCGGCCCCTCCACGGCATGGAGGGGCCGCCCTGGCGCGTCAGCCTACCGTGCCCGCCACTCGCTGGCCAGGGCGAGGCTCGCGCTGTCTCCCGGACACGTATCTCGTCCGCCACGTGGCCAAATAGCCCGTACGCCCCCACTGGAGGACGGGGTGGCCCTGCGCTCGGGACGGTCCCCGTCGCGGGGTACGGTGAAGGCGACGACGCCGAGGGGCTCCGCGGCCCGGGCGGCCTCCCAGAGGCCGCGGGCCTCGCCGTCCACGAGGACGTTACGATCATCGTGAGCGCGGACGAGCACATGCCGGCCCAGGTCGCGGGCGAAGGCGAAGAACTCGAAGATGTCGGCCTCGCGATCGGCGACCGTGAGCGTGCGCAGGTGTTTGGGCAGCGCGTCGGTGCTGCGCTGCCGAGCGTTGAGCCAGCGCCCGCTCTCCTTGTCCTCGATGGCGCGTTTGGAGGGGCGAGGCTCGCCGGGAAGATCGTTTCCGGACCCATTCAGTGGGCGTCGAGGACACCCAGGGGGGCGCCAGCCGCGGGTTCGAGGGCCAGGGTGCTGTGCAGGAAGAAGCCGCTGAGGCCGGGAGCACCGGTGGAGCCCCAGGCCCGTGGTGGCGTGGTGCTTGGTGAAGGCGAACTGGGTGGCGTCCTCCACCAGCAGGACCAGGCGGAGCCCCGCGGCCTGGATGCGGTCGACCGTCGCTTGGCCCTGCGGCTGCAGGATGGCGTGCGCCTCGACCCGCTTGTTATCGAAGAAATGGTAGGCGGCCTTGGCCGCGTCCCGTTGGTTGGCGAAGAGGCCCGGGATGGACTCCTCGGGGTTCTGGCTGGCGGCAGCGACGATGCGGATGAGCCGAGGGACGCGACGGGCATCGCCGCGATCGGCGTGCCTCAGCTCCGCGCAGGCCCAAAAGTCGGCCGGGATGACGCTGGCCATATGCGGGGGAACTTCCAGGGCGGAATCTGAGGATCATCTTCCATTTTACGGCAACGCCGCTTCAATCGTACGGCATGATTCGCCATACATCGACGCGTCGGGTTGTGGGTAAAGATGAGGGTTTAAGCCAGGACGGTTGATCCCGGCATCACGGGCGACCGCGGGCTAAAAGCGGGTGCCTAGCGCCTGACACAGGTAGGCGGGCCGCAGCGGACTTGGCGCGTATGGCCGGGAGCGGTTCATCGCGATACACCCCTCGTGTTGTCGTGCGACTAACCGAGGGTACGAGGAGACGCTGCCGTTGTGCAACGAGATAGCGTCCAGAAGGCAGGGCGGATTCCTGGGCAGATCGGGGACCATTTGGGGATCAAAGACGCTCGAAGCCCCCAGGTCCTTCCTGAGGGGCTTCTCTGTGATTCTTGTGGTTCTAGGTGTTGAGTGGTGCGCCCTGGAGGATTTGAACCCCGACCTACTGATCCGTAGTCGTGGGCGCGCCTTTCTGGCCATCGCAGCCGCCTCCGAAATGCCTATATGACGGGGCTTCCGTCGTTCGTACAAACGCAAGTTCCCCATCAAAAGCGCCCGTTCACGCAAAGTCTATGGGGAGGTTTATGGGGAACGCGGCGGGCTCGGTTACCGCGTCCGGGTGGGCAACGGCGCCGCTGCGGACGGCAAAATTCGGGGGCAGCGGATCGCCGCTCGGCGTCTACCCCCCTGTGGAGATCGGGGCGATGCCTCACTCGTGCGGCTGGCCGGGGAAGTCCAGAGTGGAGGAGCCCCGCAACGGCGAGGATGTCGCCGTCCTCAAACAACCGCTCAGGTCAAGGCGATGATTCGTGGCGTCGCGACTGGCAAGCAAAGCACGGGCACTCATCATACCGCCTTACAAGATGCACCAGGCCGTGCACGGTTCCCTGGGTCTCATCAAAGCGATGGCGAATTTGGTTCAAGTAAGTTTCATCGCCACGGGCGAACGCCCTGAAAAGGGCATAGGCTATGAAGTCGGCGATCTGCAGGAGGCGAGTCGATGCCGAGTCCGTGAAAAGGGGCACCTCGGAAAAGGTGTGAACAGGCCCAACACTCGTGCCGGAAGTTCGGAACTGCGTCAGTAACGCTTGTAGGTCGGGCTCGTAGCGCGACTCGTCCATTATGAGGATGCCGTTTTGGCGCACACCCTGCC
>JAJYVV010000255.1 GCA_021791815.1 Bacillota bacterium | reverse complement strand
AGGCCCCCGGCCCCCCGGTGCTCGAGGCCCGCGCCGTCCGGCGCGATTACGGCGCGGCAGGTGCGGCGCGCGCCCCCGCCGTGGACGGCGTGGGGCTACGCCTCTATGCGGGCCGGACGCTGGCGCTCGTCGGCGAGTCGGGCTGCGGCAAGTCGTCGCTGGCCCGGGTGCTCGCCGGTCTCGAGCGCCCCGACGGGGGCACCGTGCTCCTCCACGGCGAGCCGCTGCTGGGTCTCCCCCAGGCCCGGCGCCGCCGCGTGCAGATCCTCCTGCAGGAGGCCGGCCTCTCCCTGGATCCCCGGATGCGGCTCGACGCCGCCGTCACGGAGGGGCTCCTCGACCTGCCGCGGGCGCGGCGGTACGCGGAGGCGGCGCGGCTCCTGGACGCCGTGGGCATGGCGCCCGAGGACGGGTTGCGCTATCCCCACCAGCTGTCGGGGGGCCAACGGGAGCGCGCGGCGCTGGCCAGGGCGCTCGCGGTGGAACCGGTCGCGCTGGTGGCGGACGAGCCCTTCACGGGCCTCGACGCCTCGACGCAGGCCCAGGTCGCGCGTCTGCTGCAGGCCCTGTGCCGCAGCCGGCGTCTCGCGCTCCTCGTGCTGGGACACGACCTGGCGCTCCTGGCCGCCCTCGCGGACGAGATCGCGGTGATGCACCGGGGACGGATCGTGGAAAGGGGCCCGGCGGCCGAGGTCGTCGCCCACCCCCTCCACCCCTATACCCGGGCGCTGCTGGCGGCCGCCGCCGGCGGGCCGGCGCCGGAGGAACGGGTGGTGCCCGACGGACGGCCGGAGGGGGACGAGGCTCCGGCCGAGGGATGCCCGTACGCCCGGCGCTGCCCGGTGGCGATGGCGCGGTGCGCCACGGAAAGCCCGGAGTTGGCGCCGCGCGGCCACGAGGTGGCCTGCCTGCTACCCGGAGCCGGACCGCCGGGTGGAGGTTGAACGCCGCGTGGCGGGGTGGAAGCTCAGTGCTGGTCGGCGCGGCGGGCCAGTTCGATCCCGTCCCGCCGCACACGGGCGGCCGCCGCCGGGCTGAGCCGGTCGCCGTCCCGGATGCGCGCCGGGAGGGCGCCCAGGCCCGGTCCCGCGGAGCCGGGGACCACCGAGCCCGCGAAGACGTCCGCGTGCAGGCCCCACGCGACCAGTTCCACCTCGCTTCGGGCGTCGAACCGTTCCGGGCGCACGAGGGCCCCGACAGCCACGACCCGCGCCGCGCCGAAATCGGCCACCAGGCGGCGTGCCGTGTGGAGGGCCTGCTGCCACGCGCGCCCATAACGCTCCAGGCGCAGCCGGGAGGGATCCGGGACGCGAGTCGCGCCGGGTCCTCCGCGCCTCGGGGCCGCCGGCCGGAACCGGGCGGGATCGGCCACGGCCGCCATCCCTCCCCTCCCCTGTCCCGTCATGCTACCTCTTCCGGCCGCGCCCGGCGAGGCCGCCGGGCCGCGCTGCGGGGGGCAGGTCCCGCACGGCAGGCGGATTCCGCCCGCCGCGGGCCATGGGCCGGCGCCGGGATGAAGATTACGCCGCGCGGCGCCCGCGCATGCGGGCGGACGCGGCCGAGGCCCGTCCGGTGGGAAGCGCCGGACGGCCCCGTCAGGCGCGCGGATCCACCATGACCTTCATGGTTCCGGGCGCCGCCGCCCGGGAGAGCTCGAAGGCCTCTGCCACGCGCCCGAGGGGCAGCCGGTGGGTGATCAACCGCTCGACGGGCGCCGCGCCACGGCGCACCAGCCCCAGGGCGGCCGGGTAGGTGTGGTGGTAGCGGAACACGGGGATGACGTCGACCTCGCGCGTCTGGAGCTCCAGGATGGGCAACGAGGCGTGCTCCGCCCCCATGCCCACGACGACGACCCGCCCGCCGGCGCGGACGGAGGCGCAGCACAGGGCCAGGGCGGCCGCGGCCCCGGAGCACTCGATCGCCGCGTCCACGCCTCCGGCCGTCTCGGCCCGGAGCTCCTCGGCGGTCCCGGAGCCGGGCACCGGCGTGGCGCCGAGGTCCACCGCGGCCCGCCGCCGGAAGGGGACGGGGTCGGAGCCGAAGACCTCGGCCGCGCCGGCGCCGAGCGCCGCCATGACCGCCGCCAGCCCGATGGGGCCAAGACCCGTCACCAGGACCCGCGCGCCCAGGACGGCCGCCCCGCGCCGCACGGCATGGACGCCCACCGACAGCGGCTCGAGCAGGGCCCCGGCCTCGTCGGTTACCCCGTCGGGAAGACGGTGGCAGAAGGCCACGGGATGCACCACATACTCCGCGAGCGCGCCGTCGACCGGCGGCGTGGCCAGGAACACCACCTCGGGACAGAGGTTGTACCGGCCGGAGCGGCAGGAAGGACACCTGCCGCACGCAATGCCCGGCTCAAGCGCGACGCGGTCGCCCGGCCGCAGACCGGCGGGCCCTGCGCCGGGTCCGAGCGCCACGACCGTGCCGGCGCACTCGTGCCCGAGCACGATCGGGCCTCGCACCACGAACGGGCCGATGGCGCCCCTGTGCCAGTAGTGGACGTCCGACCCGCAGACGCCCACCGCGGTCACCCGGATGAGGGCCTCGCCGGCACCGGGCTCCGGCCGCGGGCGCTCCTGCACCTCCAGGACGCCCGGCCGGGCGAGGACCGCCGCCCGCATCCCGCCGCCTCCCCCCGGGGCTCGTCTGGATCCGCGGGGTGGACGCCCCGCCGACCCGGAGCCCGCTTCAGCCCTGCACCATGCTGATCGACAGCGCGTCCCGTTCCCCCTCGGCGTTCTCGGTCGGCACCACGGTCGTCACGAACGGCGCGCGGCGGACGGCCTCCAGGTACGGGGCCACCGCCCGGGCGTTGCGCGGGCCGACGTTGTCGGCGGCGACGATGCTCCCGGGGCGCAGGCGCGGCAGCACGATCTCCAGGTACCGGAGGTAGTCGGTCTTCACGGCGTCGAGGAACACGAAGTCGACCGGCTCGGGGCTCCCGCCGATGAACGGCGGCAGGGTGTGCAGGACGTCGCCCGGCACTTGGGTCACCTGCGGCAGCACGCCGGCCCGCTCGAAGTGGTCGCGAGACAGCCGCAGCTTGAACGGCTCCGCCTCAAAGGTCCAGAGGTGCCCGCCGGTGGAGGCGACCGCCGAGGCGAGGTGGATCCCCGAGTATCCGGACGACGTTCCCAACTCGACCGCGCGGCGGGTGCCGATGCCCCGGCAGAGGATGTGCAGCAGGCGCCCGTTGTCCGCCGACACCCGCCAGAAGGGAATGCCCTGACCGCTGCGCTTCTGGTCGGTGTCCAGGGCCTCGATGTGGGCCAGGGCCTCCGCCACGCGCTGGCTGAACAAACCCGAATACCCCCCGGGTCGGGCTTCGCGGCACCGCTGGATGCTCCTCTCGCGCCGGGAGCGGAACGGCGCGATGGCGATCGCGCGCCGCCCACATAATGGGCGCGCTGGCAGCGCACACTCGTGGCTGGTCCACCGGTCCAAGCCTGGGAGGGATTCGCGATGCCACCCGTGCTTCGGCCCCATCCGTCCGGCGCGCGCACCGAGCTGCGCGCCCGCGCCCAGCGGGCGGCGGCCGCCGCGCTCGCGGCCGCGGTCGCCGGCGCCCTCTGCGCCGGCTGCGCC
>JAJYVV010000056.1 GCA_021791815.1 Bacillota bacterium | reverse complement strand
CCAGCGTGGACGCCAGCGGGGCGGGCGCGCCGGGAGCCCCCGCGCCCGCCGGCGCGCCCGTCCCGCCGGGCGGCGCTGCATCGGCGGCGACCCGGAGGGCCGCGGTGGGGTCGGCGACCAGTCCCCGCGGGAGGAACGGAGGCCAGGTGGGCGGCGCCTGGGGGTGTCCCACGGTGCCGGCGCCGTCATACTCGTTGATCCACTGCAGGAACCGCGTCGGGTCGATGCCGGCGGCCCGGAAGGCGGCTGCGAGAATGGGCGACAGGCCCACCCACTGGTCCACCGGTGGCACCCCGTCGGCCGGGACCCACTGCGCCAGCGCCCGGGCCAGTTCGGGGGCGTCGTCGGTGGTCGCCGCCGGAAACCCGAGCGCGGCCGGACGGACCCCTTCGAACACGTACGGCCCCCAGCAGGGCCCGCCGGCCGTGCCCATCGCCAGTCCCAGGGCGCCCGGGCCCACGGCGGCAAGTTGAAAGACCGTGGCGACACAGGTCCCCGGACCGGCCTGGGCGAGGCCCGGACGCGCCGCGAGGGCCAGCCCGCACGCCGTGGCGGCGAGGCGCGTCGCGGCCAGGGCGAGGGCCCGCGGCCGAACACGCCCCCAGCGCACGCCGTCGTCCCCCTTCCGCGGCCCCCTGGCCGCCCTCGCCGGCGACCAGGGGAGCCCGCGAGCCGACCCCGCACCGACGGATCGCGTGCAACCGGTGGGCCTTCCGTCAGCGCAGGCAAACGAGCGCGAGGGCGGTCCCGGCCGCCATCCACGGCGCCATGGGGATGGCGCGCCCCCTCCACGGGCGGCCGCGCCACGCCGACCACGCCCACCACGGCACCAGGGCCAAGGCGCAGAGCACGAATCCCGCCGCGGGGCCCCAGACCGCCACGCGCGGGCCCCACACCGCGCCGAGCGCCATCGCGAGCTTGGCGTCCCCCGGGCCGAGGCCCAGAAGCGCCACCGGCGCCCACCACGGCAGCCCCGCCGCCATGCCGGCGCAGTGCAACAGCAGTCCGGACCAACCCGATCGCAGAAATCCGACCGTCACGCCGGCGACCGCCGCGGCCAGGACCGCGCGGTTGTGGATGCGGCGTTCCCGGAGGTCCGTGTACACGGCGTGGCCGAGCAGCACCGCACCGATCAGGCCTTCCACCGCCATGCCCCCCTCCGCCCGTCCGCGGTGGTCCCTCGCCTCACGACGCCGGGATGAAGCCGCGCGCCGCCGATGTCACCCGGACGAAACGCCTGGTGGGCCCAAGGAAGAGGGCGGTCGCGGACGCCAGGCGCACTTCGGCCTGCACCACGCACTCCGCGCCGTCGGGCGTCGCGCGAAAGCGCTGGGTGCGGAGCAGGGGAAGGAAGGCCAGGTTGTCGCCCCACGCCTGGAGGGCGGCCGCCGGTCCGGCCGCGGGATCCACGGCGACCGCCTCGCCGTAGACCGCGCCCCGCGCGTCCGTCTCGCGCGTGACGTCGGCCTGGGCGGCGCAGGCGAGGGCGGCGGCGTCGGCCGCCGACGAGGCCGCCGCCCTCGCCAGATACCCGAGGGCCAGGGCCGGCACCGCGCTCATCAGCAACGCCATGACCCCCAGCAACAGCGCCGCCAAAACGAGGGCTTGCCCTGCTTCCGCGGGCCCGCGGGGCCCGGCGGAGGCCCGGCCGGCGCGGCCCGCGATCCCGGCCCGCCCGGGCGCGCCCGGTCCCCCGGGGGCTGCATCACTCCTCTGGAAAGTCGGCGCCCGCCTGCAGGAGCAGGATCGGGGCGCCGGACGGCCCGGAGGGGATGACGACGGACAGCAGCGGCGGGAACAGGTCGACCTCGGCATAGGTGATCACCACCTCGGCTGTGCCGCCCGCCTGACCGGGGCTGGAGCAGGAGGCCACGAAGCTCCACTCGCCGTACCGGTTGGGCCGTGCCGTCACCGGCCCCACCCGGAGCCCGTGGCCCAGATCCGTGGCCGCGGCGGCCATCGCGTCGGCCTGCCACGCCGGATCGCCCTGACCGCATTCGATGGCGGCCAGCCGCGCCGCATCGCGGGCGGCGTCCGTTACGACCGCCTTCGCGACGGCCGCCAGTCCGAAGGCCACGGTGGCCATCAGGACGGCGATGAGGATGGGAAGCACCAGCACGGTCTCGATGACCGAGGCCCCGGCCTCGGCCCGAAGCCGGCACCGCACGCCGTCACCCCCCTCCGCGCTCCCGGGCCCGTCCGACCGACACGCGGCTTTCGCCGTCCGGTTGGCGCGGGAGCCTGCGGCCCTGGGCCCCAGGGGGGCGGCCGGGGCGGCCCGAGGCCGCCCCGCGCCGCCCAGCGGCGGACCCGCGCGGGGGCTAACTGCACGCGTTCGCCGTCCCGGACGCGGTGGCCGTCAAGCAGTTCGCGATATGGTTGAGGTTTCCGGTCAGCCCCGCCTTCACCGCGACGAGGCCGCCCACCGCCAGCATCGCGATGATCGCCACCACCAGGACGTACTCGGGAACCTCCGCCCCGCGCTCGCCCCGCCACCAGACCCACGCAGCCGACGCCCTGGACCGCAACCCCCGGATGGCGCGGAACGCACCGCCGGCACCGCCCGTGAACATCCGCCGCCCCTCCCCTACCCGTCCGGGGCCTCGGGCACGGACGACCGCCGCGGCGGCGCCCGGACCCGCCGGCCCCGGGGAAGCCGCCGCGTCCAATCCCCGGACGGGGATGCGGCGACCGCCGGCAGGCGCCGCGCTCGGGCCAGCCGAACGCGGCGCCGCACGCCCACCGTACCCATCCGATCTCACCTCCCTCCGAGGGCGCCGGCCACCGTGGCCAGGGCGGGATAGCCCAGCACCACGACAATCGCCGGAAGGATGAAGACGGCGACCGGCACGATGATCGCCGCCCCCACGCGCCCGGCGTGCTCGCGGGCCGACAGGGCCCGCTGGGCGCGAAGGGATCCGGCCATGTCCTGCAGCAGGGGGGCGGTGGGAGACCCGAAGCGCCCGGCCCGCGCCAGCGCCTCCACGACCGCCGACGAGTCCCTGTGCCCAAGGCGCGCCCCGAGACCGGACAGGGCGTGCTCATTCCACTGCCCCAGGCCCTGCTCGGCCCGCACCCGGGCGAACGCGCTGCTCAGCACCCCGGGAAGCTCCAGAGCCACCTGATCCACGGCCTGCTCGAGCGTGAGGCCCCCCCGGGCGGCCAGGGCCAGGAAGTCCAGGAAATACAGGATCTCGGCGTCGATCGCCCGGTGGCGGCGGCGGACGGCGCGCGCCAGCCAGGCGTCCGGCATCGCGTGTCCCCCCAGCGCTCCGAGGATGGCGGCCGGAACCGCGACGGCCGGTCCGCCCGCCATCGCCGCGACGGCGGCCGCAAAGAGCCCGCCGGCCATTGCCGCGAGGAGGCGCAGGGCCGCGAACTGCTCGGCGCTCAAGGGCACGTCCGCCCACAGGAGACGCCGCGCCGTCTCGCCGCCGACCGGCCCGAGCCGCCCGAGGGGCCCCATGCGCCGCAGGGCGCCCTGCAGGGCCCGCGCCGCCTGCTGCCGTGTGGACACCGAGCCGGGGCCGGGTCGATGGCGCCCGGGCAGGTCGAGGCCGCCCAACACGCGGAGCAGACGCCGGCGCCGCGCGCCGGCCATCCCCTCCAGCCCGAGGAGAAGCGCCACCGTGCCCAGCAGGACCAAGCCGAACAGCACGCGTGCCATTGTCACAGGACCTCCTGCGGCACACACATGCGCCGGACCACGGCGCTTCCGATCAATACCCAGAGGGCGGTGCCCGCGAGCAGCACCCGGCCCGAGGCGGTCGCAAAAAGCGGCGCCTCGAACGCCGGATACAGGACCCGCATGAACAGGAGCAGGAGGGGCGGAACGGCCACCAGCATGGACGCCTGGTACCGTCCGGCCGCCGTGGCCGCCCGCAGGGCTGCCGCCGCCTCGCGGCGCTCCCGCAGGGTGCGGCGCAGGCCCTCCAGGCTCGCGGCCAGGCCCGCGCCCGCGCCCTGGTTCAGCCGCAACGCGGCCACGAGCAGCCGCACCTCGGGCAGGGGCAGCCGCTGACCGAACAGGAGCAGTGCCTCGGACAGGCCGATCCGGTCGGCGTCCTCCACCGTCCGCAGCAACTCCGCGCCGAGCACCCCGCCCGCACCCAAACCGACCTCCAGCAGCGCCTCGTACGACACCATCCCGGCCGTGACGCCCGCCTCGAGCGCCGCGGCCAGCCGCTCCATCTCCGCGGCGATGGCCTCGCGGCGGCGGGAGGCCAGGCGGTCCACCCAGGCCAGCGGCACCCAGATCCCCCCGGCGGCGGCGAGGTCCGCGAGGATGCCCGGGCCCGCGAGGAGGGCGGCCGCGGCCCAGCATGCGGCCCCACCCGCGATCAGCAGCAGCAGCACGGTTTGGACGCTCACCACCAGTCCGCCGGCCGCGAGCCGGCGGTTCATATAGCTGAGCGGGAAGGGGAGCGCGGCCACCGCACTCCGCGGGACGGCCGCCCCCGCGCGCGCTCCGCCGCCCACCAGGCGGTCGAGGGCCACGGCCGCACGGCCGCGGCGGGCAGCCGCCCAGCCGCGCAGGGCCCCGGACAGCCCCAGCACGGTGGCGCACACGCACACGAATAGCGCGGTCATCCGGGCACCCCCCGTGCCTCCGCCGCCGGAGCCCACGCGGGCACCTCGCCCGTGGGCGCCAGGCGATCCCGGTCCCAAGCGAACAGGGTCCGGAGGTGCGGCTCGCCACCCGCGTCCAGGCCCTCCACCGCAACGATGGACTCGACCCGGCGTCGGGTCCCGTGCCGCGCCACCTGCACCACGAGGCCGATCGCCGCGGCCGCGATGCCCACCACAGCCGCCTCGGCCGCCACCGTCCCGCCCGCGGCCCGAAGCGTGGTCGCCTGGACCAGCCGGCGGAAGACCTCCCGTGGCGAGTTGGCGTGGATGGTGGTGAGGGAGCCGTCGTGTCCGGTGTTCATCGCCACGAGCATGTCGAGGGCCTCGATGTCGCGCACCTCGCCCACCACGATGCGGTCGGGACGCATCCGCAGCGCGTTGACGACCAGTTGGTGGATGGGCACCGCCCCGGTCCCCTCCGCGTTGGGCTGGCGCGCCTCCAGGCGCACGACGTGCGGCAGCCGTGGTTGAAGCTCGGCCGCGTCTTCGATGAACACGACGCGCTCCGTGGGCGGGATGAACTGGGTCAGGGCCCCAAGCACCGTCGTCTTCCCCGACCCGGTGCCGCCGGAGACCACGGTGTTCACACGGTGGCGGACGCACCAGGCCAGGACATCCCATGGCCGGTCCCCGCGCGGGTAGGGACCGTCCGCCGCGGGTTCGGCCCACGACCCCGCGGCGCCAAAGGCGCCCGTGTCCACCAATTCGGCCAGGCTGAACGAACGAGGAAACCTGCGGATCGTGACCGTGGTCCCCAGCAGCGCGATCGGGGGCCGGACGGCGTTCAGGCGCGAGCCGTCGGCCAGGCGGGCGTCGACCATCGGATGCGCGACCGAGAACGAGCGGCCCAAGGGCGCCGCGACCCGCTCGACCAGGGCCTGGACCGAACGGTCGTCCCGAAAACGAACATCTACCCGTTCGATGCGTCCGTGACGCTCGACGAAAACCTGATCGGGCGCGTTGACCATGATCTCCGTCACGGCAGGGTCGTCGAGCAGGGGCTGGAGAAGGCCGAGGCGCCCGCCCAGGCTCTGGGTCACCTCGCGCTCGATCGCCTCCATCCGGGCCCGGCCGAGCGATGCCGCCTCGGCGGCCACCACGCCCTTGGCGAGGGTCCGCTGGGCCTCGTCGTCCAGCCCCTCCCCCTCGGCCGCCAGGCGGGCGATGATGCGGCGCAACGCCTCCTGTTCCGCCCCTGCAGACGTCTCGCCGTGCCTCCGCGACGCCTCGGCCGCCGCCGCCGGCCCGCCGGCCTCCCCCGCAGGGACCACCGGATCGCGCACGCCCGGTGCGTCCGGCGCGCGGCGCCGCCGCATCTCCGCGAGCGCGTTCGTCACGGTGTCCATCCCCCTTTTCGCGGCGCTCCCCCACGGCCGGCGCCGCTCCCGACGGCCGTCATGCCCGCCACCAAACGCGCCCCGGTGGAGCCTCACCCACCCCCGGCAGCAGCCCGCCCACCACCCGGCAGAGGCTCCGCATGAACGGCCCCCGCGGGGCGACGCATGCCAGCGGGCGGCGGCGGTTGCACGACCGTTTCGCGCCCACGTCGAACGGCAGCGACCCGAGCACCTGCAGGCCCAGGGCTTCCCGCACCTCGACCGGACTGAAGTCGCCGGGACCCGGACGGTTCTGATTGCAGAGGACCCGGAGCTTCCCCGTGGGAAGTCCCGCGGCCGCCAGGGCGGCGGCGCCCTTCCGCGTGCGGTCCAGGCAGTCGAGCGTGGGCTCCACCACGACCAACACGGTGGTGGCCGCGCGGAGGGCCACCAGGACGGCGGGCGTCACGGCCGGCGCACAGTCGACCACCGTGAGGCCGAACATGCGCGGAAGCGTCGCGAGCACCGTCTCCATCACATCGCCGTCCACCGACCGGTCCAGGGCCCCGGGCGCGAACACGCACGAGAGGCCCAGGCGCGTCTGCGCGAGCTTCTGCGCGGCGATGACCGGGTCGACGCACCGCTCGCCGCGGTATTCCGCCCAGTCCTCGATGGTGGGGTGGGGGACGACGCCGAGGAGCGCGGCCGTGCTGCCCACGCCCTCCTCGGCGTCCACCAGCGCCACGGCCCGCCGGTGCCTCGCCGTGGGCGAGCCGGCCGCCACGGCGAGGTTCACGCTGATGAGGGACTTGCCGACCCCGCCCTTGAAGGAGCACACGGCAAGGGTCCGGGGCGGATCGCCGACGCCGCCCAGACGGGGCGCGCCAGGCTCGTCGCCGGCCCCGCCGGGGATGACGTTCGCCTCGGGGGCGCCGCCGCGGGCCGCCGCGAGGCTCGCCGCCACGCGCTGGTCGAGGTCCTCGTCCTCGCGGATGCGCGCGGCGAGCGCGGGGCGGTCGAACGGCTTGGGGACGATGCCCCGGAGCCCCCGCCGCCGCGCCTCCTCCCAGAGCGGCCGCGACGGGGCGTGCGACGTCAGGTAGACACGGACGGAGGGCAGCCGCCGGGCCAGGTCTGCCGCCACGGCGAGGCCGGAGCGCCGCGCCAATGCGTGGTCGACCAGCACGATGTCGGCCCCATTGTCCCGGACCAAGCGCTCGACGTCGGCTGCGTGGCCTGTGCCACCGGCCATGCGCAGGTCGTCGCCGGCCGCGAACATGTCGGCCAGCGCCTCCCGCCAGGCGCCGTCCTCGTCGAGCACAACGAACCACAGCGGCTGTCCGCGGGCGTCGCCGGGCTCCCTCACCGCGAGCGCCTCCGTTCGGCGGGGCCGCCCCCGCCGCGTTCCTGTCTCCGGAATTCCGGGCGCCGGGTCCCGGAGCGGCGCTGGGGGCTGGCGACCGGCGCGCGGACGGCGGCGGAAGGAGGTCGGCCCCTTGGCCCCTCGGTCACGACGGGCCGGAGGGCGCGGCCGCGCCGGAGGACGCGGGCGGCAGAAGCCCGCCGCCGGGCGGTGGGATCGCCGTCCCGCCCGCGGCGGCCGAGCCCGACGCCATGTCGGGGAGGTCCACCACCTCGCCCGTGAGGCTGGGGTCCGGGGCCGCGGCTCCGGTCGGGCGCAGGAGAACCGCCAGCTTGCCCGTGGCCTCCACAAGTTCCATCCGGAGCGCCGCGGCGGCCGTGCACCCGACCACCAGCCAGCCGCTGCTGCCGCCCGACGAACCCACGCCCGACGAGCCCGAGGCGATGCGCTCCAGCACCGGCACATCGGCCACGATGACCTGGGTGACGGTCCCAAGGGCGAGGGGGTATGCCGCCGCGACATCGACGCGGTCACCGGCCCGCACCATGTCGAATCCCTGGTCTGCGTTGAGCGCCAAGGTGAACCCGACCAGGGCCCCGCACGAGGCGCCGGGCGTGGACGGCTGGGCCGCCGAAGCCGAGCCCCCGAGGCCCCCCGGCGCCGCGCCGCCGCCCGCGGGGGCGCCTGTCGAAGGGGCCACCGCGCCCCGGCAGGCCGAGGCGAGGGCTGCGACGCGGACGTCCGTGGTGGACAGCGCCGCCTGACCGCCGTCCAGGGAGGCGGCGGTCACGACCTCCCCGGGTGCCAACCCCAGTCGCGTGAACTGGCCCACCACGGCGCGGGCACTCCGCAGCGCCCCCGCCGGGACGGCCGCCTCGGGCACGTCGGCGAGGCGCACGTCCGAGGCGCCGATGCGCTGCAGGGGTGAGACCGTGCGTGCCGCCACCACCACTGGGACCTCGCGGCGGGCGGCGGCCACGCTGCGGACGGCGATGGTCGCCGCGAGCGCGCCGCAGCCCAACGCGACCAGCAGGAACCATCCCGCGCCGCCCCGCCGGCCCGCGAGTCCGCCGTCCGGCGTCGCCGCAAGACCCACCGCCGTCGCCCCCTCTGGTGTCAGCCCGTCCGGCCGTGCCCGGCGCCCGCCGAACCGGCCTCCGCGCCCGCTGCGCGCCCGACGTCGGGCGCCGGGTCCACGCCCAGAGCCGGTCCCCAGCGGAGGGATCCCAGAGAGACACGGGCGGATGGAACGCCGAGCGCCCACTCCCAGAGGGGCGGCGCGGCACGCCCGTCCTCCCAGACCACCCACGCACGGATCTCGGGCGCCCCGAGCGCCCTCAGGGCCGCGACCACGTCGCGCACCGCCCGGTGACCGACGCGGCCGACCGGACACACCACCGCGGCAGCCTCCTGGGCGGCGGCGACATAGAGCGGCGCGTCCGGACCCATCCTGCGGGGACGGGCCACGCTGCCAAGCATCAGGCCGCTGTTGGGGCGTCCGCGGGCCGCCCGCCACGCCCCGAGCGTCGCCGCCGCCCATTCGCTGGGCGCAGGGTCCGGCACCAGAACGGCCCAGTCCCGCACGGACGGGCCCGGCCAGGCCCACCAGGGCGGGTCGACCTGACGCGGCCGGGAGCGGGGACCGAAGCTCCATGGCGAGGGCGCGCGGGGGCCGCGGGGATCGTCGGCCGGCCGCGCCGGCGCTCCCCACGCGTCGCGACCGCGTTGCGGCGCCGGAGGGCCGGGGGAAGACGGACAGGGACGGCCGGCCGAGGCGGCGGCCGGCTCCGTTGCCGGCGGGAGCGGCGGTCGCCAGGCGGCCAGGGCGAGGGCTCGCGCGATGGCGGCTCCGTCCGGCGGCGAAGGCAGACATCCGGCCCCTCCGGCGACCAGCACGCTCGCCTGTTGGTCGGGGGTTGGGCGGGTCAGGACGAGCCATGCGTCGGCCTGGAGGGGTCCCATGTCGATCAGGGCCTGCGCCACGACGTGCCCGCCGGGATTTGGCCCCGCGGGGACGAGGACCACCGTGGGCTGGTCCGCCGCCAGCGCGGCTGGGGCGGTGGAGGCCAGGGACACCCCGGGGACCCATGGGCAGCGGCTGAATGGGATGCCGGCATCGCGGGCCCACTCGGCCCACCCGGACCAGAGGGGCTCGTCCCCGAGCGCGACCAGCCGTCCGCTTTGCACGGCCTGCACCACCCCCGCCTGCCGGGGCCGGCCCCGGCCCCTGGGCACCCACATTGAGGATGCACATACAGAACTTGGCACACCGACAGGATACAGATGGGTGGGATGGAATGCAATACCTTTAGGCGGCCGGGAGCGGACCGGTCGGGCGGCGCCCGCCGGCGGTGCCCCAGGGGTGGGGAGGGCTGTCCCTCTGGGCCGGCGAACGGGCCTGGGCGGGGGCCCTCCGCGGACGGGGGCGGCCGGCCATGGCACGCGAAGCCCGCTCCGCGCGCGCTTCGCCGGCGCGACGGACACGGCCGAACAGGGACCGGGGGCCGCCCCCGGGGCCCGATCACCCCCTGGAATCGCGGTCCGGCGGGCATGACTCGGAGGCTGGGCGGGGGCTGCCGCATGGACCGGCCCCGCATGCGCAAGGCACGCGGACGCGCGGCCGGTGTCGGAGGACTGGGTGGAGGGAGTGGAGCAGAGGGGTGTGGCGGCGCATGCGGCGCATGTCGAAGGTCTTCGCCTGGGCCCTCGTCGTACTGGTCACCCTCAGCATGGTGGCCTATTTCGCCATCATGCTGCCGGGCCCGGGCCACTGAAGCCCCGGATGTCGCCCCGCGGCTCCGGGTCTGAACGGCTCGCCGCCCCGACCTGGCGTCAGGTGGCGGGCCCAAGCGGGCGCACGCCGCTCGCGGCGAGCGACATGCCCGTCCCGCGCCGCCGCACGCGTCCTTCCACCTCCAGCAACGGCGCCGCCGGGAAGAGGCAGGCCCCGTCGCGCAGATAGACCTCTTCCGGCACCAGGACCTCCACCAGACCCTCCTCATCCTCCAAGCCGACGAACACGAGCCGCCGGCCGCTCCGCGTCGGAGGGCGGTGGGGGCGAACCGGCAGCCCGGCCACCGTGACCCTCTCACCGTCCGGCGCCGAACGCGCCTGACCCGTGCGCAGGCAGCCGCGTTCCTCCAGGTTCAACTCCGCGCGCAGCAGCGACATGAGGTGCCCCCGCGGGGAGAAGCCCAGGAGGCGCACCTCCTGCAGCCAGAGCTCGCGCGGACTGAAATCCTCCGGCACGGGGGCGGCCGGTCCGGAGGCGGCGGCCGGAGCCCCGGGTGCCGGCGGGAGGCCCAGCGGCAGTCCGCCCGCGCGCGCCGCTTCGCGAATGCCCGACAGCGACCAGAGGAGGGCCCGCCGGTTTTGGCCGCACGTTCCCAGCCCGTCGCAGGCGCCGGCCAGCACCAGGGACTCCAAGGAGGGGACATCCGCCGCCGGGACCCGCCGGCACAGCGCGAAGAGGTCGCGGTACGGGCCGCCCCTCTCCCGTTCCGCCACGATGGCCTCGGCCACGGCCGCAGGCAACCCGCGTACGGCGGTCAGCGGCGCGCGGAGGCAGCGCCCGCCCGCACACGCGGCCTGGGCCGCACCCCCGCCCCCCGCGTCGGCGCCGCCGGTTCCCGCGGATCCCTCCTCGTCCCAGAGGCGCCCGCTGCGGTTGCAGTCGGGCCCCAGCACCGTCACGCCCCGGCGGCGGAGCTCCCCCACCAGGGTTCCGACCGGATAGAAGCCCATGGGCTGGTTGCCCAGCAAGCCGGCGAAGTAGGGGGCGGGGGCGTGTTCGGCCAGATAGGCCGTACGGTAGGCGGTCATCCCGAAGGCCACGGCGTGCGCCTCCGGGAAGCCGTAGGAGGCATAGCCCTGCAGACAGCGGAAGAGGCCGGATGCGACCTGTGGATCGGTGCCCCGCGCCGCCGCGCGCTCCAAGAACAGCCGCCCCAGTTCCTCCATCTCCCGGGCCGAACGGGCATGGGACATCACCCGCCGCAGTCGGTCGGACTCCCCCGGAGAGAACCCGGCCACCGCGGACGCGATCGCGATCACCTGCTCCTGATAGACCACGACGCCGAATGTCCGCCCGAGGATGTCCTCCAACCCCGGAGCGGGATAGGTCACGGCTTCCCGTCCCAGACGCCGGCGCACAAAGGGTTCGACCATGTCCCCTTTGATCGGCCCCGGGCGGATCAGCGCCACCGAGGCGATCACGTCCTCCATCCGCTCGGCGCCGAGCCGCACCTGCAACGCCTGCTGCGCGGCGCTCTCCAACTGGAAAACCCCGATCGTGGCGCCGCGCCGCAGCCGGGCGAAGGTGGCCGGGTCATCCTCCGGGATCCGCTCATAATCGATGGGGGAGGCATGGGCTGCGGCCAGACGCAGCGCGTCGTCCACCGCCCCCAGGGTCCGGAGCGACAGCAGGTCCAGCTTCAGCAGGCCGGCCGCCTCCAGGTCGCGCTTGTCCCACTGGCCCACGATGACCCCGTCCCGTCCTCCCCACTCGACCTTCGCCGCCCGCTGAACGGGCAGGACGTCGGTCACCGGCCCCGGCGTGATGCAGAGCCCGCCCAGATGCGTGCTCAGATGCCGCGGAAGGCCGGCGACCGCCGCGGCTCCCAGGATCAGGGCCGGCAGGCGGGAGCGCAGGGAGGCGGACACGTCGCGCAGCTCCGGCACCTCGCGCAGAGCCGCGTGGAGGCCCGCGGCATCGACGTAATAGGGGATGCGCTTGGCCAGCGCATCGAGTTCGGCGGCGGGAAAGCCCAACGCCTTGCCGATCTCTCGCACCGCCGACCGGGCGTCGAAGGTGTTGTGCGCGCCGACGGCGCACACCCGCCCCCGTCCATAGCGCCGCACGACGTAGTCCGCCACCTCGTCCCGGCGCCGGCTGTCGAAGTCGAGGTCGATATCCGGCGCCTCCGCCCGCTCGGCCGACAAGAACCGCTCGAAGAGGTGACCGCGTCCTGCGGCATCCACATCGGTGATCCCCAGCACGTACGCCACGGCGCTGTCCGCCGCCGACCCCCGCCCCGCCACCCGGATGCCGCGGGCGCGCGCGAAGGACACGACATCCGCCACACAGAGGAAGTAATCCGCAAAGCCGAGGCCGCCGATGACGCCGAGCTCATACTCCAGCCGGGGCCGCACGGCGGCCGTCCCGGCCTCCCCGTACCGTCGCCGCGCGCCCTCCTCCACGGCCTCCCGCAACACCTGCAGCGCGGGGCGCCCATCCGGGGTCGCAAAACGGGGGTATCGGTTGCGGCCCAGTTCCAGGGGCGTCCGGCAGGCGGCCGCGACCGCCGCCGCAGCCGCCACGGAGGCCGCGTCCCCCGTCGCCTCCGCCACCTCGGCGCCGGACTTGAGGTGGCGTTCCCCGTTGAATGTCCCCGGCGCACGCTCCACGGGCAGATCGTCCACGCGGCAGCCCAGGCGGACGCAGGCCAGCAGGTCCGCCACCCAGGCGCGCTCCTTGCCGGCGTAATACACGTCGCCGGCGGCGACGGTCCGCATGCCGAGACGATCACCCAGTTCTCGAAGAGAGGAGACCAGACGCCGGTTGCCCGGCAGTCGGTCCGCCGGAAGTTCGAGGAAGAAGCGCTCCGGACCGAACAATCCGGCCAGGAGCCGCGCCCGCTGCAGCGCCCACTGCGGATGGCGGCCCAGAATGTGCCGGGTCACGTCCCCGGTCCGCCCCCCGGAAAGGGCGAACAGGTGCGGCGCCTCCCGTTCCAGGACCTCCACGTCCACCGCCGGCCGTCCGCGGGGATGGTCGAGGTGGGCGCGGCTGATCAGGCGGCAGAGCGCGGAGTATCCATCCGCGTCCGGCGCAAGCAGCACGAGGCGGCCGCCGCCGGACGGGGGATCGGCGCCAGAGGGCGGGTGGGGAGCGGGACGGCGGGCGGAGCCCTGGGTGGGCCCGGGACCAGGGGGGGCGGCGGCCCCGTCCCCCAGCGTCACCTCCGCGCCCAGGATCGCCCGCACCCCGTGGCGCGCGCATGCCTGCAGGAAGGGCACGACCCCGGAGAGCGTGTCCACGTCCGTGAGGGCGATGGCTTCCTGCTCCAGGGCTGCGGCCCGCGCCACCAGGGTCTCCGCCACGTCCGCCCCCGCCAGGCGGCTGAAGGCGCTGTGGACGTGCAGGTGCACGAAGGGCGGCGCGGACGCCCCCGACAATGCCCTCCACCCCCTCCCCCGTGCCTCCTCCCGCCCTCGCTCCGGCGGGCGACCCGGCAGCGGGGACCGAAGGGGCAGGGGAACTATTGTACGTCACATCTATTCCTCAGCGCAAGAAGATATGTACGCATTTCCGTTCCCATCCCGGACCTCGGCGGGCCGGATGGGAAGGGGCGGCGGACGACCCGGGGCTCCGACGTCCGCTCCGGACCCGCTCCGACGGACCCTCCGAGACCAAAGGGACGGCGCACCCGCTGTCTCGCCGTCGCGGCTCTCGGGCGGCTCCCCGCGCGAACGTCATGATGCAGATCGAGAACCCGACAGGATCGCGATGCCGCAGGCCGACCCGAAGCGGGTGATCTTCCAGCCCGGGCCGCGGATCTCCGCACCCATGGAGCAGATCGCGTCGGGTGCCGTATGGATGGTCGTTCCGCGCTCGCCGTTCCACGACTCCTGGGGACTCTAACCTCGCGGGCCCGGGAGGATGCTCTTCCCTCGGTTGCTCTCACAGGCCACGCAGACTCCACCTGGCACGTATCGCTCGTTCGTGGCCGACCCCACCTTGGGCCGCCAGAGTCGAGGCTGCGCTGCAGCAGGGCGGCGGCCGCGGTGAAGGGCGGCCCCCGCGGGGTGGGAGACCTGCTGCAGACGTCCCGGCGCCGGCGGTCGGAGATGTCCAGGGCGCTGAGGCCGGGGACTGGGTCTGCGGGGCCAGCGGCTCCTGCCGCGGCCTCCTCGCTGCTTTAGTGTGGACGAACCTTTGTCCCGGCTCAGGGGGCCGACGTCGGCACGGCGGTCACGACCACCCGCTCCGCATAGATCTGCCTGCTCGCGGACCACGCGCCGCCGCATGTGATGAGGGTGATGCGCGGCGGGCCCGATGCGGTGAAGATGGAGGCGAGGGGCGCCGCCTGATAGGGATAGGCGTGGATGGAATTCACGGTGAAGCGGGCCACCGTGCCGTCCGACAGCGTCACGGTGATGCCGTCGCCGACCACGAGCCGATCGAGGGACCAGAAGACCGCGGGCGCGGTCCACGAGTCCAGGTGCCCGTCGATGACCGCATCGCCCGCTTGCCCCGGGCTGGGCCCACCATCCCACCAGCCCACGGAGCTCCAGTTCTCGGGAACACCGAGTGCGCCTCCGGGAAGGACACCGACGGGCTGCACGGGGGCATCCACCCCGATGGCGGGGATGTCGAGGCGCAAGGGATCCGCAGGCGCGTCTTGGTGGAGCGCGGCGAGCGCCTCCAGCGGCGCCGCGGCCGCCCGCGGCGATGCCGGTGCGATCGCGCGGGCGGTCGGCTGGCCGGACGCCGCCGCCTGCGCCCAGAGGGCGACCGCCGCAGCCCCGAGCAGCAGCGAAATGGCGAGCGCGCCGGCCCAGCCGACCGCGTGGCGTCCGTGCACGGCGCTGCCCCCCTTTGTCGCCCTCGGTCCCGCGACCACGTTACGTGCGCTGGCGGCCGGCAACCGCCCACGCGCCGGCGGCGACGGCGGCCGCGCTGGCGACGGCGCCCGCCGTGTCCAGCCGCCGCTGCCGCCGCGCCATCCCGCCCGCCCCGGTGTCGGGCATGGCCGTGGGCGCCGCCGCAGCCGGGGCGCCGGGAACGCTGTTGGTGAGCGCCAAGCCGGTCACGCCGCCCGCGCCGGCGCTGGGGTCCCCGGGGCCTGGGTAGGCATAGGAGTTGGCTCCGGCAGGGCTGAGGAAGCCCAGGGACTGCAGCGTGGCTGCGGCCGCGCCGACGGAGGGCTCGGCGGCCTGCTCGAAGCACAGGTTGTCGGCCGGGCTCTCGCCCAGCGCGAACCGGGCCAGGGTGCGGTGCTCCGCCTCGACCCCGAGGACCTCCGCACAGTACTGGGCCCACTTCCAGTTGCCGGCGGCGGCAAAGTCGGCGACCGCGGCCAGGTAGGCCGCGACGAAAATGCCCTCTGCGGCCTCGATCGTCTGCAGGGCCTTGGTGCCGTCCGTGACGTACGTGAGATCCCCGGCCGGCAGGCTGAAGGTCGTCGTGAGGGGCTTGGCCCCGACGCTCTCCAGCACCTGCAGGTGCACCTGCTCCTCGTATCGCGCTGCGGCGAGGATCGCGCTTACGTTGGCCGGGAGGCCCGCCTTGGCGATCACGTACCCGAGGTAGGTGACGGCCAGGTGCTCCGCGGTGTCCGCAATGTTGAGGATCGACTGCGTCGTGTCGGCGCCGGGCGCGGCGGCGGCGGAGCCGGCGGGAGCGGCGGCCGCCAGGGCTGGCGAGGGCGACCCGCCCATGAGTCCGAGGGCCCCGAGGCCGGCGCCCAAGGCGCCGAGGCCCCGGAACAGCGAGCGGCGGGTCGACGCGCTCCCGAAGGTCCCCGCGGCCTTGTCCCGGAGCACGTTGTCGATGAACTGCAGGTCGTCCGCCACCATGTCGCCTGGCCTCCTTTGCAACTTCCGGGGCGGGCCCGGGCCTACCGCGCGCCTCCGGGCGGGGGGCTGCTGTTGCTCGGGGTGTTGCCGGTCACACCCACACCGCCGGCGTTGATCTCCGCGATGGCCTGCGCATAGGTCCCAGGGCCCGGGTACGCGTATGAGTTCGTGCCGCTGGGGCTGAGAAACCCGATCTTGGCCAGCAGCCCCGCGGCGGCGCCCACGGAGGGCACCGAGGCGTCTTCGAACGCCAGGTTGTTGGGCGGCTGCTGCGTCAGCGCCAGACGGACCAGGGTGCGATGCTCCGCCTCGACGCCCATGATCTCCGCCGCGTACTGCGCGAACTTCCAGTTGCTCCTGGAGGCGAAGTCCGCCACGGCGGCGAGATAGGCGCCGACGAAGATGCCCTCCGCGGCCTCGATGGTCTGCAGGGCCTTCGTCCCGTTCGTGACGTAGGTCAGGTCGCCGCCCGGCAGGCTGAACGTCGTCGTCAGCGGCTTGGCCCCGAGGCTCTCCAGCACCTGCAGGTGCACCTGCTCTTCGTAGCGGGCCGCCGCCAGGATGGTCTGGACGTTCGCGGGCAGGTTGGCGTTGGCGAGCACGTATCCCAGGTACGTGACCGCCAGGTGCTCCGCGGTGTCGGCGATGTCGATGATGGACTGATCGCTGTCGATGCTGGTCGCGGCGAGGGCCGGCGCCGCCAGGGCGAGGGCGCCCAATCCCGCAACGCCCGCTGCGAGGCCTGCCAACAGTCGGCGCCGGTCGCCTCGGCTCGACCAACCCGGCTGCCGGGCGAGCACGTTGTCCACGTATTGCATGTCCTCCGGCTTCGGTGCGGGCAGATCTGCGATCGCCATGGGATCCACACCCCCCGGCCGCCACGGCACCCCGGGGCGCGCAGGGCCGGTGCGCGCTCGGCCGGGTCCGCGCGGCTGCTTTCAACCGCCCATACGGGGTCGGGCGGGAATCGGATCACGCGCTCCGAACCCTGTCGGCAGAGATCCGGAGGACGTCCGGACCCGTATGCCTGCAGCGGAAGGGGGCCACCGCCGACGTGGCAGCCGCCGACGAGGCCGCGACCATGCGGGCCGTGGCCTCGGGTGACCTCGAGGCGTACGGCGCGCTGTATGCCTCGTCGGCGCGCGTGGTGTACGGGCTGTGCCTGCGCCTGCTCGGCGAGGCGGGTGCCGCCGAGGACGCGGCGCAGGAGGTCTTCCTCAAGGTTTGGCGCGGCGCCGCCCGCTTCGACCCCGAGCGCGGCTCGCTGCGCACCTGGATCTTGGCGATCACGCACCGGGAGTGCCTGGACCGGTTGCGCGCCCGCGGGCCTGCGGCACCCGTCCGGCCGGAGGACCTGGATCTGCTCCCGGACTCCGCGATGCCGCCCGAAGACGAGGCGGTGCGGTCGGCGGAGGCCGAATGCGTGCGGGCGGCCCTGGCCTCGCTGCGGCCGGAGCAGAGGCGCGCGCTCACCCTGATGTACTTCGGCGGGTACTCCCAGTCCGAGATCGCCTTGGCGCTCCACTTGCCGCTCGGCACCGTCAAGAGTCGGGCGCGGCTCGGCCTCCAGGCGTTGCGCCGGTGGATGCAGGCGGAGGGGGTGGGGGCACGTGGCGATGCATGAGCGCATCCTGGACGATGCACCCGCCTACCTCCTCGGTGAGCTGGATGCCGGCGCCAGGGCGACGGTGGAAGCGCACCTGGCCACCTGCACGCAGTGCCGCGCGGAATTCGCGCAACTCGGTGAGGCGCTGGCCTCCCTCGCCAACCTGGCGCCGGAGGCCGAGCCACCGGACCGACTCCGTGCGGCGGTCATGGCGGCGGCGGAGCGGGAGGGCCCCGCGCTGGCCATCCCGCTCGTGACCCCGTCCCGGGCCCGCCGGCAGGTCGATTGGGGCCGCTGGATACCGGCGGTCGTGGCGGCGGCCGCCGCGGTGGCCTTCGCGGTCCAGGCCTCCGCGGCGGCCGCCCGGGTGCGCACGGCCGAGGCCGCGTACCATCGTGTCCTGGCAGCGAACGGCCTGCTCCAGGGCCAGTTGGCCGCGGCCCAGCGCGGCATCGCACTGAGCCTCCTGCAGCTGGAGCCGACCTCGTCCCAGACGTCCGCCGTGGCCAGCCTCGCCGTGGCGTCGGACGCCGATGGTGGCCGGGTGGCGCTGGTCGCTCGTGGCCTGCAGCCGTTGGAGGGTCGGGAGGTCTATCAGTTGTGGTATCTGAACGGCGGCGCGCCGGTCAGCGCGGGCGTGCTGCAGATTTCCGGCACGACGGGGCATCTCCAGGCCTCTCTGCGCCCCGGCGCGAGGGTCGATGCCGCCGCCATCTCGCGGGAGCCGCAACCCGGCGATACGGAACCGAAGGGACCGATCATCCTGGAGACCGCGTGAGCGCCGCGCGGCCTGATGGAAGTTGCCGACCGCAATCCGCTCTCGCTCGGCGTCTACCGCCGGGCCCCCGGCGCTGACGCGGAAACTCCCGCCAGTCCCCCATGCCGGCGGGCCCGGCACCACGCGGCGAAAAAAAGGGGCTGGTTGGCGAACGCTCGCCGCCACTGGCGGGGGTGAAGCCGAGGTCGTTTTTGCTTGGTGCCAAGCGCCCGACCATGAGTCTGACCCCGGCGGCCCGGAGAGCACCACGCAATGTCGCCACCCCTCGGGGTGAGCACGGAAGGGAGACATCCCACGAATCGGGCCGCCGCACCCGCCGCCAGTGCGCGCGGGAGGCGGGCGGATGGGGTTGGATGTGATCCGGAAGCGCTGTGCCGGCATCGACGTGCACAAACGGGAGATCACGGTGTGCGCGCAGGTGCCGGGGCAGCAGGAGTCGCGCGGGTTCGCGACCGACACGGCATCGCTCTTGGCCATGGTGGACTGGCAGCAGGACCTGCGGATCGACGACGTGGCCATGGAGGCGACGGGGTCGTACTGGAAGCCGGTCTACAACCCGCTCGAGGCGGCCGGTCTGCGCCCGGTCGTCGGCAACGCGAGCCACACGAAGGCGGTACCCGGGCACAGGACCGACACCAAGGACGCGGAGTGGATCTGCGACCTGCGCCGGCATGGCCGGATCAAGGCCAGCTCCATCCCCGGGCGGGCGCAATGCCCTGGCCCAAGGGGAGGAAGACCCGAAGGTCCTGGCCGAGTACGCCGAGGGGCGGCTGCGCGCCAAGCACGACGATCTGCTGCTGGCGCTGCACGGCCGGGTGAGCGCCCACCAGCGGGAGATGTTGCGGCTGCAACCGGCGCACGTCGCGTTCCTCGACGGCAAGATCGCCCAACTCGACACGAGGGTCGCGGGATGCCTGGGCCCTCATGAGCAGGAGATCGAGCGGCTGTGCACCATCCCCGGTGTCAGCCAGCGAGTCGCCCAGGTCATCCTGGCGGCGGTCGGCACGGACATGGCTCGGTTTCCGAGCGCCGACCACTTGGTCTCCTGGGCGGGCATGTGCCCGGGGAACAACGAGGGCGGGGGCAAGAGGCGTCCCGCGCGCTCACGCCACGGCAACGAGCCGCTCGCCGGCCGCAGCAAGGAAACCCACCTGGGCGCGACCTACCGCCTCTTGGCCGCGCGCCGGGGCGGCAAACGCGCGGAGATCGCCTTGGACCGTCACATCCTGCAGACCGCTTACTTCATCCTGCGCGACGGCACCACATACCGGGAGTTGGGAGCGAACCACCACGACGAGCGTCGAAAGGAGGCGGTGAAGCGTGGCGCGATCGCGCGCCCCAAGCGGCTAGGCTTCTCGGTCAGCGTGGAACCGCTCACGGCGTAGGGTGGCGCCGCACAATCCTATCTGGCAGCTCACCCTGTACGCATTCAGTCAACGGCGTTGGGAGGTGGAGGGACGGGGGCGTGTGATGGGGTGGGGCGAGGGGTTGGGGCGGGAGAAGCCGGGGGCAAGGGAGCACGGAGGATGGCA
>JAJYVV010000055.1:3534-19828 GCA_021791815.1 Bacillota bacterium | reverse complement strand
CCGACGCCAATTCCGCCTCGAGTTGCCGAATGCGCTCGCGGGCCTGCTGCAACTGCAACCGTAGCGCATGGCAGCGCTGCCGCAGGCTCGTCACCCGCAGCGCCCGCCCCACGCCCCGCAGCACCTTTCCCAACCCGGCCCCCATGGCTGCCACCACGGCCAGCATAAAGGGGCCCGGACGTCGTGTCCAGCCCCCCCTTTCCGTCCCAGCGCCTCGGATGCCGCGTCCCTACTCCCTCACACCCATCCCGAATCCCCGCCCATACCGGCTTGACCGAATACGTACCCACCGCTGACAGCGCCCGCCAACTCGCCGAGAGGCGGGCGGCGGCCCTGGGAGCGGCGTTTTCGACAAGCGACTACCAGGACGCCATCGCGAGGGACGATGTCGACGCCGTCGATATCTGCCTGCCGCACCACCTTCATGCTGAGGCGGCGATCGCGGCCGCCCGCGCCGGCAAGCACGTGCTGGTGGAGAAGCCCATGGCCTGCAGCATGGCGGAGTGCCGTGCCATGGTGCAGGCGGCGGAGCAGGCGGGCGTCACTCTGATGGTCGCCCCAGTGCAGCGCTATATGCCCTCGTACCGCGGTGTCAAGAGGCTCTGCACCTCCGGCGAACTCGGTCCGATCCGCGCCGTCCGCTTCGATTCGCATGCAGGACGCTCCCGGGTTCCTTGCCAGCGACCACTGGCTTTTCGACGGGCGGTTGGCCGGCGGCGGCATCGTCATCTCCGTGTCTGTTCATCGCGCCGACCTCATGCGCTATCTGATCGGCGATGTCCGCCGCGTGATGGCACTGACCCGGGCCTGGGGCCTGGGGCGTGGGGAGGCGCGGCCCCTTCTTGCGGGGGCGTCCGCGTTGGCCTGGGTGCCGTGGCGGGGGCAGGTCATAGATGGCGGCGTCGCTGCGGATGCGGGAGCAGAAGTGGCTGCGGGGCCAACGGGAGCCGGCGAGTGAGGCGTAAGCGCCGTCGGCGGTGATCAGGAAGGCGAAGTGGTCGGGCAGCCAGTCGGCGAGATCCTTGAGCATGGCCTGGGCCAACTGGAGGCGGGTGGGGCCGCCCTTGCGATAGATGCAGAGGTGGACGGGGATGGCGATGGGCTGAGGGATGCGCGGGAAGCGCACGGTGAGGCAGAGCAGGACGACGTTGAGGCCCCAGGTGAAGGCGACGTGCTTGGCGGTGGAGCGGACGGGGTCGCGGAAGGAGCCGGCGCCGTTGATCTGGCGGCCGGTCTTGCCGGTGATCGTGTCGTCGAGCAGGGCCTGGAGGACGGGGTGCTCGGGGGTGCTGCCGGGATGCAGGACCCAGGGTGGGGGGCCGAAGGGTGGCAGGAGCACGAGGCGGGCGAGGGTGCACCAGAGCTTGCCGGCCTCCCAGACGGCGTCGCGGAAGAAGTAGGCGAAGCAGTCGTGGGCGCGGGTCTGAGCGGGATCGGCGCAGAGTTGGATGCCGGTGAGGGTGCGACGGGTGGGGCAGAGGACCCAGCCGGCGGCGATGGCGCGGAACAGTTCGCGGGAGCGGGCGGTGAAGACGGAGGAGGCGGCGGCGAGGATGGCCTCCCAGCCCAGGGTGGGCATCAGCGCCACCCCCCGGGGGCGGGGCGGGCCGGCGGTGTGCGGAGGCGTTGACGGAAGCGGCGGTGCAGGGGATAGCACCAGATGGACTTGAAGGTGGTGGTGGGGCCGGAGTTGCGGCGATCGAGTTTGCCGCGTCCCATAGTTTCCCCGACGAAGGTCCAATTGGCAGCGCGGAAGCAGGTGGCGGCGAAGCGATCGCATTCTACGAATGATTCGAGAAGGAGGGGCGTGTAGTTGTAGCGGAGCGACCAGTCGTGCGGGAGTTGACGTGTGGCCTGGGCGAGGAGGCTGCTCGCCAGAAACTTGATGTGGACCCAGGGCAGGATCAGGAATCTGGACAGGTTGACGACCAAGTGAAGGTTTGCCTGGCGCTGTTCGTCGTCCCATCCGATGTATTCATCGCGATCGTACAGGCGCCAGGCGGAGGCACTGAAGCCGAGGGTGGCGAGGATGCGGGGGCCGGCGTAAGCGATGTAGCGAATCTGGGCACCAGGCAAGCGTTTGTACCCAACGTAGTGATAGCGGTCCACCAACTCGTTCCACAGCGCGGATTCCGGGGTGCCGCCTACCTGCCGGAGTTCGATGGCCCCGAGTGCGCCGCGGCTCCCGTACAGCGGCGGCTGGGGTTCCCCCGCTGGCGTATGGGTCGGAGGCCGCGACGGGGGCCGTCGGCGTGCGGGTGGCAGGGTGATCAGGCCGTCGGCCTCCATCCGGAGCAGGACGACGCGGCAGGAGCCTTGCTTGAGCCCGCCGTCGGGCTTGCGCCAGTCCAGACGGCGGCAGACCTCGCGGGAGATGGCGGAGCGGTGAGGGAACTCGGGCGCCGTGCAGATGGACCGGACGAGTTCGAGTTCCTCAGGCGTGAAGTCTCGGCCGCAATACCGCAGCGCGGTCCCGGGAGCCACAGAGGTGTTCATGGGTCGAGGCTAGATGAACCTTGCTCACGTGTCCAGTGGAGCCTATGTTTGCATGCGTGACGCCGCGCTCACGCGTCTCTGCCTGCTCCTGTCCAACGCCGTATTGCGAAACTCCACGGGGAGTGACACGGATTTGTCGGGGGTCTGGCGGTGTGGTCGCGTACGCGAGGTGGGGATGGGACGCGCCGCTCGGACGCGTCCGGGCTCTTCGGCCAACGGGCGAGCGAGATAGTAGACAGCGGAGCCTGGCCCTGGCCAGGGAGTGGCGGGCCTGGAAGGCTGAACCCGCTAGGCGGGCGGCCCCTCCATGCCGCGGAGGGGCTGTCCTGAGCCTCCGCGGACGCTCGCTGGCCAGGGTGGCTCGCGGACAGGTATCCGGAGCGACTTGGGGCCAGATACCAGTAGCCCACCGCGGCGCCGGTCCAAGGTGTCCGGATCGTGGAGGGCGACCTCCCGGTTTCCGTACCCGGGTGTGGCGCTGCAGTTCGCCCTGCCCGCGCCGCTGCCCGGGGGCGGCGACCTCAGGCCGGGCGGATCGTCACGGCCTGGCCCGTCTGGATGGAGGCGACCGCCGCCTCCGCCATGGCCACGGCCGCCCGGCCGTCCCGTCCCCCGATCGGGGGCGGGGTGCCGTCGAGCGCCGCCTCAACGAGATGCGTCAGTTCCCGCACGTGCGCGTCCGGGGCGGTCAGGCTCTCCTCGCCGATCGTCTCCCGCGCACCGCCCTCTGCGAAGCCGTGCACGTGGATGCGGCTGGGCCAGTTCGTGAACGAGATCACGCCGTCGGTGCCCTGGATCACGCCGCTGTAACCGCCGCCCGCCGCCCCGATGCTGGAGTGCAGGACGCCATGGTGCCCGCCGGCGAAGCGGATCGTCACGAACACCGTGTCCTCGTAGTCGGTGTCGGTGACGACGGTCTGGGAGCCCGTCGCGTACACCGACTCCGGCTCGCCGAGGATGTATCGCATGTAATCCAGCTCGTGGGCGTTGACCTCGAACAGCGGGCCGCCCGAGGTGGCCCGGCGGCGCCGCCACTCGGCCGCCTCGCCCCATCCCCCGAGCCGGCTCGTCCGCATGGCGAAGGGCTGTCCGATGGCGCCGGCGTCGACGAGCTGCTTCATCCGGTCGAAGACGGGGAGGTAGCGCAGCACATGGCCGACGCAGAGGTGCACGCCGGCCGCCGCGGCCGCCGCGATCATGGCGTCGCAGTCCGCGGTGCGCAGCGCCAGGGGCTTCTCGCAGAAGATGTGCTTGCCCGCCGCGGCCGCGGCCTCCACGACCTCACGATGGGTGTAGTTGGGGGTGGCCACGATCACGCCGCCGACGGCCGGGTCCGCGAGAATCCGGCGGAGATCCGTGAACCACGGCGCTTCGAGGGTCGCGCCGGCCGCTTCCGCCGCGGCCGGCGCGACGTCCCATACGCCCACGAGCCGGGCGCGGTCCAGCTTTCGCGCCGTCTGCGCCAGCGTCCGCCCCATGCCCCCGCAACCGAGCAGCGCGACACCGAGGGCCTCCGCCACGCCGATCCCTCCCTAGTTCCCGCCGGGGCAATTGGGACAGCGTGGACTCAGGCGTCTGGCGCGAATCCGGGGCGCCCCCGGCGCGACGGCGCCGCCACGGTCCGCACGTGCGCGATGGCCGACCAGGGCACGGCCGCGAACAGGGTCTCTCGCGCGGTCCGTTCCTCGGCCGGTGGGATTTCCAGTTCCGCGACGACCCCCGCCTCTGTCTGGCGGACGAATCGCCGCACGGTGATGGTCTCACCGTGCCAGAGGCTCAGCTGGAGCAAGCCGCCGCCCGAACCCGCCTCGGACTGCAGATCCGCGAGCAGCGCCTGCGGAAACGACGGCCAGGCAGCCCGTCCCGGCGCACCCTCCGCCAAGTGGCGTCCCTCCTCGGGCACCGGGCGGCCTTGGCCGCGTCCGCCCGGCGACCCCCGCCGGATACGCCGCCGGGGCGCCCGCTCCTCCGGCGCCGCGGCGGCCCGTGCGCGGCGGTGGACGTGGCGGCTCACCGCGCGGGCCGGGGCGGGCCCGTCCCCCCCTGCGCCCGCCGGAGGGCAGGACCCGCGGTCGGCGTCCCGAACGGCGTGGCCGTGGGGGGCGGCTGCGTTGGACGGCGCCGGCGGAATCCAGGTGATGGAACTCAAGCGCAAACTGGACGGGCGCACCATGCGCTACGCCTGCGAGCCGGTCGAGATGGGGCCGGCCTTCGCCATGCTGCTCTACCGGCATCCGGTGGCGCTGAGCCTGGCCGGCGTCGCGATTCCGGCGGGCTCGCGCAGCTACGGCCTGTACTGGACGGACCGCCCGTACAACGTCTACCACTGGGTCGCGGCGGAGGGAGAGACGCTCGCCTGCTACTGCAACGCCGCCACGGAGACGCGCATCGCGCCCGCCTCCGTGGAATGGCTGGACCTGGAGGCGGACGTGCTCATCACGCCGGACGGGCGCGGCCGCGTGCTCGACCTGGAGGAGGTGCCGGACGAACTGTCGCCGCCGCACCGCGCAGCGCTCGCCGGGGCCCTGCGCGCCCTGGCGGACGGGCCAGCCGTGCTGGCGGAGGCCAGGACCCTGACGGCCCGGGCCACGGGGCCGCGGGCGTAGGGCGCCGGCGGGCCGCGCCCCGCGGCCGCCTCCCCAGCGGGTTCCCCCTGTGCTAGACTGGCTCTCCAGGTGCCTCGCGACCCGCTTTGGACGGTGATAGCCTCCGTTGGCAACAGCATCCGCTTCCTCCGCGCCGCCCTCGTCCGCGGCCCCGGCGCCCGCCGGGCAGTCCGGCCGCGCCGCCGGCCCGGCGCGGCAGGTGGCGCGGCTGTGTTGGCTACCCGGCGATGGCGTCGGCCCCGAGGTGGCGGACGAGGCCCAGCAGGTCCTGGCGACGTGCGCGCAGGCCCGCGGTTGGCGCCTGGAGTTCGAGCCCGGCCTGATCGGCGGCGCCTCCATCGAAGCCACGGGCTTGCCGCTCACCGAGCCGACGCTCGCACGCGCCCGCGCGTGCGACGCCGTCTTCAAGGGGCCGGTCGGCGGGCCGGCGTGGGACCACCTGCGCGGCGAGCAGCGCTGCGAGGCTGGGCTGCTCCGCCTGCGCAAGGGCCTGGAGGTCTTCGCCAATCTTCGCCCCGCCGCCGTCGGCCCGGAGTTGGTCGCCTCCTCGCCGCTCCGGCCGGAGCTGATCGGCGCCGGCATCGACATCCTCATCGTCCGTGAGCTCACCGGCGGGATCTACTTCGCGGAGCCCAAGGGCCGCGACGGCGACCGTGCCGTGGACACCATGGCCTACTCGGCGGCCGAGGTGGAGCGCCTCGCCCGCGTCGGCTTCGAGGCGGCGCGACTGCGGCGGAGGCGCGTGACCTCGGTCGACAAGGCGAACGTGCTCGAATCCAGCAGGCTCTGGCGCGACGTGGTCAGCCGCGTCGCCGCCGACTATCCCGACGTCGTGTTGGAACACCAGCTGGTCGACTCCTGCGCCATGCTCCTCGTGACGCGGCCCGCCCACTTCGACGTGATCGTCACCGAGAACCTGTTCGGGGACATCCTGAGCGACGAGGCCGGCGTGCTCGCCGGCTCCCTCGGCATGCTGCCCTCCGCGTCCCTCGGGCACCCCGGCCGCCCGGGCCTCTATGAACCGGTGCACGGGGCCGCCCCCGACATCGCCGGCCGCGGTGTGGCCAACCCGATCGCGGCGATCCTCTCGGCAGCCCTCCTCCTCCGCTACAGCCTGGGGCGCTCCGACGAAGCCCGCGCGGTGGAGGGCGCGGTGGCCGACGCCCTGGCCCTGGGCCTGCGCACGGCCGACATCGCGCCGGCGGGCCACGTGCCCGTAAGCACCCAGGCGATGGGTTCCGCCGTACGGACGGCGCTCGCGGCGCGGCTTGGCCGCTGAGCGCCCACCCGGAGCGGGACCGGCGTGCCGGTGCGGACAGGGTGAGGTCGGGGGAGGCTGGCAGGGCATGGACCGGCTGGTGTACGTGGACGGGACGCTTTATCCCAAGGACGAAGCCAAGGTCTCGGTCTTCGATCACGGCTTTCTGTATGGGGACGGGGTGTTCGAGGGCATCCGCGCCTATGCGGGCCGCGTCTTCCGCCTGGAGGAACACCTGCGGCGCCTGTACGATTCGGCGAAGGCCATCATGCTGCAAATCCCGCTGGACATGGACGCGATGCGCCGCGTCGTCGTGGAGACATGCGCGCGCAACGGCATTGAGGACGGCTACATCCGCTTGGTGGTGAGCCGCGGCCGCGGCGACCTCGGGCTCGACCCCCGCAAATGCGCGACCGCGACGGTGGTGTGCATCGCGGACACGATCGCGCTGTATCCGGCGGAACTGTACACCACGGGCATGCGGGTGATGACGGTCCCCACGCGGCGCAGCGGCGTGGAGAACCTCAACCCGCGCATCAAGTCCCTGAACTATCTCAACAACATCCTCGCCAAGATCGAGGCCAACAGCGCGGGCTACGCCGAGGTGCTGATGCTCAACGACGACGGCCTGGTCGTGGAGTGCACCGGGGACAACATCTTCATCGTCAAGGGCCGCCGCGTGTTGACGCCCCCGCCGTGGGTCGGCATCCTGGAAGGGATCACCCGCGCCGCCGTCATGCAGGTGGCGCGGCAGGCCGGTCTGGACGTCGCCGAAGAGGTCCTGACGAGGATGGACGTGTGGACGGCGGACGAGTGCTTCCTGACCGGCACCGCCGCCGAGGCGATTCCCGTGGTGGAATGCGATGGGCGGGCGATCGGTACCGGGCGGCCGGGGCCGGTGACGGCGGACCTCATCGAGCGGTTCCGCCGACTCTGCCGCAGCGAAGGGGTGCCGATCCGGCCGGACCGCTAGGCGGGCCGCGGGCGACCGAGGCGATTGTAGGCCGAGAGGAGGAACGCGAGATGGGCGAGCGGATTCGGGCGACCGGGGCGGAGATGGTGGTCCGGGGGCTCCTTCGGGAGGGCGCGGGCACCGTATTCGGGCACCCGGGCGGGGCCATCCTACCCGTCTACGACGCCCTCCACGGCTCGGCGATCATGCACTACCTGATGCGGCACGAACAGGGGGCGGCGCATGCCGCGGACGGCTTCGCGCGGGCGAGCGGCCGCACGGGCGTGTGCATCGCGACCTCCGGTCCCGGGGCGACCAACCTGATCACGGGCCTCGCCAACGCGCACATGGACTCCATCGGCATCGTCGCCCTGACGGGCCAGGTGGGCCTGCCGCTCCTCGGCACGGACGCCTTCCAGGAGGCCGACATCGTCGGCATGACGCTGCCCGTCGTCAAGCACAGCTACCTCGCCCGGCGGACCGAGGACATCCCCGGCGTCCTGCACGAAGCCTTCTACCTCGCGGGCACGGGCCGGCCCGGGCCGGTGCTGGTGGACCTCCCCAAGAACGTGACGGCCGGCGTCGCGGAGGCGGAATGGCCGGAGGGCCGGCCGCGGCTGCGTGGGTATCGGGAAACGCCGCCGCCGCCCCGCGCGGACGATCTCGACCGGGCCGTGGAGGCGCTGCGGCAGGCCCGCCGGCCGCTCGTGATGATCGGGGGAGGTTGCGTCAAGTCCCGTGCCGAGCGCGAGGTGCGGGCGTTCGTCGAGGCGCTGGGCTGCCCGGCGATCGCCACCCTGATGGGCCTCGGCGCCCTGCCTGGCGACCACCCCGCGCATCTCGGGATGATGGGCATGCACGGCACGCCCATCGCCAACGTGGCCACGACGCAGACCGACCTGCTCATCGGGCTCGGCGTCCGCTTCGACGACCGCGTGACCGGCGCGCTCGCGCACTTCGCCCCGCAGGCCCGGATCCTGCACCTGGACATCGACCGGGCCGAGGTGGGCAAGAACGTGCCGGCGTACGTCGCCCTGGTCGGGGACGTGCGGCAGGTCCTCGGCCTCCTGCTCGCCCGGGTCGGCGATGCGGACGTGCGGCGGCCGTGGCTTCCCGAGCTCCCGACGGACATGCGCCCCGAGGACGACCGGCCCTTCGGGTACCCGCGCGAGGTGCACGGGGACGGCCGCATCACGGGGACCGAGACCGTGGAGGCCATCCGCGACGCGACGCACGGGGACGCCATCGTCGTCACCGACGTGGGGCAGCACCAGATGTGGGCGGCCCAGCACTATCCCTTCCGCCGCCCGGGGCAGTTCATCACGTCGGGCGGCCTGGGGACCATGGGCTTCGGCCTGCCGGCCGCCATCGGCGCGCAGGTGGCCTGTCCGGACCGCTGCGTCGCCTGCATGACCGGCGACGGGTCGTTCCAGATGACCCTGCAGGAGCTGGCCGTTGTCTCGACCTACAAGCTCCCGGTGAAGATATTCATCTTCAACAACGGCTACCTGGGCATGGTCCGCCAGTGGCAGGAGATGTTCTACGACGAACGCTACAGCCACTCGCGCATGTGGAGCCCGGACTTCGTCAAGCTCGCCGAGGCGTATGGGATTCCCGCGGCACGCGCCGAGCGGCGGGAGGATCTGGCACAGGTGGTGCGCGCCGCCGTCGAGCGGCCGGGGCCGGTCCTGGTGGACGTGCGGCAGGTCGCCGAGGAGAACTGCTGGCCGATCGTGCCCGCCGGGAAGGCGCTGTCCGACATGATCGTCCGGCCGCCCGTCGCCGCCGCGCGGCGCTGAGCGCCGCGCGTCTTCGGCGCCCCCCGCGTGCTCCAAGGCCGCCGCGCCCCGCGCGGGGTGCGGCGGCCTTGGCCGCTTCTGGCGGCGGTGGCCCATGGCCGGCGCCGCGGCAGCCTTTCCCGCCGCCGCCTGCGCGACCCGCGGAGGCCAGCGCGACCGGAAACCGCCGCCGCCTATCACCCGCCGCGGCGGCCGGCGCCGGAGGCCGGGCGGGCAGACTGTGCGCTGCGGGGAGGGATCGCCGGATGGCCGGGCCGGGGGTCTCGGCCGCGCCGCACGGGGAGCACTGCCCACGCTGCGGCGCGGCGCTGCAATTCGAGGACGAGGACGGTACCCGCGAGTGCGTGTGCGGCTGGAGCGAGCGGGCATGGGCCGAGGATGACGCGGGCCCCGCGCCCGAGGGCGCGGCCGACCAAGACCCCATGCTGCTCTGATGCGTGGGCGGACCGGGCTCCGCGGGGCCGGGCAGCCCCCGGCCCCGCGCGGCCGCCCTCAGGGGCGGAGACACCGGGCGAGCCGCCCCAGCGAGGAGGTCGCGTCGGCGCGCGGCAACCCGCCGAAGGTCGTGATGGCGAGCACCCGGTCCGCGCCGGCGCCCGCCAGCCGCTCCATGCCTTCCCGCACGGCCTCCGGCTCGCCGAAGAGGACGAAGTCTGGGCAGGGGGCGCCGCCCGCGTAGCGCGCGCCCGGCACCACCCGCGTGCGCAGGTACAGGTCGAGCGCGCGTTCGGCGCGCCGCAGGGCCGGATCGCCAGGCCCCGCCGCGCAGAACGCATGGACGGCGACGGTGACGCCTCCGGCCGCATCGGCCGGCAGCTCCTGCCGGTAGGCGGCCACGGTCTCGGCCAGTTCGCCCAGCGAGCGCATCCGGATGTACGGGACCGTGGCCAGGGCCAACCCGAGGCGGCCGACGAAGGGCGCGGCCTCCGGCCGGGTCACACCAACGTGGATGGGCGGCCCGCCGGGTTGGGCCGGCAGGACCGGGAGGGCCGGGGCGTCGATCCGGAAGTGGATACCGGCGTGCCGGATCGGCCCGCCGCCCCAGGCGGCGCGGATGACGGCCAGGCACTCGTCGAAGCGGCTGCGGCGCTCCTCCGGATCCACGCCGAACCCCTCGAACTCGTATTGCAGGTAGCCGCTGCCGACGCCGAACTCCAGGCGGCCGCCGGAGATCTGGTCGAGGAGCGCGAAGGTCTCGGCCGCCCGCACGGGGTGATGGAAGGGCAGGACGGCCATGGCCGTGCCCAGGCGCAGCCGCGCGGTGCGCTCGGCCGCGGCGCCCAGCAGAACGGCCGGGTCGGCGGCGAGGCCGTAGGGCGCGAAGTGGTGCTCGGCCACCCAGAAGGAGTCCAGGCCCAGGCCGTCGGCCTCCGCCGCCTCGTCCAGCGCCGCGCGGAGCCGCTCGCGCGGCGACAGCCCGTCCGCCTCGTGGTGGTCCAGCGTGCAGAAGATGCCCAGCCGTGGGTCCGCACCCAACGTTCCCATTCCTGGTTAGAAAGTGCGTACAAACCGCTCTTGCGGCCTTCCACACCGTCCGCCCGACCAGGTGTTTGCCCCTTTCGGCCTTGGATTTGCCCCTCGCGGAGCGTAGGCAACAGGCGAACTCGGGCTACGGGGCGCTCCCGCGCCCCGCACGCCGGGACTTCCACCCGGACCGGAGAGCCCTCGCACGGCCCGCGTCCGTGGCCAGGATCGGCCCGTACAACTCATGGACCTTCTTCTCTTGCTCGGCGCTGCCCCGCTCCCCCCGGGCGAACACCTCGGGCAGTTCCTTCATTACCGTGTTCCGCCACCGGTGCAGCATCGTCGGGAGCACGTGCCGCTCCGCCGCGATCTGCGCCAGTGTCTTCTCCTCGCGCAGAACCTCCAGGACAACCTCGGCCTTGAACTGGGCTGGATAATGCTTCCTCACGCCGCTCGGGATTGCTTATCGACCCCCGCTCTGCCTGTCCAGTTTTCGGGGTCCACTATACTGGGCGGTTCACGCGCATTTAGTCACCCTCGCCGTCGAGAACAAGGAGGGCGCCATCTGGATCGTACAAACGGGCGGTAGGATACTCCATCCCCTCCTCAATGGCAGGCTCGTCGACCTGCGCACCTCGCTCGCGCAGGGCGTCCACGGCTACCTGGAGGTCCGCACACGACAATTGGACGAATGCTCCTCCAGCCTTGGGCGTGGCCGCCTCCCCTGGGCACAGAGCAAGTCGAGCACCGCCTGTATCGAACTCGGCCCACCATTCCGACATCTCGATCGGCTGCAATCCCACAATGTCACGGTAGAATCGGATGGACCGCTCCATGTTGGTCGCGAGCAAGACCACGTACCGAACATTGAACACCTGATGCTCCCCCTGTTCTCAATACCTATTTCGCATCCAGACTGGCTCGCGACGCCCGGCGCCATGGTGTTATCCACACGGCCGCGCCCGTCCCGTCGCTCCCCGTCTCGTCGGCCTGTAACGCGTAAGCGCCACCGATACGTCCAGGACACCTCGACGGACGGCCTCTTCACGGCTGCGCTGCAAGCCTAGTCAATCGTACTCCAGCGGTACGCATTCAGTACACATAGCCGCAGCGCTCGATGGCGGCCTGGAGCGGCGCCAGCGGCTCCAGGCTCAGCACCGAGATCTGGATGTCGACCACCGGCTTGGCCGACAGGCCGGGCACGGCCGTCGACCCGACGTGGTCGATGCGGACCGCCACGGGGCCGAGCGCGGCGCGCAGCGGCCGGGCCGCCGCCGCGAAGAGGTCCGGCCACACCGGATCGTAGGCCGTGACCCAGACGCCGTTGCCCGCCCTCATCCACGATCGGGGCCCCTCGGCGCTCATGGGCGGATCGCCGCCCCTGCCCATCGATCCACGACCGCCGGGAGGTGGGCCAGAGAGGGGATGCTCCATGCGTCCGCCTCCTCCGTTCCCGCCGCGGGGGGCGCGACGAGCACCGCCCGGGCGCCCGCGGCCAGCGCGAGGCGGATCTGCTGCGGCGAGTCGTCGACGACCACCGCGTCGGCGGGGCGCACGCCGACGTGGGCGAACACGGCCGGGTAGTACCGCGGCCCGTCCTTCCACTCGTTGACGACGTCCGGCCCGTAGAGCGTCCCGAAGCACCCGCGCACCCGCATCCCGCGCAGGTAGCCGTCGAGTTCGTCGGAGGCCTCGCCGGACGCGGTGTGCAGGGCGATCCCGCGCGCGCGGAGCGCCCGGACGGCCGCCACGGCCCCGGGCATCGCCGCCCGGACGCGGCGCGTGACGTATGCGTGCGCGCCGTTCGCCAGGTCCAGGGCCTCGGCCGGGGGCGGGCAGGGGACCCCGGCGTGCGCGCACATCAGCTGCAGCCACTCCACGCGGCGGGCGCGCACGAACGCTCCGACAGAGCCGTGCCGAGAACGGTCCGTTGCGGCGCCGCCGGGCCAAAAGGCCGACAGGCCCACGCGGTTGGCCTCCGCCCAGGTCTCGGGCGCGCCGCCGAGGACCGGGGCGAGGAACGCGCCCACCAGGCGCTGCCACTCCGGCGCGCGGCGGGCGTTGTCGCTCAGGACGCCCCCGTCGTCGAGGAACACGGTCACCACGGCGGGCGCCCTCCTCGGACGCGCCCGGCTCCCCCCGCGGGGCGGGCGGCGCATGGCGCGGCTTGGGTCAGATCTCTGCACGGGCGATGGGCCCGCCGGGGACCGCGGGCAGTCGAACGCGGAAGACGCGGCGCGGCGGGTCGCCGGGGACGGACTCGGCGGCTTCGAAGCCCAGGTGCGCGTAGAAGGCTTGCGCGGTGCGCCCGGCCGGGCCGTCGTCCGCGAACGTGGTGACCGCGATCTCGGCCGGCCGCGGCAATCCCTCCAGGACGCGGCGGACCAACAGGGTGCCGATGCCCCGGCGGCGCGCTGCCGCATCGACGGCGAGCCAGTTGATCGCGTGGCGCCGAGCCGACCAGAGGAGCCCTCCCAGGAGAGGCGCGCCCGCGGGGCCGTCCTCGTGGCGCACGCAGAACGCGCTGCTGCGGGCGACGTTGTTCCGCAGGGAGGTCTCGAAGCCGGGCCGGCCGACCACGGCTCCGAACAGCGGCTCGACCTGGGCCGCCAGCGCGCGCCCCGCCGGGACATCGGCCGCGGCGGCGACGACGATGCGCATTTGCGGGACCCCCTCGCCCGGCCGGTCGCGTCCGCCGATGCGCCGAGCCGGGTCTCCTTCGCCGGTCGCCGGCCGGGCGCCTCTGCCGCGCGCGGGGCGGGAACCCCGGACGCCGTCGCGAGCCTCGGGACTCGCCATGGATGCGCGTCTTCCCCGCGGCCGCCGCGCGGGTGGGACCGGCATCGTCCCGACCCGCGCGCCGTGGTCGTGCCGGCGGCGGCGATGTACCGCGAGGGAGGCCCGCCGGCGGCCGGTACCCCTGCCGCGACGGCCACGCGGGCTTGCCGTCCGCCGCGCCGCCGGCATCCGGGCGGAATCACGCAGGGCGGAGCGGGGGGCCCGGGTTCTCCATGGCCCGCGTCGGCGGCGGCACGGGGGCGGGCGGCGTACCCTCGCCGTGCCCCTCCGCGCAGAGGACGCGGTAGCCCCGCTTCGAGCAGAGCCGGCCCGTCGGCCAGCCCTCGTCGGTGAGGAAACGGGCGAGACCGTCGGCTCCCAGGTTCTTCTTCACGACGAGGTACGCGCACGCGCCCGCGTCGAGGCGCGGCAGCCACTCGATCAGCAGGTCCCGCATGGTGCGCTTCCCCACCCGGACCGGCGGGTTGGAGTAGATGGCCGCGAACCGAGCCGGGGCGGCCTCGCCTGGCGGAGTGGCGCGGACGTTGGCCAGCCCCAGGCGCTGGGCGTTCTCCTGCGTGATGGCGATGGCCCGCGGGTCGGCGTCCACCGCCCACACGATGCGGTCTGGATGACGCGCCGCCAGCGTCACGGCGACGGGGCCCCAGCCACAGCCAAGATCCAGCAGGTCACCGTCCACCGGCGGCGCGGGGGCGGTGCGCAGGAGCACGGCCGTACCCGGGTCGAGGTGTGTATAGGAGAAGAGGCTCGGGTCCGTGCGCAGCACGGCCTGGAAGGAGCCGACCCGGAGCGCCACCTGATGCCCGGGGGCCGGGTCCGGCACGGTCCGGTGCCTCGCCGCGCCCCGGCTCCCCGCACCGCCGTCGACGTCGGCGCGCCCCTCCGCTAGGGGCCTCCGGGGAGCCATCGGGACACCCACCTTCCTTGCCGCGCCCCACCCGCCGCGGCGCCCGCACTCGGCGCCGCCAGCCCGCACCTCCGGACGGTCGCCGGTCGCGGCGCGGGGCGGACTGCCGACCGCCGCCATCCCCTGACAGTGTCCCCGTGGCGCCCGGGGATCGCAAGCCCAGGGCGGCCGGGCCGGGGCGCGGTGGTCATGCGGTCTGTCGCATCCGTCCCAGGCGTCGCGCAGCGGCCGCCCCGAAGCCCGCGGCCGGGCCCACTTCGATTACCGCGTTCCGGCGCGCCGAATCCCCTGGGCCGCCGCGCGTCCGGGGCTGCCGCCCCCTGCGCCGTGGTATGCTGGCGCTGCCGCGGGGTCGCTCCGGGGCTGGAGTTGCCCCGGGGCGCGGCGTCCGGCCGCTTCCCGCAAGGGGGTGACGGAACTGGCCGGAACACTCCGGGCGCGCTATGCCGGCTGGGTCGATCAGGTCGCGGCGGCGGGTCGGCACGTCTGTGGAGACGAACTGCTCGGCGCGGTCGTCTTCGGCTCGGTCGGACGAGATCGACCCCACGAAGGTTCCGACATCGATCTAATGATGGTCGTGCAGCGACTGCCGGAGGGGCGCCGTCCGCGGTCGGAACTGGCCGCCGCGATCGAAGCCGCGGCGTTGCAGGCGGGCCCGGATCTTCCCGACGTTGCCCTCGTCCTACGTACACCCCGGGAAATCGAGGACGGCTTTCCCCTGCTCTTGGACATGATCGAGGACGGGCGCAACGTGTGGGATCCGCATGGGACGGTCGCCATGCTGCTGGACGGATGGCGGACCCGGTTGGCCGCGCACGGCGCGCGGCGCGTGCGCACGGGCGAGTCATGGCATTGGGATCTTGCCGGTTCATCTCCCCCAGGGAGGTGGACTCTGTGACCGCACGTTCGCTGGCGGACAGCTACCTGCGCAAAGCCGCAGTCCGCGTATCGGTCCTGCCCGCCTACCTGGCGGCGGACGACTACTCCGACGTGGTTCGGGCGGCCCAGGAAGCGGTGGAGTTGGCGCTCAAGGCGGCCCTGCGTGGGGTCGGTGTTGAGCCCCCCAAGGTCCACGACGTGGGAGTGCTGTCACGCGAATACGCCGACCGCCTTTTGGGCGCCGACGTCGAGCGTTGGGCATCGATTTCCAAGCGCCTGCGTAAGGATCGCGAGCTTTCATTTTCTGGCGATCTCGACTTCCTGCCCACCGAGGGTTATACACGGGCCGAAGCGGAGCAGGCGCTCGCCGAGGCGGCGGAGGTCGTCGCCGCGGCCCAGTTCTGCGTGGACGGCCTTGTGCCCAGGAGCACAGCCTTGCCCAAGGATGCGGACTCAGAATGAGTGTGGTCGCGCTCCGCAGCAGGCAGCGGCTCGTAACGAGGATCAGACGGTGCGAGTATGCCGGGCGCCTCATGCAGTGCACGCCATTGGCCGGGTGCGTTTGGCCCCGTTGGATCGTTGTCGCACTGCCGCGTGGCGCGCGGTGTATCGCCTAGACCGAAGTTCCCCGCCTGGAGTTCCCGAAACGCGTTGGGCAGCAATGAACGGGCGGTTTTCAGGCCTGATCTTTCCGTCGACGGTCGGCGGCCACCTCCACTCCGGCGAGGTGGAGGAGCTCGTGCTGCAGCGGGTCCGGCGCCGTCCCGAGGTGGAACCGCGGGAGCTCGGGATGGGCGGGAGGGCGCACCGCGTTGCGGGCGATGGTCCCCAGGGTGGCGAGCAGCGTTCGGAAGCTGTGCACGGTGTCCCCGGCCGGGGTGCGCTTGGTGCGGGCCTTCTCCAGGGCCTCCGGGGAGCGCAGGGCGGGCGCCACGGGCGACCCGCCCTGGTGGCGCCCCGGATGCTCGTCCTCGAAGAGGTACGGGGTCCAGACTTCCCGCAGATGCCACTCCACGTAGTAGGCGAGCATGCACAGCAAGATGTGGGCGCGGACCCGGCGCTCGGCCCAGTGGTGGATGGGACGGGTGCGCAGATCGAGGGACTTGAGGGTGCGGAGGGCCTGCTCGGCGTGGG
>JAJYVV010000055.1:0-3524 GCA_021791815.1 Bacillota bacterium | reverse complement strand
CGTTCGTGCGGACGACGTAGATGCCGTCCAGCGTGGCCTCCGCGAGGAGCCATGGGCAACATCCCCCTACGGCCCCTCTGGCGATGTGGTACCGGGTCCACATTGCGCGGTCGCCAATGCACGGGGCGCCCTACGGCAGAGGTGCCTCGGTCATGGTGAAGGTGCCCGCGCGCTGGGTCGTATCAGGCTCCGGTCCGTACCACATGTGCTTACCGCCCGGGGTCAGCGCCAGCACGAAGTCGCCCGCGGGAAGTTTGGGAGCGAACGTCTGCGTGTGGCCGTTGGGCTCAACGACGACGCCACCGGATGGCGCGCTGCCCAGGCCGGTGAGCAGGGTGGACAGTGCCAGCACGCCAGATCCGTCCGGCTTCCACAGCAGCCGATAGCCGTACGGGTGATCCGGGGTGGCGACGGTGACCGCGCCCGATCCGGGGCGCCAGACGGTCAGGCCGCCCGAGGCGTTCATCAGGGCGAGGGCACCGTTGGTCGACCATGCCCATGCCACAGGGTTCCCGGCCATGTACGTGCCGGAGAGCTCGCTACCGTCCGACAGCCGGTACACGTTCACCCAGCCGTTGGAACGGCGCATGGCCACGTAGGTCCCCGTTGGGTCGACCAGCAGGGGCGGCTCGGGGACGAAGAACGGACCCGACACCTTTGCGAAACTGTACGTCTTGGGCATGGCGCCGGGGGTTCCCAACGGGAATATGTTCAAAACGCCGTGGCAGAGATAGGAAACCGCCGGGCCGGAAACGGGCTGAACGAGTTGCGGCACCCCATTTGCGCAAGGAATGGTCACGGGTGCTCCCGCCGTGTCCCCGGTGTAGCGCACCGCGACGACATCTTGCTCAACACTGCCCTGAATGGTCGGTGGCGTCAGAGTGTCGTGGACGACCCACTGGCTGCCGGGCACCCAGGCGATGGAGTCGCAAAGCGGGATGGTGTCTGCGACCTTGCCGCCGAGCACGACCACGCACTTCGACGTCCCGTCCGTTACGGCGAGATCGCCGGCGCTGGGTCCAACGGACAGATCCTGTGGCGGGAACGGCAGCGCCAACACGGTTCCGGCGCGGGTCACGCTCCCGCTGGAACTTGAGCAGTCGCCGGACGCAAATGCCTGGAAGTCCCGTGTCGCACCGGTAGCCTGCCCGCCGACATACTCGGCCTGCCACGTCGCCCAGTTCTCCACACCGGGGCAAGGCCGGGTAATGTCCCCCGTGACGGTCTTCCAGGCGGCGCTGCTCGCTGCGCCGGACCCGCCGGACGGGCACGTACCCGCGCTGTGCTGCCGATAGTCCCTGATGGCGCCGGTTGCGTGACCGTCAACCCACTGGGCCTGCCACGTTGCCCACGTCTCCACGTTGCCGCCGCACGACCACTGGACGTCGCCCGTGACCGGTGGCCAAGCGGCTGTCCCCTGGGCAAAAGCGGGCGCCGCCCCGGCGAGCAGCAATAGCGCCGTTCCGCCGTTCACGATCCATCTGAGCGCCTTCGTCACGCGACCACCTCCACCATGACCCTACATGAGCGTCTTCGTCCGCTGTATCGGCCAAACGGGGGACCCACGCGTGGCGCGGCGCGGCGGCTGCCCGCTGCGCTTGGCCGACGCCGGAACCGGCGGGGTGCCTTCCCGCCGGCTACCGGGCACCGGAGTGCCTCCGAGACGTCGCATCGCAGTGCTCCTACAGGACGGATGAGGCAGCCGTCTGTGAACGCACGGCCAAGTGTCGCCGGAAAGAAGGGCAGGTCGAGTGGACAGAGAATTCTAGGAAGTTTCGCGTCGGCGCCGCAGGGTGCCAGGGTGCTGCCGCGGGGTGCGGTCGCCGAGCGGGCTTTCCAAGGGGGCGCGGGCCGTGAGCGACGGGTGCCGATTGCGGCGGAGGGATCTCCTGCGGCTGGCGGAGACGGGTGCCTGCGCCGCCCTTGTGGCCGGTCTCGCCGGATGTGGCCCCGGGGCCGCCCCGAAGTCCTCGGCGTCGCCGGCCGTCCCATTGCGCCTCAGGGTGAGCCCGACCGTGACCGCGATCCCCGGGTTGATCTCGGCCTTCAATGCATCGCAGAGAGCCATCACGCTGGTGCCGTTTGCATCCTCCGGGCGGCCTCCGCGCGGGCTGGGGCGGGACCTTCAGATTGCGAGCCTGACGCAGTATGAACTCCCCCGGGGCTCGGCCCCCTCCTTCGAGCCGCTGGATGCGGCGCTGCGGCTGACGAACATCAACCTCGCCGCCCTGACGAGTGGCACGGGGCGGGCGCTGCAGTTCGGGGGGCAGACCTATGGGCTCCCCCTGACCCAACTACCCTGGGGGGTGCGCTGGAGGACGGACGTTTTCGCGGCGGCCGGGCTGGCGCCGCCAGCCGCCGACTGGACGCTCGCCGAGTTCGAGGCGGCCTGCGAGCGGCTGCAGGCGTTTGCGGCCAGCGGGAAGGAGCCGTCGATCGCGACCGCGCTCGGCCCGTTTCGCGGGGAATACGGCATGCCGGTCGGGCCGCTCTCGACGTTCTGGGTGCCCAGCGTCTTCGAGGCGGCCGGGCTGTGGCAGGCGTTTGTCGTCGGGTTCGGGGGCAGCGCCGCGTCGGGCGGCCGCTTCACCCTGACGGCATCGCAGACGGTCCAGGGCCTTCGCCAACTGGTCGACCTGGCGCGACGCTTCGGATCCCCGGCGGCGAAAGGCTTCGCGCCCACCCCCCAGCAGCAGGGTGCCGTTCTGTCCGGGTGTCCGTCGGACGGCGGGAACTACGGCATGTGGTTTGCGCCCTACGTGCCGCCGCTGCGGTTCAAGACGCCCCTGACCCCACCGCCCGCCAGCTGCGGCCAGTGGCAGTGGGCGCGGATGCCCCGATTCCCCGCCCAGCCCGTGATTCCCACCATCGTCTCCGGCCTGGGCCTGGAGTGGCAGCCCCCCGACGTTCCGGGCACGAAGTCTCCACCAAGGGCCCCGGCGTCCACGGTGACGGAGTATGCGAGCGCCGCCGTGGCGTTCCTCGACTGGCTCTACGGGGACCAGGCGCAGCCGCTGCTGCGGCAGGCGGGCTTCATCCCGGTGTCGTCGGCCGCGGACGTGCAGGGGCCCTTCTGGGCGACGGCCGCGCCCGATATCCGCGCGCTCGGCGACTACGCGCACTTCCAGGACTACGCGGCCGGCTGGCCCGCCGTGCCGCCGACGGACTACGTCGGGCAGGCGTTGGAGCAGGCCCTGACCCAACCGGGTCAGCTGAACGCGCTGCTGACAGCCGCTGAGCAAAAGTTGAACTCGTGGCTGACCCAACAGGAACATGCGGCTAGCCCGGTCGGGGCCTAGAGCTCGGCACCCGTGCGGCCATCCCTATCCCTCCACCATAGGGTGCTGTCTTGAGACTTCCCTGTGCCCGTCCGGTCTCAGGTACAATCTGCACGAGGACCGACGCCAACCACCCGCGCGACTCAGCGTACCTGATTCGCCAATCCTCCGACACGGTCTCGCGCTCGGCTTTTCTAGAAGACAGGTTGCGCCGCGGTTGAACCCAATACCGGCGAAATAGTGTGG
>JAJYVV010000054.1 GCA_021791815.1 Bacillota bacterium | reverse complement strand
ATCCGGCCGGGGGAGGCCACCGGGCTGGCCCTGCAGCGCCACCTCGCGGGGCTCACGCCCGAGATGCGCGACGCGCGGCACGAGGCCACGCTGGGCTCCACGCCCGAACGCGTGCGCAGGGCGCTGGCGGAGGCCCTGGATGCCGGCCGCGACGCGTCGTCCACCTGCGTCTTCGCGAGCCGGGCCAAGCTCGAGGAGGCGAACCGGGAGATCGGGGCCGAGGGGGCCCTGGCGATCGAGGACCTGTTCCCGGCGGGGTGAGGGGCGCGAGGGACGCGCGATCCCGCGCGGCCAAGGATTCCCAAGGGAACGGACCGGTGATGCGCCGTGATGGAGCCCGCCGCCCCCTGGCCCGTCCTCCGCGAGTACGACCAGGAGCACCTGGCGCGCATAGCCCTGCCCCTGGGGGGCATCGGCACCGGCACCGTGTCGCTGGGCGGCCGCGGCAACCTCACGGACTGGGAGATCGTGAACCGGACGGCGAAGGGCTTCGTCCCCGGCCACCCCCGGCTCGCCACGCAGCGCCTCGGGCCGTTCTTCGCCTTGCAGGCACAAGCGGCCGGCAGCCCGCCCGTGGCCCGGGCCTTGGAGGGTCCCCTGCCTGCCGAGGATTACGAGGGCGGCAGCGGCGCCGTCGCGCGCAACCACGGGCTGCCGCGCTTCCGCGCCTGCCGCTTCCGGGCCGCCTACCCGCTGGGCCAGGTGCTGCTGACGGACCCCGCCCTGCCCCTGGAGGTGCGCATCGAGGCCTACAACCCCCTGATTCCGGGGGACGCCGAGTCCAGCGGCCTGCCGCTCGCCGTCCTGCGCTTCGTGCTCCACAACCCCACCGCCCAGGACGTGGCGGCGTCCGTGTGCGGCTCGCTGCCCAACTTCATCGGCACGGACGGCGCCGCCGGGCGGGCCCGGGGCAACCGCAACGCCTTCCGCGTGCAGGCCGCGCCCGCGCTCGCCGGGCTGCTGCTGTCCTCGGACGGCGTGCCGGCGGACGCCGAGCAGTGGGGCACCATCGCGCTCGCCGCGGTGGGCCCGCCGGAGGGCGGGCAGGTCACCTACCGGACGAACTGGGCGACCGACCTGACGTGGGGCAAGACGCTGCTCGACTTCTGGGACGACTTTTCCGCCGATGGGCGGCTGGAGGATCGCCGGCCATCCGCTCCCGACGACACGCCCATCGCCTCGCTCGCCGTCCGGGCCGGCGTGCCGCCGGGCGAGAGCCGCGCGCTGACGTTCCTCCTGTGCTGGCACTTCCCCAACCGCCAGACGTGGACCCCTTCGCCCGAGGGGCCGAACCGCGTCGGCAACCACTACGCCACCCGCTTCCGCGACGCGTGGGACGTCGCGGAGCAGGTGGCGCCGGACCTGGCGGGGTTGGAGGCGCGCACGGTGGCCTTCGTGCGGGCCTTCTGCGAGAGCGACCTGCCCGCCGCCATCCGCGAGGCCGCGCTCTTCAACCTGTCGTCGCTGCGCAGCCAGACCGTGTTCCGGACCGAGGACGGCCGCCTCTTCGGCTGGGAGGGCGGCAACTGCTGCCACGGGTCCTGCACCCACGTCTGGAACTACGAGCAGGCGACCGCGTTCCTGTTCGGAGACCTGGCGCTGGGGATGCGCGAGGTGGAGTTCGCGCACGCGACCGCTCCAAACGGGTTGATGAGCTTCCGCGTCCACCTGCCGCTGGCGCGGGCGCAGGAGTGGGGCAGGGCGGCCGCCGACGGCCAGATGGGCTGTGTCATGAAGCTGTATCGGGACTGGCAGCTCTCCGGCGACCTGGACCGGCTCCGCGCCCTCTGGCCCGCCGCCCGCCGCGCCCTGGCCTTCGCATGGGTCCCGGGCGGCTGGGACGCCGACCGGGACGGCGTCATGGAGGGCGTGCAGCACAACACCATGGACGTGGAATACCTGGGCCCCAACCCCCAGATGGGCCTCTGGTATCTCGGCGCTCTGCGGGCGGCGGAGGAGATGGCCCGGCACCTCGGCGACCTGGCGTTCGCGGATGCGTGCCGCGACCTGTTTCGCCGCGGCGGCGCGTGGATCGACGCCCACCTCTGGACCGGCGAGTACTACGAGCAGGAGGTGCGTCCCGTCGCCGACGCGGCCGCCGTCGCGCCCGGCCTGCGCGCTGGCATGGGGCCCGAGGACCTCGCCCACCCGGACGTGCAGCTGGGCGCCGGCTGCCTGGTGGACCAGCTGGTCGGCCAGTACATGGCGCACGTCTGCGGGCTCGGATACCTGGTGGACGAGGAACACGTGCGCGGCGCGCTGGAGGCAATCTTCCGCCACAACTTCCGGGCGACCTTCGCCGGGCATTTCGTCGACATGCGCTCCTACGCCCTGGGCGAGGAGGCGGGCCTGGTCATGGCCTCCTACCCGCGCGGCCCGCGGCCCCGCTTCCCCTTCCCGTACTTCAACGAGGCGATGACGGGCTTCGAATACACGGCTGCCGTGCACATGCTGTATGAGGGCCAGGAGGATGCGGGGCTGCGCTGCATCGAGGCGATCCGCGGGCGCTACGACGGGCGCAAGCGCAATCCCTTCGACGAGGCGGAGTGCGGGCACCACTACGCGAGGGCGATGGCCTCCTGGGCGGCGGTGCTGGCCTGGACGGGCTTCGGGTTCTCCGCCGTGACGGGCGAGATGCGGCTGCGCCCGCGCCCGGGCCGGCACTTCTGGTCGACGGGGCGGGCGTTCGGGACGTGCGCCCTCGTGCCGGGGATGGGCGCGTTCGACGTGGACCTGCGCGTCCTCGGCGGTCGCCTGTCGCTCCGGCGCTTCCTGCTGGACGGCGTCGGGGATCGCCGCTGGGCGGATCCCGAGGTCTTGGAAGAGGGCGGGCGGGCGGCCTTCCGGGTCGTGGCGGGCGGCCGCCCGTCGGACGCCGGGGCCCTGCGGTAGCACGCGCAGGCGGTCCGCCGCGCGTCAGCGGCCGACCGGAGCCGTTGCGTCGGGTGAACCCATGAGCGTCTCGATCTCCGCGATGGTCGCCGCCAGGGCCGCGAAGCCGGCCTCGATGGGCTCCGGGCGCGTCAGATCGACGCCCGCGCGCCGCAGCGCGTCGAGCGGGTACAGCGAACTGCCCGCCCGCAGGAAGTCCAGGTAGGCCTCGGCCGCCGGCGGCCCCTCGGCCAGCACCCGGGCGACGAGCGCCTGCGCGCCCGCGATGCCCGTCGCGTACTGGTAGACATAGAAGTTCGCGTACAGGTGCGAGGGGAACTGCGCCCAGGTCACGGCCGCCCGCGCCCGGTCCATCTCCACCTCGCCCCCGTACCCCTCCGCGAAGAGGTCCGCGAGCATGCCGTCGAGCACGTCGGCCGTGAGCGCCTCGCCGCGCTCCACCCGCTCGTGCATGGCCAGTTCGAAGCGGGCGAGCGTGGGCATGAGGAACAGGTAGCGGTGGAAGTTGGCCATCGCCTCCTCCAGGACGGCCAGGCGGAACTCGCGCCCGCGCTCCGTCGCCAGGAGGTGGGACCGGACCAGTGCCTGGTTGAAGTTCGACGCGACCTCCGCGACGAAGATGGAGTAGTCGCTGTACACGAAGGGCTGCGCGCGCTGCGCGTACCACGAGTGCATCGAGTGGCCCAGTTCGTGCGCGAGGGTGCTCAGCGACGCCATGTCGTCCGTGTAGCTCATGAGGATGAACGGTGGCGTGCCCTGGGAGCCGGTCGAGAACGCGCCGGCGCGCTTGCCCCGGTTGCACGCCCAGTCGACCCAGCGCTCGGGCCCGGCGCCGCGGCGGAGCGTCTCGACGTACTCGACACCGAGGGGGGCCATGCCGGCGGCGATCCGCTCCACGGCCTCGCCCATGGGCACGATGGGCGGTCGGCCGCCGAGCGGCGCCTTGATGTCGCAGACGCGCAGGCGACCGCCGCCGACCGTCCGGCGCAGCAGTCGCCAGTAGCGGTGCCACACCGGCAGCCGGGCGCGGAACACCTCGAGCAACTGGTGGAAGACCGGCACCGGGATGTCGCTGCCGGAGAGGGCGGCCTCGAGCGCCGAGCCGTACCCCCGCGCCCGCGCCATGAAGATCCGCTGCTTCACCCCGGTCGCCATGCATGCGGCCATGGCGTGGCGGTGCGCGATGAACGCGTCGGCATACGCCTCCCACGCCGAGCGGCGCATCTCCGGGTCGGGGTCCTGCAGGAGGGCGTCGATGGCGGCGTGGCTCACCTCAGCGACACGCCCGCCGGAGCCCTCGGCGGCCCGGAAGGCCAGGTCGGCGTCGGACAGGATGCCGTGGATCGCCGCGGCGCTGCCGAACGGCTCCTCGAGGTGGCCGAACAGCTCCTCCACCTCGGCGGAACGCAGGTGCGCGGCGTGCCGCAGGAGGCGGTCGAAGTGGTGGCGGTGGCCGGCGAGCCGGGGCTCCGCGGCGCACCAGGCCTCGAGGCGCTCGCGCCCCAGCGCCGCGATCTCGGGCTCCGCGAACGCGCACGCGGCGGCCGTCGCCGCGCCCAGCGCGCGTGCCCGATCCTCACGCCCGGCCGCGTCCGGGTCGGCCGTGTCGGCGCTGTGCCGGAGTTCGGCATATACGGCCAGGACGGCGCTGTCCCGGACCACCGCCTCGGATGCCTCCAGCCAGTCGGCCAGGACGGTTGGGGATGCGCCGAGCCGGCCCCGGAACCGGGCCAGGCCCTCCAGGGCGCCCGCGGCGCGGCGCGCCGCCGCCTCCCAGTCCTCGGGCGTGGGGAAGAGGGATTCCACGTCCGCCGTCGCCTCGACCGCCACCTCGCCCCTCCGGGGAAGGCGCCCCCCGCGTGCCGCTGCCTCCATCGCCGCCGTCCTCCTCTTGGCCGCCCCGACGGCGGACGACTAGCCGCCGGACCCCGCCGGCGGCACGACCACGAAAGCCGTGGCGATATACCGCTGACCGTTGGGGCTGCAGCAGGGGTTGTTCATGACCTGCCCCCGGTACCAGAGGGTGCTGCTCGACCCCCCGTCGAGATTCACGGCGGTGACCGCGCCCTCCGCGAGCATCAGGTTCTGGACCTGCAGCAGGGTCGCTCCGAGGCTGGACGGCTGCCGGCCGTCGATCACGGCGAAGACGATGGTGCCGTCGGCCCTCTGGCCGATGGCCGTGCGGGGCCCGATGCCCCACCCGCCGTCCCCCGACGTGATCTGCGGCTGGCCGTTCACGACGAGCAGGGGCTTGAAGGAGACCGCCTCGCGGATGCCGAGCGCCTCGGCTTGCGCCATGGTCCACTTCCCGACGTCGAGGCGGCCCCGGCTGTCAAGGCCGATGACGTAGTCGCCGGTGAGGTCGGGATAGTCCGAGAAGGTCCCGAACGAGGCGGTCACGCCGACCGGCAGTCCGCCGGTGCCGTCGCCCATCGCGTCCTCAAAACCGCCGCCGTTCACGGCGGCGATGGCCCCGGCCGTCGTGGAGCCGAAGGTGGACACCTGCTCACCGACGCGCCCGATGTCGGGGGTGACGGCCACGTGCACCCAGGAGGGATGCTGGACGAGGAGCACCCAGCCGCGCCAGTCCGGGCCCTGCACCGGGTGGACGCTCACGGACGGGTCGGCCGAGACGACGGGATCCGACCCCGAGGCGGACCGGGCGGGCGGTGCGACGTCGGTGACCACCGTGAGGTTGGGCGTGTCGAGCCACTGGCGCAGGAGGCGCCGGTACTCCGCCGGCGTCGTCACCAGCCGGGCCAGGCCGGAATGGCCGCTCGTGATGACCGTTTCCGCCGCCGTCGTGCGCAGCGCGGGGACGGCCCACATGAGCGCGTAGGCCCCCAGGGCCGCGGCGCAGAGCGACAGGGCCGCCCGCCCCAGCCACCGGCCTCCGGCCGGTGCGCGCCGCCGGCTGGTGCGGCGGCGCCCTGGGCGGGGTCCCTGGTCGTGGTCACCCAACCGCGTACGCTTCCCTTCCCCGGTGCCTTCGGCCGCCGGCGTGCGCCCGGGGCCGCCCCGCTAGGGCCGGCCGGGCGGGCCGCCCGCCGGGCGGCCGCCCCGCAGCGTCCACAGCAGCAGGAGCGCGGTGACGACCCACCCGGCGCGAGAAAACCCCGGGTGGCCGCCGACGAGCATCCACGTGGACATGGCGCCCGCCGCGATCGTGAGCAAGGCCCGGGTCCGGCGCTCCTGAACCCGGCTCTGCTCCTCCAGCCGCCGGGCCACGCTGCCGATCTCCACACGCAGGCGGACGTCGCCCGACTCCAGATGTTCCAGCAGGCGGTCGATTCGGTGGGGCAGCCGGTACAGCAGCGCGGCGAGGCCGCGCAGTTCCCGGCCGACCGTGGCCCAGGGAATGCCGCCCGCCTCCGCCGCGCCCCGCGGGGCGTCCCCGGCGGCGCCCGGCTGCTGCGCGGCGCCGCCTTCGAGTCCCAGATAGCCGAAGGCGTGATCGCGCAGGATGCGCACGAGGTCCAGATTGGAATCCAGCGTGGCGGTGATCCCGAGGAGGATCCCGGCGGCCCGCCCGAGGAACGTGTATTGGGTGGGCAGCTGGAACGGTTCCGTGCGCAGGAACTCGCGCATGTCGTCCAGGAACTCGTCGAAGGCCGCGCCCGAGGGCCGGTGCCACTGCACCCCGGCCATCTGGTCCAGGACGATGGCCAAGGCGCGCTTCAGCGGTTCGGCCTCGGCGTGCGGCCGCAGGAAGCCCAGGTCGCGCAGGGACTGGACCAGCAGCTCGAGGTCCCGGCGCACCACGCCGGCGGCGAACCGTCCCATGGCCTGGCGGTCGCGCGGCGTGATGTCGCCCATCATCCCGAAGTCGACGTAGATCAGCCGGCCCGAGCCGTCGACGAAGACGTTGCCCGGATGCGGGTCGGCGTGGAAGAAGCCGTCGCGGAGCACCTGCTGCAGGTAGGTGACGAGGAGCCGCTCGGCCACCCGGCTCGGGTCGAGGCCGGCCTGCCGCAGCCCGTCGCGGTCGTCGACGGGCCGCCCCTCGACATATTCCATCACCAGCAGCCGGCGCGTCGTCCATTCCCTGTGGATGGCCGGCACGACCACGTCCGCCTGGGCGGCGAAGTTGGCGGCGAAGCGCTCGGCGTGCTTGGCCTCCAGCAGGTAGTCGAGCTCCTCCCGCGTGGTGCGGGCGAGTTCCCCATACAGGGCCATGAGGTCGACGCGCCGCTCCACGGCGGTCCAGCGCCGCGCCCAGCGCACGACGGTGCGCACCGCCTGCAGGTCGACCTCGATCCGTTCCTCGATGCCCGGGCGTTGGGCCTTGACGGCCACCACGCGCCCGTCGGCCAGGGTCGCGCGGTGTGCCTGTCCCAGCGAGGCCGAGGCGATCGGGACGGGGTCGAAGGACGCGAAGACCTCGCCGATCGGGCGTCCCAACTCGCCTTCGGCGAGCGTCCGGACCTCGTCCCACGACACCGCGGGCACCATGTCGCGCAGGCTCGACAGTTCGTGCGTGAACGCCTCGGGCAGCACGTCGACGCGCGTGGACAGGAATTGCCCCAGCTTGATCAGGAGTCCCTGCAGTTCCAGCGCCGTGTCGCGGAGGCGGATCGCCTCCCGGCGCAGCACCGCGTTCGACAGCCGCTCGAACTCGTCGGGGGCCGTGCGGCCCCGGCGGCGTTCGAGCAGGAGCATGGCCACGGCGATGCGCACGCCGAGCCAGACGATGCGGCGCGCCCGCGCCGCGCGGGCGAAGCGCGTCACGCGGGCCTCTCCCGGGTGGGCCCCGGAGCGGGCGGCCCGGCGCGCCGGGTGCGGGTGCCGGCTCCGGGCTCACGCACCCGCGTGCGGCTCGTCGGAGAGGAATTCGGCCATGGCCGCGCGGACCTTGGAGCGGAAGGCGCGGCGGCGCTCCCGCCAGCGCTGGACCTCCGGGTCGTCGTGGTGCGGCCGGTCGGCGCGCGTCAGCCAGGAAAGGCCCCAGAGCCCGCAGAGCAGCCGGCAGAGCCAACCGAACATGGCCATCGCCTCCACGGGCGAGTATAGCGCTTCGCGGCGGCGGGCGTCCGGGCGCGGTCAGCCCGGCCCGCCCTCCGCCGCCGCGCGGGCCATGGCGCGCATGCGCCGGGCCGCCTCGGCGCACTCCTCGTCGGTCAGGCCGTGATTCTGCCCGAAGGTATCGTCCGGCCTCAGCCCGTACGCGAAGCGGCCGTGCACGACCAGCGACGGGCTGTCGGGCCCGCCCCGGCTCTCCAGGCGCACCGCGCCGCGCTTGTCGCGCAGGAGACCGTGGATGTATGAGATGGCGCAGCCCGCCGCCTTCGAGAACCGCGTCTCCACCTCCAGCACGACCTGGCCGCCCGCCACGAGCCGCCAGCCGTGCGGCGTGTCCTGGCGCAGGGCGCCGCGGTCCTGCGGCGCGATGCGATTGCCCTCCAGGACGCACACCGGACGGCCGAAGGCATCCAGGATGCGTCCGGCCAGCAGCGCGCGCGCGGCGCCGGCTTCGCCGGACGGCGGCTCGGCCGCGAGGAGCCAGAAGTCGTCCTCCGCGCCGGCGCGGCCGAGCGCGAAGGACGCGACCATCTCGCCCCCGAGCGAGTAGTTGTGGTGGGCCGACGGCACCGCCAGGCTCGTCGAGATGCGCGGGGGGCCCAGCAGGGGCACGGGCTTGAACAGCATCGCGCACCACCGCCCGAACGCAGGATGCCCCGCGATTCGCTCCGTCCCGCGCAGGCTCCTTGCGCGGGGGCCTCGGCGCGGCCGTGCCCTTCACCAGCCCTTGATCCGCGGGTGCTACGTTGCCCGCGGGCGGGGCACGGTCCGGCCCGCCGGGAGGGCGGTGTCCGGGACCGCACGGGGGTGTCGCCGCTGCTCGGCGAGTGGATGGCACGCAAGGGTCGCTCCACGCCGGTCGGCGCGGTGCCCTTCGTCGGGCCGCCGGGCGGCGCCGCGATTCCGGCGGCCGCCGCCCGGCGGGGTCGTGGGGTCCGCGCGTGGGCCGGCGGGGCCGCCGCGGCGGGACTCGCGCTCGTGGGCTGGGCCGCGTTCTGGCGGCTGCCTGCGACGGCCTGGGCGCTCACGGCCACGACGGCGCCGGCGGCGCGGGCGGACTTCGCGTGGATGTTCGCGGCGATGCAGATCGCCGCGCGCCACATCGCGTACCGCGCGAGCGCCGCGGACCTGTACAACGTGGCGGCGCAGCGGCTCTGGCTCGCCTCGCGCGGCATCCCGTACACGGCCCTCGAGCTGTACAGCTACCCGCCGCAGTTCGCCGCCGCCTTCGCCTGGCTCGGGTTCCTCGGCTACGGGGCCGCCGGCGTCGTGTGGAGCGCTCTGAGCCTCGTCGCCTTCGTGCTCGCGATCGCGTGCCTCGTCGACCTCGCCGCGCCGGGGACGTCCACGACGCGCGGCGCGCCCCACCGGCTCCTCCGGCGCCCGGTCCTCCTGGCCATCGGGCTCTCGTGCTTCCCGGCGCTCACCACCCTGTACTGGGGCCAATCGGACAACATCATCCTGGCCCTGATCGCGTTCGGTCTGTGGCTCATCTACCGCCGCCGCCGCCCGGCCCTCGGCGGGGCCAGCATCGCCGTCGCCGCCGCATTCAAGCTGACGCCGGCCGTCATCCTCGTCTTTTTCGCGGTCCGCTGGCTCTCGGCCCTGGCCCGGCCCGTGGCGCGGCCGGCCGCCGCCGCGCGCGCGGACGCGAGGCCGGACGGGCGGGTCCTGCTCGGGGGCGCCGCGGGCGCCGGGGTCCTCACGGCATGCAGCGTGCTCGCCCTGGGATGGAAGCCGTTCGCCGCCTACCTGCACACGACCCTGCCCGCCGTGCAGCAGATCGCCCTGGCGGTGGGTCCGGCCCCGATGGAGCAGTCGCTGCGGGGCGTGCTGCTCCTCTTCCTGCGGCAGGGGGCGCTGGCCCGCGCGTTCTCCGACCTCCTCATGGTCGCCGCGGCCGCCGCCGTGATCCTGCTCGCGATGCGGCACCCGCGCGCCGACCGGCGCGTCGAGGCGGCCGCGGTGGCCCTCCTGCCGCTGATCTGCGCACCGTCGCTGGAGGGCCACCATTTCGTCGTCGCGGCGGCCGCCGAGGTGCTGCTCGGCGGCTGGCTGCTGGACGGGCCCACGGGAGGCTGGCTCTGGGTGCCGTACGCCGCGGGCGTCCTGCTGCTGACGCTCCCCGGGGTGCCCTTCCTGCCGGCCGTGGGGCGGCCGGTCTGCAGCCTGCCCGGGCAGCCCGGCCTGCTGCCCGGTGGGGGCGCCCTCGGGCTGGCCTGCGACGCGCAGCACCTCTGGGCCCTGCTGCTGCTGTTCGGCGTCGCGCTGGCGGCCCTGCCGGCGTCGGCCCGGCAAGCCGGCGCCCGAGGGGGGCGTCCGGTCGCCCGGCGCCGTGTCGCGCGGCGCTCCGCCCGGTCCCGGGCGGGCTCGGGGGCCCGTGCTATAGTGGGGCCCGGCCGGCGGGAGCCGCGGGCGGGGCCGAGGCGTGCCCCGTCCGGCGATGGGCGGGTGGTGGGCGTGGCGGGCGAGGGGAGTCGGGGCTCGGCCCGGACGGGCGGGATATCCGCGGCCGACCGGCGCGTGTATGAGAAGATTCTCTTTGCCCATTACCTGATGGAGGACTCCTGGGATGGCGAGAAGCACCGGCAAACGCTCGACCGGTGCCTGTCGTGGCTCCTCGGGCCGGGGGACACCGGCACCGCGGCCTATCTGCACTTCGAGTTCCTGCGGGGCCGGGACGGCGACTTCATCCCCTTCCTCCGCGAGCGGCTCGGCTATCCCTCCGACGAGGCCGCGCGCGAGCGCCTGCGGCAGCGGTTGCTGGAGCGCGCCGCGCCCCACCTGGCCGCGGCCCGGGCCCGGGGGGGATACTGATGCCCTCGCCTGCGGCCACGACCCGTGCGGTGATGGCCAAACTGTTCCTCGCCGATCGCGCCGCGGGAGGGCGTCCCGGGGGCGGATTCGAGTCGTTCTTCGCAGCGCTGACGGCGGACGAGGCGGAGCACCCGATCGCCGCGTGGCTGGCGCGGAAGCGCGGGGTGCTCGACTGGGACGAGAACGTCAGCGACATGGTCTGCCGCTACTTCCGCATCCCGCCGAAGCCGCTCTGGCCCCACGAGGACGGGGCGGGCCACGACGCGGCGGCCGTCCGGCTGGAGGCGCGCCTGCGGGGTCCGGCCGCGGGGCGCCGCGCCGGCCGCGGGCGGCGCCCGCCTCTCTCCGGGAACCGCACGGGGCCCTCCGGCGTCTGACCATCCGTACGGTGGTCGCTGCCTTCCCCGGACGGCGCGTGCGGGGGGCTCCGACCACGCGCGGCAGCGGCCGGGGAGGGACAGACGATGGCGCGGACGCGGACCCAGCGCGCGATGCATGCCTGTGGACACATCCTCAGCGGCCTGCCGGGCGGCACCCCGGTCGATCCCCGGTCCCTGGTCGCCGCGACGGGCCTCGCCGTCCACGTGCCCCTGGTGGTGCGCCGCCTGGCCGACGCCCACTGGATCGTGCCGGACGGCCGCGGCGGATGGGTCCGGGGCGGCCGTCCGGCGCCTCGCCCCGTCGGGCACCACGCGCGCGGCGCCTGACGCGGGGGCCAGGATCTCCTCGACCGCTTCCCCGAGCAGGGCCAGCGCCTTCCGCTGGCGAACCGGCCCGCCGAGTGCGGTCGTGCCCAAACCATGGGAGGCGCGCCGACCCAGGGGGGAGGAGGGCGCGGCGCGGCCGGATGCGCCGCCCTGCTGCGGCCGGGCGGCACGGCGGGCGCCGATCGTCCGGCGACGCGATGATGGTCATCGGCCACCGGGGCTGTCCCGGCCTGCGGCCCGAGAACACCCTCGAGGGCTTCGCCCATGCCCTGCGCCTCGGGGTGGACGCGGTGGAGTGCGACGTCCACCTCAGCAGCGACGGCGTCCCCGCCGTGATTCACGATGCGTCCGTGGACCGCACGACGCCCGGCCGGGGCGCGGTGGTCGAGTTCCGCATGCGGGATCTGCGGCGCCTCGGCGTGCCCGATCTCGACGCCGTGCTGGAAGAGGTCGGGGGCCGCGCCCAGTTGCTGATCGAGCTCAAGGCCCCCGGCACCGCCGCTGCGGCGCTCAAGGCGGTGGAGGATCACGGTCTCCTCGACTCCACCACCTTTCTGTCCTTCGACCTCGCGCGCCTGGAGCGGGTGCGCAGCCTGGCGGCCCGGGCCCGCACCGGCGCCCTCTTCTCCGGGACGGAGGGCGACGTCGTGGCCGCCGCGCGCGCCTGCGGCGCGGCCGTGCTGGACATCGGGCACCGGGCGCTCGACGCCCCGCTGCTGGCCGCGGCGCGCGCCGCCGGCCTCGCCGTCTTCACGTGGACGCCCAACAGCGAGGCGGAGCTGCGCGCGCAGGTCGCCCTCGGGCCCGACGGAGTGACCACCGACCACCCGGACCGGCTTCTGGCCCTGCTGGGGCGCCGGCCGGCGGGCTGAGGGCGGGCGATCCGCGCCGCCGCCGGGCGGCGCATCCGGGGCCCGGGCGACGGACAGGCGCCCGGGAGGGGTGAAGGTCCGTGCCGGAGACCCCGACCGCGATCCTTTACCTGCAGCCCGGGCTGACCGCCCTGCCATCCGGAGAAGGCGTGGCTTTCTCAGATCGGCGCGGCCTGCGAGGTGCGCGACGCGCGCGCGCGCTGCGAATGGCTGGAGGAACTGCTGGTCCTCGGCTCGCGCTCCACGCCCACCACGGTCGTCCGGACCGGGCGACGGCGCGAGGTGGTCATCGGATCCGGCCGCGGGTCTGACCCGGCCCTCGCGGGGCGTGGCCCGGGGGGCGGCGGGGGATCGGCCGGGTGCCCGCCGGCCGTCCCTCCGCCGTCCCGCGCCTTGGCGCTGTCCCGGGCCGGGAGCGGACACGCCTCCTCCGGCCCTCCGCCTGCTGGGACGGGCCGCTCGGCCGGGTTAGAGGAACGCCACGCGGGCGGACGTGGTGGTCGTCCCGCCCGCGGTCGCCCCGCCCGCCATGCCGGGACACGGATGCGTCTGGGTCGGGGCGGCCCCGGAAGCCCCGGAGGCCGAACTGGCGGAAGCCGAGGAGCTCGCCGCGGACGGGGCGCTGGAGGCCGCGAGAGCCACCCCCGCTCCGGCCACCGCGACCGCGCCCGCCGCCATCGCGCCAAGGACCCACCGCGGTACCCGCACCGAACATCGCCTACCCTTCGCCGCCGGTCGTCTGGCCGGCGGCTCCATCATGGCGGCGCCGTGTGAAGAACCTGCGCGCCCGGCGTCAAGGCCGGCTCAAGGATGCCTGAGAATCCGCTCAGGACGCGCGGGCGGCCGGTGCGGCCCCGCTTCTGACCTTTGTTGACATTCGGCCAGGGCGCCGTGTAGGCTCGGGGCGTCGGGCAGAGACTCCAGCCCCGGACGCCCCGGCCGCCGCAGGCGGCCGGCTTCCCGAAGGAGGTCGGTCGGCCCATGCACCCCGAGCGCTACACCGAGAACGCCCAGCAGGCCCTGGTCGGCGCCGAGCGGGCGGCGAGGGACCGCCACAACCCCGAACTGCAGCCGGAGCACCTGCTTGGGGCGCTCCTGGAGCCCCCGGACGGCGTTCCCGCCGCGATGCTCCGGGCCGTGGGCGCAGATCCCGGCCAGGCCCGCGCGCGCGCCCAGGCCGCGGTCGAGCGGCTTCCCGTCGAGTCGGGTTCCGGGGGCGGGGCGGCCGCCCTCCTCCTCGGGCCTCGCCTGCGCAGGGCCCTCGACGCGGCCGAGGCGCGGGCCCAGGCCATGCGCGACGAGTACGTGTCCACGGAGCACCTCTTCCTCGCCCTCGTGGCCGACCCGGGCCTGGCCGCGATCGCCGGGGCGCCCGCCGACCGGCTCCTCCAGGCCCTCGCGGAGGTGCGCGGCGGCCAGCGGGTGACGAGCCCTTCCCCCGAGGGCACCTACCAGGCCCTGGACAAGTATGGGCGGGACCTCACGGAGCTCGCCCGGCGAGGGCGGTGCGATCCGGTCATCGGGCGGGACGACGAGATCCGCCGCGTCATCGAGGTGCTCTCGCGCCGCACCAAGAACAACCCGGTCCTCATCGGCGAGCCCGGCGTCGGCAAGACGGCCATCGTCGAGGGCCTGGCCCAGCGGATCGTGCGCGGCGACGTGCCCCAGAGCCTGCACGACAAGCGCGTGGTGGCCCTGGACATGGGCTCGCTGGTCGCGGGCGCGAAGTTCCGCGGCGAGTTCGAGGAGCGGTTGAAGGCCGTCCTCCGCGAGGTGGAGCGGGCCGCGGGCGGCGTCATCCTGTTCATCGACGAGCTCCACACGGTCGTCGGCGCCGGGGCCGCCGAGGGCGCGATGGACGCCGCGAACCTGCTCAAGCCGATGCTGGCCCGCGGCGAACTGCACATGGTGGGCGCGACGACCCTGGACGAATACCGCCGGCATATCGAAAAGGACGCCGCGCTGGAGCGCCGCTTCCAGCCGGTCCTGGTCGGCGAGCCCTCGGTGGAGGACACGATCAGCATCCTGCGCGGCCTGCGGGAGCGGTACGAGCTGCACCACGGCATCCACATCCGCGACGCGGCGCTGGTGGCGGCGGCCGCCCTGAGCCGCCGCTACATTCCCGACCGCTTCCTGCCCGACAAGGCGATCGACTTGGTGGACGAGGCCGCGGCGCGCCTGCGGACGGAGATCGACTCGGTGCCGAGCGACCTGGACGCGGCGCGGCGGCGCATCACGCAGCTGGAGATCGAGCGCCAGGCCCTGCAGAAGGAGGTGGACACGCCGTCGCGCGCGCGGCTGGGCCACCTGGAGGAGGAGCTGGCCGAGGCCAAGGCGCGGGGGGCCGCGCTCGCGCGGCAGTGGGAGGCGGAGAAGCGGGACCTGGCGCGCACGAGCGCCCTGCAGGCCGACCTGGAGCAGGCGAGGCTGGAGGCCGAGCAGGCGGAGCGCGCGCTCGATTACGGCCGCGCGGCCGCGCTGCGCCACGGCCGGATACCGGAGCTGGAACGGGCCCTCGCCGCGGCCGGGCGCGGCGAGGACGGGCCCGGCACAGGTGGGGGAAGCGCCGGGCCGCGCGTCCCGGACGCCCCGGGGGACCCCGAGGCCGCGGGGTCGGGCCGCAACGGCCCGGGCGGGGGCCGGCGCCTCGTGCGGGAAGCCGTGGACGAGGAGGACATCGCCGCGGTGGTGGCGCGCTGGACCGGCATCCCCGTGAGCCGCCTCCTGCGGGGGGAGACGGCGAAGCTCATCGCCATGGAGGACGTCCTCCGGCGCCGGGTGGTCGGTCAGGACGAGGCGGTGGCCGCGGTGGCGCAAGCCGTCCGCCGCGCACGCGCCGGCCTGCAGGACCCGGCGCGGCCGCTGGCCAGCTTTCTCTTCCTCGGACCGACCGGCGTGGGCAAGACGGAGCTGGCCCGGGCGCTGGCGGAGTTCCTCTTCGATGATGAGCGGGCCCTCATCCGGCTCGACATGTCCGAGTACATGGAGAAGCACTCGGTCGCGCGGCTGCTGGGCGCGCCACCCGGGTACGTGGGGTACGACGAGGGCGGGCAGCTCACGGAGGCCGTGCGCCGCCGCCCGTACGCGGTGGTGCTCTTCGACGAAGTGGAGAAGGCCCACCCGGACGTCTTCCACGCGCTGCTGCAGGTCTTGGACGACGGCCGCCTCACCGACGGTCAGGGCCGGACGGTCGACTTCCGCAACACCGTGCTGATCATGACCAGCAACCTGGGGGGCGAAGCGGAACCGGGCGGAGAGGAGGCGGCCCGGCGTCGCACCCTGGCCGCGGTGCGCGCCCACTTCCGCCCGGAGTTCGTCAACCGCATCGACGAGATGCTGGTCTTCCGCCCCCTGGCACGCGAGGACATCGAGGCGATCGTGGACGTCCAGCTGGAGCGGCTGCGGCGGATGGTCGAGGAGCGCCGGGTTCGCTTGGACGTGACGCCTGCGGCCCGCCGGTTCCTCGCGGGCGCCGGATACGATCCGGCCTACGGGGCCCGGCCGCTGAAACGGGCGATCCAGCAGCACGTGCAGAACCCGCTCGCCCTGCTCGTGCTGCGGGGGGACGTCCGCGAAGGCGACACGGTGCGGGTCGACGCCGAGGCCGGGCACCTAGCCATCCTGCGGGTTCCGGGCGGCGGCGCGGCGCCGGCGGTCGACCCCGAACGTCGCGAGGTGCCCGCACTGCCGGACTGAGCCGCAGCACCCACCTGCACGGGCGCCGCCGTCCACCGCTGCGCGCGGCGCCCCGGCCGGCCCATCCCCCTCGGCCCACCGCCGCGGCCGGTCCCCGCCGGGGATCGCCGCCCCGCCTCCGCGGGCGCCGGACAGGATGGAGGCTTTCCATCGGCGAAGGCGGCGCCGATGCTGGGCCCGTGGGAGGGAGCCGGCCCCGGTCCGCGGGAACCGGCACCGTCCCGTCGTCGTCCAGTCCCCGCGGACCGGCCCAACGACGTCGGAGGGGGCGCATGGCCGCGACCGCAGGCGTGACCCGGCGCAGATGGTTTGGGATCGCGGGCGCGGTCGCGGCGGGGGCCGGCGGGGCGGCCCTGGCCGCCTGCGCCCGCCGCGCGCCCGCGGCCGCGGCCCCCACCGCCGCGGGCGCGCGGATCACCCTGACGCTGCAGCCGAGCGGGGCCCTGCCCTTCGACGCCACGATGCGGGCGCTCTACGAGCGCCGGCTCGCGCCGTTCCTCCGGGCCCATCCCGGATTGGACGTCGCCATCCAGCCGACCCAGTGGAACGACAACGCGCAGCGCATCCAGATCGGCCAGGCGGCCGACGTCATCGCGGACAACTATCCTCCGCCCTATTTTCCAGCGGAGGGGCCGCTGCTGCTTCCCCTGGACGATTGGATGCGGCGCGACGGTGTCGACGCCGCGGCCTTCTCCGCCGGCCAGATCGCCGCGTTCCGCGGAGTTGCCCCCGGCCAGGCCCTCTTCATGCTGCCCAGCCATTGCAATCCCGTCCTGTACGTGCTGCGGCTCGGAGACTTCGCGGCGGCCGGCCTGGACGTGCCGGGGCCCGAGTGGACGGCGCAGGACTTCAGCCGCATGTGCGCCGCGCTTGCCGGGGGCGCCGCCGGGCCGGGCGGTCCCCGCTACGGGGCGGTCCTCGCCTGGGACAGCACCCACATGGGCCGCGCGACGTGGCCGTTCGCCGCTTGGGGCGCGGGCATCCTGGGCGCCGGCGGCCAGGCGGCGCTGGGCTCGTCTACCGGCGTCGCGGCCGGCCAGTACCTGTATGGCGACCTGCTGTGGCCGGGCCGGGCCACGACCTGGGACCTGCTGGGTCCGACTTACGGCAGCACCGAGTTGAGCCAGGGCCGCGTGGCCATGCAGCTCGCCTGGGGCGGTCTGGTGCTCGACAACGCCCAGCGGCTCTCCGGGCTTTCCTGGGACTACCTGCCGCCTCCCGTCTTTCCCCGGGGCGCCACGAGCCCGGCGAACGCCGATTTCTACGGGATATCCGCGGCGACGGCGTACCCCGAACAGGCCTGGGCGCTCCTGCGCTTCCTCACGGCCGAGGAAGGCCCGGACGGCTGGCCGGCCGGCATGGTGCGCATGGGCCTCCTGCAGCCCGCGCTGCTCAGCCTGTGGCCGGCCTGGATCGCCGCCGCGCGCGCCGTGGCGCCCCCGCTCGCCGGCAAGCATCTGGAGTACTTCCAGGACATGGCGGTATCCGGACGGGCCCTGCCCCAACAGTACTGGCCGCGCCTCGACTCCGTCTGCCAGGCCCTGACGGCCCCATCGCTGCAGTCCCTGTGGGCGCACGCGACCGACGTGGCCTCCGCGTTCGGGACGATCGACCTTCAGGTCAACGCGCTGCTGTCGATGGCGGCGGCGCAGGGGGCCGCCGAGGCGCGGGCCGCCCAGGCCGACCGCGCGGTGGCGGCGGGCCCGGCCGCCGCCTATCCGGCGCCGGACGCGGGAGGCGCCGGGCTATCCGCGCTCCCCGCCGAGGACCTGGTGGCGCCGGGACAGGCGCCGGGCTCGTGGCTGCTCCTCGGCGACGGGGGCGCGCTGGGCGGCATGGCGGACACGGTCGTCTTCGCCGCGGCCGCGGTCACCGCGTCCGAGGGGCAGTGGACCGTGCGCCTCTCCGGCCTGGCCGCGCTGGCCCCCGTCGACCCGGCCGGCGCAGGGGGGTGGGCGGCCGCGAACGGATGGAGTCCCGACCTCCGCGTCGGCCTCATGGCCCGGGCGGACCTGTCCGATGACGCGGCCTTCGTCGCCCTGCTGGTCACGGGGGATGGGGCGTTGGAGGTGGCGAACCGGCCCGCGCCGTGGGGCCCGCCCGTCCGGACGCGCGGAGCGGCGCCGCCCGGGGCCTCCGGCCCGGCCCGCGCGGCCGGCACTTCCGCCGCACCGCCGCCGGTCGCCTTGCCGCTGTGGCTCCGCCTGAGCCGGAAGGGTCTCGTCTGGCAGGGGTCCGTCTCGCAGGACGGGGTGGCGTTCAGCCCGGTGGGCCGCGCCCAGACGTGTCCCGCGCTGGGCGGCGCCTGGATCGGGCCCGCCTGCGCGGGGGGGGACGCGGCGGGCGCCCCCGCCTATGTCCGCGCCGCCTTCGACGGCGTCTCGCCGACACCCACGCAACTCGTGCAGGTGGGGTCCCTGGGCGCCCCGCCGCTGCCGCTGCCGGCCGGGTGGCAGACGCCTCGGTAGGCACGCCTGCGGCGGCTCCTCAGGGCACGGGATCGGGACCCGGGACCGCGGGCCGGCGCACGAACGCGAGCCGTCGGCCGATCTCGTCGGCATCCGCCCACGGCGCGCGGGCCAGGGCCCGCACCGCCTCGTCCACGTCGTAGGCCACGCGCCGGACCGAGGCCGACCATCCCCGTTCGGCGCACCAGTCGGCCACGGCGAAGCGGGCCCAAGCGTTTCCGGTCTGGTAGCGCTCGGGTGCGTCGGGATGGATCCCATACCCGACGGAACCCGGGTTGACCGCCCAGGTCGGACCGAGGCGCCTCACGGTGGGCACGTGCGTATGCCCGCACAGGAACAGTCCCGGCGGGTCCTCGCCGAGCCAGGCGCGGACGTCGTCGTCGGAGGCGACGTTGTCCCCCGCCTCGGCCTGTCCCGCCGCCCGAACGCCGGGCGTGATGCGGGCCGGCGGGCATCCGTGGGCCGCACGGACGGTCCCGGCGTCCCGCAGGTGGAGCGCGAGTCCCGCCGGCAGGGCGGCCAGGCGCCGCAGGCGCGCGGGGCCCAGCCGCCCCCGCTCCCACGCGGCCCGGACGGCGGCCGCCGAACCGGCCGGCGGCCGGTGCTCCGGTGCGTCGAGCAGGGCCTGTTCGGCGTTGCCCGTCACCCAGGGGCAGCCGAGGGCCCACACGGCGTCGGCGCACGCCTCGGGTTCGCCCCAGCCGAACACCACGTCTCCCGTGCACACCACCAGGTCCGGATCCTCCCGCGCGACCGCGTCGAGCACCGCGCGCAGGGCGGACAGGTTCCCGTGGACGTCGCCGAAACTGCAGATGCGCATGGCCCCACCTTCCCTCCCCGCCGCGGCGGGGCGCGCTCAGCCGGGCTGCCCCTCCCCGTGCGGCGGGACCGGCGCCTCCGCCCGCGGGGGCAACGGACCGGGATCCACCAGCAGGGTGTGCTCGCCCTCGTAGAGCACGAAGCCCGGTCTTGCCCCCGCCGGCTTCCAGACGCGACGCCTCGCGGTGTAGTCGACGGGGATGCGGCTCCCGCTCCGGCCCGCGCTGTAGTACGCGGCGCAGCGGGCCGCGGCCAGGATCACGCCCTCCGGGGGCTCCGCGGATCGCGCCGGGCCGGCCCCCTCGGCCGGCGCGCGGAGCAGCACGTGGCTGCCGGGCATCTGCCGGGCGTGCAGCCACACGTCCTCCGGCCGGCCCACCCGCATGGTCAGGTGGTCGTTGCCCGCGGCGTTCCGCCCGACGAGGATACGCCACCCGCCGTCGGCGAGGAACTCGAGGGGGGGGGCCGGACCGCCGGGGCCCGCGGCCGCGGATCCCCGGCCGCGCCCAGGGCGCGCGGGGCGTGCGGGCTGGGCGAATTTCAGGTAATCGGCAATGTGCTTGCG
>JAJYVV010000254.1 GCA_021791815.1 Bacillota bacterium | reverse complement strand
TCTTCGCGCTCCTGCGAGAGTTCGGACCGGCAATCGGGCACCCGCACGTGGATCGGATCGCGGGCTACGACAATCTCTGGGAGGCGCGCGTCCAGCACCGCACGGGTGCCTACCGGGCCTTTTTCGGAATGTCCGGCACGGGTGCGGTGATCCTGGTGGCGACCGGGGCCAGCAAGAAGCGGGACCACTTCCCGCCGGCCGTTTACCGGCGGGCGGAACAGAGGGTGCGCGATGCGGTCGAGCGATGGCAACGGGAAGGAGGCAAAGAAGGTGGACCGGCCGGATTCGTTGAGGCGACTTGAGGAAGTGGAGAAGGAGTGGGACGCCGACCCCACCCTGCGGGCGGCGTACGCGCGCGAGGTGCCCTACGCCGAGGTCGCGCAGGCCATCATCGCGCTGCGCGTGCGGCACGGGCTGTCCCAGAGCGAGTTCGCGCGGCGGGTCGGCAAGCCCCAGCCGTACATCGCCCGCCTGGAGTCCGGGAGGGCCAACGTGCAGGTCGGCACCCTGCAGGCCTTCGCCGAGGCCTTGGGCGAGCGCCTCCACATCCATTACGGGGAGGAGGCTGCAGCGGCGGGCTGAATTGATCGCTTCGGGTCCCCAGTTTGGTGGCTCGGAGGTGAATACTTCCGTTGTGCATCGCGGTACCGATCGCTGCGGTTGATCACGGCGCGGTTAGCCAACTGCTCGGAAGTGGTTTCGTTGCAGGCCATAAAGCTGGCATCACGGCAGTGGTAACCTCTTTGCATGTTATCGGCAACGCCACCAGTGTGGGCATCGTCATCCCTTCTCACGGTGGCGATTGTCGTCTTGTTCAACCTTACCCGTCGCAGTTTCGGTGGACTGGGGCGGAAGTCGATCTCGTCGATCACATCAATGACTTGGCCGTACTCACCTTCCGCGGGGCTGCGGAAACGGCGTTGCCACGCTTCATTCCTACCCCGAACGACGTGGCAACAGGAGAAGAAGTTGTCGTTTTGGGATATCCCTTCGCGCCGTTGGGCTCCATCTTGGAAACATGGACGCCAGGATTTATTACGGCACTAGGTCGGAGAGATATGCTGCCAAGCGTTGGACGGCGGGAACTTGTGCTTTCGGTCCCCGCCCATCCCGGGTCGTCTGGTTCCCCTGTCTTGCGCCGTTCCACGGGATTTCTATGTGGGGTTGTGCGTGGCAGTCTAGCGCTCCCGGAGGTGCTCCGCGTCGGCCAGATACCAATAGGCACCGATAGTTCCGTGACATTTGCGACCAGCGCGGACATCATTCCGGAGCTCTTGGAGACAACCTGGGGATTGCTGGGGGTTTGAAGGTGGCCGACTTCTTCGACTCCGTCAACAAGGACGAATTGCTTGTGCACCTTGCTCCATCCGTGAAGCAAGCCGTATTGCAGGGGATTGCGGCTGGAGTAGCCATCGACACAATTGGTCAAGCTCTTGCGTCAGAGCCCGGATTTGGACTCGCGCCGAAGGGCGGGACCATATGGCCGAACCTATGGTCCAAGGCGAAGTCAGAGGTTCACCTCGTCATCTGCACCGAGGACCCGAAATACGAGAACCTTCACAAGGAACTGAGGACCAAAGGTAATCTTGCCGCCGGGGCCATCCTCGCGAAGATCTCTTCTGCCGTCACTGCCGCCCTGGGGGTAAACGTCGGGGTGACCGTCCCATTAGTGGCGTTGATTTTGTGGTCCGTACTGGATATAGGGCGCGCGGCCTGGTGTGGTGCGATGACCGGGGGCGCACCCAATGGCACGCAACTACCCAGCACTGGGGCACCGCCGACTGATGCTGGCCCGCCGCAATGAACTGACGACGCGCCGCGACGCAGTGGATCTACTCGTTTCGGGGGCCCGCCCCCGCGCCCCCACTGGCCGGAGGCGCCGGGCTCCGCCCGGCTCGGGAGTTCACCCCTTCGTGCGCCCCTTGCCGCCTCAGTCTGCTCCTCCCCGGCTTTCCCGCCCCAAGGGTGCGGCTGCGCCTGATGCTCCCTGCGGTCCGCTGATGCTCGCCCGCTTCGCGCCCCTGGGGCGCGCCGTCTCGTCGTCTCCTTCCGGCCTGCAAGGGGCGCACGAAAAATGCCCCTCGGTTGGAGGAGGACGATGGCGGTGGATGCGGCGGTGGCGGCTCCGCGGTTGACGGTGGCCGAGTTGGTGTCCCGGCTGGAGGCGGGGGTGCGCGAGGTCCAGGGCGGCGAGGGCTGGCGCGCGTACCTGGCGGCGATGTCCCGGTTCCACCAGTATTCGGCGGGCAACCTCTGGCTCATCCTTGCCCAGATGCCAGCGGCCACACGGGCTTGCGGGTTTCACGGCTGGCTGCGCCTCGGCCGGCACGTCAAGAAGGGCGAGCACGGCGTTAAGATCCTCGCCCCCGTGGCGGTGCGCCGGTCGGACAGAGAGGACGCCGAGGACGAGCCCCAGACCGTGACGCGCTTCCGCGTGGTGACCGTCTTCGACATCTCGCAGACCGAGGGGGACCCGCTCCCGGAACACCCCTGCCAGGCCCTGACCACCGCCAGCGAGCGCGGGGCCTGGTTGTACGGCCGGCTGATGGAGGTCGCCCGCACCCATGGGGTCCAGGTCCGGGAGGGCATGAGCGGGCTGGGCCGGGCCCACGGGGTCTTCGTCCCCGGAGCTAACACCATCGGCTTGGCGCCAGGCCTCTCCACCGACCAGGCGGCCAAGACGCTCTGCCACGAGCTGGCCCACGCCCTGTTGCACGCCCATGAGGACCAGCCGCGCGAGGAGCAGGAGGCGGAGGCCGAGGGCGTCGCCTTTGTGGTGGCAGCCTGGGCGGGCCTGGACACCTCCGTGTACTCCTTCGCCTACGTCGCCGACTGGGCGGGCCGTAAGGACGGCGCCGCCCTGATCCGCCGTGTCGGCTCCACCATTCACAAGACTGCGGCCAGCATCATTGACCGCATCGCGCCGACGGAGACCAGTCAGAGCGCGTGAGCACCCGGGGCGTCTCGGGGGGCCGAAGGCGGCCCCCCGGCCCAACCTGACCATATGCACCGAGGGGGCGAGGAGCAGCAACACCGCGGCCCGGGGCCGGGCCCGGCCCCTACGCCATGCAGACGACGGAGGGATGGCCGTGCACCAATCGACGATGCGTTACGACCGGCAGCAGCAGCGGTGGTTTGTCGGTAGGCGTGACCTGCACTGCGGAGACGGGATCGAGGTCCGGTTGGGCGGGCGGTGGCTGCCCGTGCGCATGGAGTGGCAGGACCGGCACGGCTGGGTGCTGTTCACCGATGACGACACCGTGCGCCTGCTGCCTTCCTCGGCCATGATGGTGCGCATGCCGGACTGAGGGGGCGATCGGCCCTCGGACGGCGGGGGACAACCCCCGAAAAGGGGGGGTCGGCGCCCGCCTCCCGACCGGACCCGCGGGAAGGGCATCGCGCCCAGGCCCGCCGGGGGACGCCCCCGCACCCCCGGGTTATCGAGGCGCGGCCCTACGCCCAGCGCTCCGCGGCCGCTCCGGACTCTCCTTGTTCGGCGGCCTTGGGCTCCCCTGTAAACGGCCACGGTAAACTCGACACAAATGGCCACTAAAAACCAGCACCGAACTGGAAGTCAAAAGGCCCCCCTCCCACCGGTCGTGAAGCCCTGGCGTGGTGAGCGACCAGGGAGACCGGCAG
>JAJYVV010000253.1 GCA_021791815.1 Bacillota bacterium | reverse complement strand
CCGTGCGGCTGCCATGTGGCGGGCCTCCCCACCCAGAGGCACCCGGGTAGGGCGACCCTACCATGGACCGCACCCCCTGTCCAGCGATTTCTTTGCCCGCTCCGCCAGGGGGGTCCTGAGCAGTTACGTCGTCCATGGGAAATCATGGGTTACTCCGCCTACATCTTTTGGCACGCCCAATGGGGTGGCATCCAGACCGAACAACCCTACCCTATCGGGCTACATCTCACACACCGAACTTAGCCCTGATTGTAGTACTAACGGGCCGTCGTTTGTTGCCGGGGACCGTCTTCGGCGGCCGGGTCATCCAGCGCCAGGATGTCGGCGATCTTCGAGGCTGCGGCAGAGCGCATCGGTGCCGAGACGTGGCCGTACATGGCTTCCGTTGTCGTTGGCGTGCTGTGCCCCAGCCGCTCGCTGACCACCAACACGGGCTCGCCGGCCTCCATCAGCAAAGTGGCGTTCGTGTGGCGGAGGTCGTGGAACCGGATGCGGGGCGGAAGCCCGGCCGCCCGGAGGAGTCTTTTGAAGAAGTTCCTTGCCTGGTCGGCGGAAAGGGCGGTGCCGTCCTCTCGGCAGAAGATTAGGTCGCCCGGGTGCCACGCGCTGCCGGCGCGGGCCGGTTCGCCCCGCTGGCGCTCGCGGTGGGCCGCCAGGTCAGTGAGGTCGCGCGGATCGAGATGGACCTTGGAGCGAGCCCGTTTGGCCTCGGTCTTGCCGTACACCGGTATGCCGTCCACGACGTCCTTCTGCGCTCTCGCCACCGACACGGTGCCGACGTCCCAATCGACGTCCGACCAACGCGGCGCGAGGATCTCTCCCTGCCGCAATCCGGTCGTCAACGCCATCCGGTAGAGCGCGAAAAGCCGATGCGCACGGGCCTCTGTGCTCAGTTGTCGTGCCTGCTGCCGGCTGAGTGTCGGATCCTCCACCTTGGGCACGGCCGGCGCATCCACCGCGTCGGCGACATTCCGGGTGACGAGCCCCCATTTCAAGGCGTCGTTGAGTGCCGTGTGCAGCACGGCATGATGCCGTGCACTTTGTGCGGCGACAACCCGCCGGGCCGCCCGTCCGCGCGCCCGCTCCGTAGCTTCTTGGCGTAGTACGCCGACAGCATGGCCGGAGTCAGATCGCGGATCTTGACCTTGCCCAGGGCGGGCAGGATGTGCAGGGCCGGGGGGCCGGGTCGGTGGCGGGCGTCCAGTCGCGCTCCAGGGCGCGCAGCAGGAAGCCACGCGGGTGGTGCAGGCCGCCAGAGCGGCAGGCGGCTTGCAGCAGGTCGAGCTTGGCGGCCAGGTAGGGCCGGTCGAGGGGGCGCTGCCGGCCAAGATCCCGCAGATCCTCGGGGGTCAGATCGGGCCGACCGGTGATCTGCCGGTAGCGGCCGCAGGCCCATGCCAGGTCGGTGCCCGGGTCCGGAGGGGGCGAAGCCGGTAGGACAACAGCCTGCACCGCCGGCGCTCCGGCCTGCGGCACCGCCGCGGGCGCGGTACCGTCCACGGTAGCCGCTACCGTGGGGAGCTGTTGTGCTATTTCCCCTGCTTGTTGTTCTATTTCTGCGTTCCTATCCCGGAACGTGCCCCCGTTCCTACCTGGGAACATGCCCCCCTCGGTCGGGTGAGGCACGTTCCCATCCAGGAACGTGCCCTCTCCGGCGGCGTCTGCGGGAGCCTGGCCGAGATCGGAGGCCTCCGGGCGGCGCGGTAGCTCGTCCGAGGCCACGGCCTGACGCAACTGGTCCTCGCTCAGGGGGTCGTTCACCCGATACAGGAAGCGCCGGGTCTCGCTGACCAGCCGACCTCCGGCGTAGCGCCGCTGCCGCACCACCTCCACGTCGAGCAGACCCCAGGCGATGCAGATGCGCTCCAGGTCCTTGAGCCGGTCCGCACCGACCTGGCCGTCGGCCTTGAGTTGGCGCTTGTTGGGGAAGGCGCGGCCTCGCCAGCCGTTCTCGGGGTCGTGGTTGACGAAGCGGCGGAGGTAGGTCCCAGTAGCCAACGCCGGCAAAGCCGCCGACGTGGAGCTGGTAGAGGTCAATGGGCTCGTTGTAGACCTGGACCCAGGGGGACTCCCGGCGGCGGCCCATGCGGATCAGCGGCGGATCGGACCGCTCAGCCGCTTCTGCCACGGTGCTCGCCTCCCGGCCGGAAGGTGCAGGCGACGATGAAGGGCGCAAAACCCTCGGGGTGTGGCGAGACCCTCAACCGGTCCCAGTTGCGCGGACCGGACTGCGCCGCATAGAGACATGCGCCGTCGGCGAGGAACTCCGAGGGCACGGCCACCAGGGCGCGGTGAGCGTGCCAGGGCCCCGCGATCCGCGTCCGGCGCAGCAGCACCACGCCCTCGATGCGGAATGGCGTCTCGACGGCGCGCAGGAGGCGGCCGCGGCGGTGGCAGAGGACGAGCCAGTAGGCGTCGGTGGCGGCGGAAGTGGACCTCGGCGGTGAGGGACGTCGGGTGCGCGGTGACTACGGTCAGGGCGTCGTGCACGGCACGGGCGCGGAGCCAGCGGAACGCGGTGCCCTCAGGCGTCGCCTGCGGTCGGAGGCGGGCCGCGCGGCGGCGGCGCGTGTCGGTGACGACGGCGTAGTATGGAGGGGCGAACTCGCGGGCGAGCAGCGCGGACAACCTGGTGACCTCCTCGTGTGGTGGGGCCTCTCGGAAGGCCTGCACAAGTGGGTGCGCGTTTCGGCGATGCGTGGCTGCGTTGGCACCACAGCCGCGACGCCACTATCGGAATCGGACGACGTACAATGGCTGGGGGTGTAAGGCATGCGCTGGGAGGAACACATCGTGATCGATCCGGCCGTGAGGGGCGGGCAGCCGGTCATTCGGGGCACCCGCGTGCCAGTGGATGTGATCCTCGGGGCCCTGGCCGCCGGCGAGCGAACGGAGGACCTGTGCCAGGCGTACGCCCTGTGTGAGGAACAGATCAGGGCCTGCCTCGCTTTTGCCGCGGCCGAGATCGCCGAGGGCAGGTACCATGCGGTTCCTCATTGACGAGTGCGTTCCCAGACAGCTGACGGCGCGGTTGCGTGACAGAGACCACGACGTCTTGGACCCCCGTGAATCGGCGCTGCGGGGAGCGGGCGACGAGGCGTTACTGACGCGAGCCATAGAAGAAGCTCGGGTCTTGGTCACGCGTGACATCGGATTGGGGGGCCTGGCCCTTCGCCGTCTTGAACAGGGTGTGAGCCTGGGCGTTGTTCTGGTCAGGCTGCCGGCTGAAATGGCCAGTGGGGATGCGGCTGCAACGGTGGACGCGGCCTTGCTCTTGGCGGACTTGCCCAACGACGGTCTTGGTGTGTTCGCGGTCATATCGCTCAACAAGGTCCGAGTTCGGATTGTGGTTCGCCGAGCGCCCACCGGTACGTATTCGGTCAAGCCGGTATGGGCGGGGATTCGGGATGGGTGTGAGGGAGTAGGGACGCGGCATCCGAGGCGCTGGGACGGGAAGGGGGGGCTGGACAGGGCGTCCGGCCCCCTTTATGCTGGCCGTGGTGGCAGCCATGGGGGCCGGGTTGGGCAAGGTGCGGCGGGGCGTGGGGCGGGCGCTGCGGGTGACGAGCCTGCGGCAGCGCTGCCATGCGCTACGGTTGCAGTTGCAGCAGGCCCGCGAGCGCATTCGGCAACTCGAGGCGGAATTGGCGTCGGAGCGGGGC
>JAJYVV010000252.1 GCA_021791815.1 Bacillota bacterium | reverse complement strand
GCGGTCCGGGCAGTGGGCCGCCTTCTGGGCACGACACCCCCAGATGCGCCGCCCCACCGCCCGCGACCTGATCAGCCATGCCCGCGGCACCGCCGCCTGACCCAACCACAATCGTGCCGCGCACCCGCTGACGGCTCCGCCGCTGGACGCGGAGGAGGCGGACGCGCTCGATCCCGCGCCGGCCGCCGCGGCCGACGACTTCGCGGGGGCGCCGCCGGTATGGCCGGCGGCCTTGGCGCCGCCCGAGGAGCAGGCGGCCAGGGGGACCAGCACGGCGAGGCACGAGGCGCCCGCCAGCCATCGCGACACGGATCGGGAGATGCGCACCTGACAGCCCCACCCTCCGCGGCCCGGACGCACCGGCGCGGACGCGCCGGGTCCGGGCGGCATCGTGGCACCGGTCGGGCACGGACGCGGATACGGCGGCCGGGTGCCGCCCGGGCCCGGAAGGACCCGCGCTCGCCGCCCGTTCCGCCCGCCGCCGCGCACATTCGGCGAGGCGAAGTCCGCCTCCTGCGGCGCGCCGGTTGGAGCGGCGGAGGCACGACGGCACCCGCCCCCGAGGGCGCCCCTTGACGGGCCTCCGGGGCGCGAACATGCTCGGGTGACGGAACCGGTCGGCGGAAGGGGAACGGCGCGGCGGACGGGACGCCGGCCGGCCCTCGCGTGGCGGAGGTGCGGGCGTCGGTGAAGCATCTGGTCGTGTTCGTGGTCATCGGCATCGTTCTGGGGGCGGTCGCCGCGTTCACGGCGGAGCCCAAGCCCCGCAGCCCCATCCTGCCGCTCATCGGCGGGCTCGTCGGCGGGCTCGTCGGCGGCGAGGCCCTGGAGCGGACGACCCACGGAGCCGTGGCCAAATACGTGAGCCTCGTGACCGCCGTCGTGCTCGGCGCGGTGCTGGCGTGGCTGGGCCGCCTCCTCGCCCCCAAGCCCTCCTGAACGGGCCCGTGGCCCCGCGGGCCGGATGCCGCCCGCCGGCCTGCCCCGGCGCATAGCCGCGCCGCCGCAGCGGAAGATGGTGCGGGAATGCGGCCGCGCGCCGGCGCCCTGGCGGCGCGGCCCGAGGGGGCGGTGCCGTGTCGTTTTGGACGGCCCTGCTCGGGCGGCCGCTCAAGGAGCGCGAAGCCGCCACCGAGTCGATCGGGGCCGCCGAGGGCTTGGCCGCGCTGTCCCTCGACGCCCTGAGTTCCGTCGCCTACGGCCCGCAGGCCGTCCTCGTCGTCCTCGTGACGGCCGGCGCCGGCGCCCTGCGCCTGACGCTGCCCATCACCGTGGCCATCGTCGCCCTGCTCGCGCTGCTCGTGCTCTCGTACATCCAGGTCATCGGCGCGTATCCCCAGGGCGGCGGCGCCTACGCCGTCGCGCGCGAGAACCTGGGCGGCGGCGCCAGCCTGGTGGCGGCCGCCGCGCTGCTCGTCGACTACACCCTCACCGTCGCGGTGTCGGTCGCGGCCGGGGTCGCCGCCCTCACGTCGGCCTTTCCTCCGCTTTTGCGCTTCACGGTCCCGCTGGGCGTGCTGCTCGTGGCCATCCTCACGGTCGTCAACCTGCGCGGTGCCGGGGAGAGCGGGCGCGCGTTCCTGCCGCCCACGCTGCTCTGGATCACCGCCGTCTTCGGCATGATCGCCGTGGGGTTGATCGCCCCCCACGCGCATCCCGCCGGCGCGAGCAGCGGCACGCCGCCCGCGGCGCTGGAGACGGTCGGGGTCCTGCTCGTGCTCCGGGCCTTCGCGGCCGGGTGCAGCGCCCTGACGGGCGTGGAGGCCATCGCCAACGGCGTGCCGCTGTTCGCGGCCCCGGCGGTCCGGCGCGCGCGGACCACGGAGGTCCTGCTGGGGGCGATCCTGGGGACCATGCTCCTCGGGGTGGCCGTGCTCGCCATCCGGTTCCACGTCCGGCCGTCGCCCGACCAGACGGTGCTGAGCATGGTCACGGCGGCAGCGGTGGGGCGCGGTTGGTTCTACTACGTGGTCTCCCTCTCCACGACGGCGGTGCTGGCCCTCGCGGCCAACACGTCGTTCAGCGGGCTGCCCATCCTGCTCAGCCTTCTCGCGCGCGACCACTACGTGCCGCACGCCTTCGGCCTCCGGGGCGACCGCCTCGTCTACAACCGGGGCATCGTGGTGCTCGCGCTCGGGGCGCTGGCCCTGCTGGTCGCCGTGCGCGGCAACACGGATGCCCTGATCCCGATGTTCGCGATCGGCGTGTTCACCGGGTTCACCCTCTCCCAGGCCGGCATGGTCGTCCGCTGGTGGCGCGCCCGGCCCGCGGGCTGGCGCGCGGGGGCGGCGCTGAACGGCCTGGGCTGCCTGGCGACCGGTATCGCCACGGCCGTCTTCGTGGCCACGAAGTTCGCGGAGGGCGCCTGGCTCGTCGTCCTGGTCGTGCCGAGCCTGTATGCGCTGTTCCGCCGCATCCACAGGTACTACACGGCGCTGGGCGCGCAGCTGCGGCTGGACGGGCCGCCCCCCCGGCCCGAGCCGCGGCGGACGCTGGTCGTCGTCCCCGTGCGCACCATCTCCCGCCTGACGGTCGCCGCCCTCGGCGACGCCAAGTCCCTCGGGTCGGAGGCGCTCGCCGTCGCGGTGGTCTGGAGCGCCGAGGAGGGCGCGGCGCTGGAGGCGGAATGGGCGCGATGGGACCCCGGCGTGCGCCTGGTGACGCTCCGGTCGCAGTACCGCTCGGTCGTGCGGCCTCTCGTGCGTTTCGTGCGGTCGCTGGAATCGCGCGGGGGGGAGCGCGTCCTGGTCCTCATCCCCGAGCTGGTTCCCCGGCGGCCGTGGGAGCAGCTCCTGCACAACCAGTTGGGCGTCATGCTCGCGGCTGCCCTGCGGGGCAGCCGCGACGTGGTCGTGGCCCTCGCGCCCATGCACCTCGATGCGGACCGCCGGCCGCCCGCGGCGGAGGCGGAGTAGGGGCTGCGGTCACCCGGGGACCTCTCGGCGCGACCGGCACCCCGCCGAGGTGGATGCGCGCCTCGTGAACGTGCTGCGCCGAACCGGTGGGGGCCTGGCGCCAGTCGCCCGCGCGCCGCCCCTGCGGTGACCCCTGGCGAGGCCCAGGACCACCGGGACGGGCCGGCTCGCGCCGGGCGGTGAGCCGCGGCCCCGCGCATCGCCCCTGCGGCCGGCTCGCGCCACCCCATCGCCCAGGGCACCTCCGCCCTCAGGCCGAGCGCCTCGCGGGGCCATCACCAGCCCCGGCACGTCGCGGCGTTTGCCCCGACCCTCCGAGCCCCGATGGCCGCGAGGGCTCCCGCCGCGTCCCTCTTGTCTCCCCGGCCACCCGCGTGCTAGCATCCGCCCCACAACTGCATACGGGTCGCGGGTGCCCCGGGCCCGGCCGCGAGGCCGGGCGCCGGGGAGAATAGGGAAGTCCGGGGTGCCGTCGCCGTTCCGAGGGCCCGTCCGTGGGGCCGCCGCCGTGGGGCGGCGGGCGCGGCGGGCCGTTGGGGGGCGCGGCGGCCGAGCCGGCGCGGTCCCGCCACTGTGCTCCCCAAGGCCGGCGCCCCACTGCCCCCGTCCGGGGTGGGAAGGGGCGCGCTGCTTGCCGATGCGGGGAGAGCCAGGAGACCTGCCTGCGACCTCGGGGCAGCCATCCCCTTCGGTGTAAAGGGGGCTACCTTGATGGTGCCGTCCATGCCCACGGGCCATGGGGCCGCGCGGGCT
>JAJYVV010000251.1 GCA_021791815.1 Bacillota bacterium | reverse complement strand
CTGCACCTCGATCTCCTCGCCGCACAGGGCATGCCAGCGATAGTGCACCACCACGCGCGACGGCATCGGATTGTGGGCATCATGTGGCTGGATCGACCGTCCCGGGGTTGCCCACCTTGGACGCAAGGCTCCCAAGCGCGCCGACGTGGCAGGACGACCGGCTTGCGGCCCTCTTCGACAAGCTTGCCACCGACCCCCCGCCTCCGACACGGGCCCTTGTCATGGCCGCAGTCGCGGCAGCCGGTCCGGTCCAGGGCGACCAGGTCGTGCTGCGGCAAGGCCGCGGCCGACAGCAGACCGTGGAGGCCGGCACCCTGGTCGCCCGCTATCCCGCCGGCTTCCTCCTCCGCTCGTCCACCGGGCGTTGCTTCGTCAACTACCTCGACCTCTGGTCCGCCGACGCTGTGCTCCAATGCCCGGCCGACGCCGCCTGGCGGATCCGCGCGGCAGCCGCCGCGCACGATCATCCGCACGGTGAAGGACCGGGCCCACCCGTACGCGATCATGAATAACACGGTCTTCAACGACCGCGCACTCGGCTGGAAGGCGAACGGTCTCATGAGTTACTTCCTGAGCAAGCCCGACGACTGGCGCATCAGCGTCGCCGACCTGGTCGTCCGTGGCGGCGAAGGCGCCAAGGCGGTATACAGCGGCCTGCGGGAGCTCGTCACTGCCCGCTACGTCCATCGGTCCTCGCTGCGGGATGCAGCCGGGCGAATCCGCTACTGGGAGTATGTGGTATACGAGACGCCGCAGCCACTTCGCCAAAACGGCGAAGTGGACGGAACCGTTGGGGCTCAACCATCCCATCCACATCCCGGTTTCCGTCATGTAGGTTTGCGTCATGTAGGAAACGCAACGCAACCAAGTACCGATCCGAACCAAGGACTGAGGGACAACAAACAACGGACGGCGGCGGACGTCCGCCGCCGGGCATCGCGCGCACGGGCGCGCGGGGGGCGGCAGCCGTCTGCCGTCCCGCCCACCCAAGCCCCGGCGAGCGGAAGACCGCTGGGAATCGGAACCTGCCAGCGGCAAGCAGGCGGGGAAGGTCGCCGCGCCGTCGCGGCGACCGAGCAGGCGCCGGCGGTGCCGGCGGCCGGTGATGTTCGCGCGCACGCGCACCCAGACCAGGCCCCGGACGCCCCGCAGTCGCAGGCAGGGCACGATGCCCTGCCGGACACCCGAGGCCAATGCGACCTGGCCTCGACCGCAACGTGCGCCGTCGCACGGCTACCGGTCCCCGTCGGGCACTTGGCGTCAGCGAATCAAGCCCCAAGTGGGCGGGATTGCCCGCCTGTTGTGGCGAGCCCAGGGGAGACGCCGGCCGTGCCGGTGCCCCCTGCCGATCCCGCCGCAGACCGTGTCGCCGGCATAAGCCCGACCGGCGTCGGTGACCTGCAGGCGATCTGCGACGCATACCTCCGGGCGACGGGCCTCGCCGACCTCGCCCCGGAGGCCCTGCGCGGGATCGCGCGGCGCCGCACCCTGTCCCCGGCCTACGTCGCCGCCAAGCTCGCCTTGCTGCCGACCGCCCTGGCGGAGGGCGAGGTGCGCCACGCGCGCGGCTTCTTCCTGGCCGCCCTCGAACGGGACTGGAGCGAGCAGACCGCGCCGGCGAACAGCCGACACAGCCCGGAGCCGGCCGGAGCAGAAGACCACGACGGAACGTCCGGCGCGCCGGACTTGGTCGCCGCCCTCACGGGTATCGGCGTCACGCCGGAGGCCGCGGCGCTGCTCGTGCCCGCCGTCGCGGAGGACTGGCCGGAACGGCCATCGGCACGCGAGGCTCGCTCGGTTGCAGCCGCTCGCGCCGAGGCGGAACAGTGGTCGGCGAGCATGGACCGGGCGCGGGAAGAGGCGAGCCGACCGGAGTCGCGACAGGTCGGCCGGCAGGCACTGGCTGAGATACGGCGGATGCTCGGGCTGGGGAAACCTACGTCAAGTATCGCGATGCCGCCCGACGCCAACGGACCTGTGTGCGGAGAGGGTGGAACGCCGGCTATCCACGAGGCCTCATCGCGAGGGGGCTGATGGACGGCGTTACACTCCGTCCGCGGGAGCGGTTTCCGGCAGGGGTGTCCGTTCTGGCCGCCAATGCTTCGACAACGAAAGTGCGCCTGACCTGGCGCCGGCTGCGCGCCCAGAGAGTACCCGTCCCGGAGCGGGGGTAAACAGGCCCCCTTGACACGACCAACAGGACATGGGAATATATGGGATGGAGGTGATGTCCGAATGCCTCTGGGGGATTCCCCCGACGGTGTGCGCATGCAACGAGCCTGCAACTACTTCGCCCTCTTGGAACTGCTCGGGCACCGAGAACCTCCCACTCGAACGGCATGGCAACACCTCCAAGGACGCGTCGACCTGTCCCGGCCCCTCGACCCCGGCGTGGGTGCGGCTCTGGGTCGATTGGACTGGGATCCGACCACCGTGCAAACAGCGCATGCGAAGGTTGCGCGAGATCTGAACATGTTGGCCGACGGGGACGGCATCCTGGAACTCGGTAGCCCTGATTATCCGGAGCGTCTGGCCGCAACCGGAGACGCCCCGCCGTTTCTATTTGTTCGTGGTGACCCGGGTCTGCTGAACGACGCTGCGATCGCCGTCGTAGGTACTCGCGAGGCCACCGACCAGGGGCGGAGGCGCGCGCTCAAGCTGGGGCACCTGCTCGCCGAGCGAGGTGTGGTTGTGACCTCGGGCTTGGCGCGCGGTATTGACCGGGCGGCTCACGTAGGGGCGCTGGAGACGGGCGGCCTGACAATCGCCGTAATCGGAACCCCCCTCACGGCCCACTATCCGAAAGAGCACGCTGAACTTCAAGAGACCATCGGTGCACTTGGTGCGGTCGTGTCCCAGTTCAGGCCCGGGGCAACGGTCCACCGTTCCTTTTTTCCCAAGCGCAATGCGACCATGAGCGGCCTCTGCCTGGGCACGGTGGTGGTCGAGGCCTCAGAGACGAGTGGCGCGCTGATTCAAGCGCGCCAGTGTCTTGCCCAAGGTCGAAAGTTGTTCATCCCTCAAAGCGCCTTGGACGATCGGCGTCTCCGGTGGCCGGCGCGCTTTATGGAGCAGGGCGCACACCGGTTCGCGACGATCGAGGAACTGCTCGACGTCCTGGAGAAAGAGGGGCTCCTTGCTCCGAAGCCGCCTTCCGACACGGCGGGGTCGGCCGACTGGCCGCGAGCTGAGGTCATCCCGCTTCATGTTCGTTGAACTGAACGCGCTGCAGTACATTCTGGTGCATGCGGAAGACGGCCCAGAACGGCTTGCTGCGGAACTCACTCCTATGGCCGAAGCCGGCAAGGTCGTTGCACTCGTGCCTCCTGCTGCACGTGCCCAGTGGAAGGCGAGCCCTGCCCGTTGCCCATAAACCGGAGACAACCAACTCCATAGCGCCGGAAGTCGGTTGGATCGGTTCGGCGACCGGGCGAGGCCGGAGGACAGTTGGGGAAGGCGATGGGCGCGAGGTGCGTGAGGGAGGCGGGCAGTCGGAGGAGACGGTGGTCGGCTCGGGGCTGTGGCAGGTATAGCGAGGATTGGCGACCGCGGGTCGGCTGTCGACCGGAACGAAGTGGACAAAGCACGCGCTCGGTGCCGGTGTGTTGGGGAAGCGTGAAGCAGGCGGCCCACGTCGCCGCCACCGGCGGGCCCGTCGGCGCACCATATGACGGTCTTCTGTCCATCGACACGA
>JAJYVV010000053.1 GCA_021791815.1 Bacillota bacterium | reverse complement strand
TTTCCCGACCGGCGGCTACCTGGCCGCCCCGGGGATCCGGGCCGCCACCCTCCCCGGCGCGGGCCCCCTCACCCCCCGGGGGCCGGCGGAAACCGCGGGGCGGGCCCGGACGGGGCCCCGCGCCTTCCGGCGCCTGCCCCCGGGCCGCCCGCCGCCCGGGGGCCTGGGGCCGGTCCTGCCCGGCGGCATGGAGCAGGGCCTGCACCTCGGGATCCAACAGGCGGCGGGCCTCACCGGGCGCCAGGGATCCGAGGCGCAGGGGCCCGAAGCGGAGGCGCACGAGTCGGAGCGTGTCCAACCCCACCGCGGCCAGGAGGCGGCGCGCCTCGCGATTGCGGCCCTCGCGCAGGGTGAGCGCGATCCAGCCGGTGTCCGCCTCCCCGACCGCCCCGGGGCGGAGCGCGCGCGGGGCAGCGGCGAGCGGGCGCACGTCCTCCGCGCGGGCCGGGCCGTCCGAGAGGGCCACGCCCCGCTCCACGCGCAGGAGCTGGCCGGGATCGGGTCGGGGGCGCACCAGCGCCGCATACTCCCGGGCGAGCCCGCGGCGCGGGTGCAGCAGGGCCTGGGTCAGCGCCCCGTCGTTGGTCACCAGGAGCAGGCCCTCGCTGTCCGTGTCCAGGCGTCCCACAGGGTACAGGCGCCGGCCGGGGTCGGAAACCAGGTCCACGGCGGTCCGGCGGCCGCGGGCGTCCGAGGCGGCGCTCACCACGCCCGCGGGCTTGTGCACCGCATACACCGCCCGCGATTCCGGCGCGAGCACGCGCCCGTCCAGCGTCACCACGTCCGAGGGGCGCACCCGCACCGCGGGATGCGTGGACACGACGCCGTTGATGGCGACGCGGCCCGCGGCGATGAAGTCGGTCTCGGCGCGGCGGCGCGCGGCCACGCCGGCGTGCGCCAGGAACTTGGCGAGGCGGACACCGGACGGACCGCCGCCCGTCTCGCGCGGCTGCCGCGGGGGGGCGGCGGCCCCCCCCGCCCCGCGGCCCCGGCGCGCGGCGCCGTCCCGGGATGGGCGAGCCTGGGGCGATTCCCCACCCCGGCGCCCCGGGAAGCCGGGTCGTCCGGATGCGCCCGCGCCGTCCGGACCGCCTTGCGCCCCCGGCACCAGACGCGTCCGACCCCGCCGGGGGCCCCCCGCGCCGGCCGATGCACCCCCGCGCCCACCCCGTTGCCCGACTCTGCCGCTCGGCTGCGCCGTGATCCCCAGCCCCCTGCCCGTCGCGGCCCGGGGGCGGAACACCCCGGGCCGGCGCACCCTGGGCGCGACCGGCCGTCCCGGCCGCGCCGAACCTAGTCCCCCGCCGTGCGGAAGACGACGGCGACCTCGACGGCCGCGTCGAGCGGCAGGGCGGCGCACCCCACGGCCGAGCGCACGTGGCCCGTGCCGGGGAAGAGCGCGCCGAACAGGTCCGAGGCCCCGTTGAGGACCTTCGGCTGGTCGTGGAACTCGGGGGCGCACTGCACGTAGCCTTCCACGCGGAGCACGCCCGCGATCGCGGCGGCGCCGCCCGCCGCGGCGCCGCACGCCGCGGCCAGGGCGTTCAGCGCGCAGAGGCGCGCCGCCTCCTGCCCCTGGGCCACATCGAGCCCGGCACCGAGTCGCCCGCGGAAGCGCACTTCCCCCGCCGCCGTCGGGAGCTGTCCGGAGACCCAGATCAGGTTCCCCGCGACCGTGGCGGGCACGTACGTCGCGACCGGGCGCGGCGCGGGGGGAAGCTCGAGCCCCAGCGCCGCGAGGCGGTCCAGCCACGGGGCCGTCGGGCTCGCCACCGGGCGGACCCCTCCTCTCTCGTGGCGGCGCACGGCCGATGGCCGGCGCGCCGCTCCTGGGCCATCCGTCGACGAGGGTTCGCCCGAACCCCACGACACCCCTCCTGCGGGGCCATGCCGCGCCCGGCGGCACGCAGCGGCGTCGGGGGATCAAGCCGTGCCGAGGAGGAGGCGGACGAAGACGACGGCGAGGACGAAGCCCATGAGGTCGGCGAGCAGGCCGACCACCAGCGAGTGCCGGATCTTGCGGATCCCCACGGCGCCGAAATAGACGGAGAGGATGTAGAAGGTGGTGTCGGTGGAGCCCTGCAGGACCGAGGCCAGCCGCCCGACGTAGGAGTCCGGCCCGTGCTGGCGCAACAGGTCCAGCGTGATGCCGAGGGCGCCGCCGCCGGACAGCGGCCGGATGAGCATCAGGGGCAGGACGTCGGCGGGAACGCCCACGGCATGGAGGGCCGGTCCGAGCAGCCGCGCGAGCAGGGCCAGGGCCCCGGAATCGCGGAAGATGCCGAGGGCCGCGAAGATCGATACGACGTAGGGCAGGATGCGGCCGGCCAGATCGAGGCCGTCGCGCGCCCCCTCGAGGAAGACGTTGTAGACGTCGACCTTCTTGCGCAGTCCCCACAGCAGCACGAGGGCGAAGATCAGCGGGATCGACCAGCGCGCCACCGCGTCCATGGCGGCCGTCAGCACCGCCACCGCCGCCACCCCCCGCGGAGGCACCCGTGGGCCCGGCGTCCCGGAACCGGGCCTATCTCCGGCGGCGGCGCAGCAGCGCGTCGAGCGCCAGGGCGAACGCCGTCGATCCCAGGCTTGCCGCGATGGTGGCCGGCACGATCTGGGCCGGGTCGTGCGAGCCCGCCGCCGCCCGGTAGGCGATGACCGTCGCCGGGATGAGCGTGACCCCGGCGGTGTTCATGACCAGCAGCGTCACCATGGCGTCCGAGGCGACCGCCGGATCCTCCTGATCGCTGCAGGCCTGCAGTTCCCGCATGGCCTTCAGGCCGAAGGGCGTCGCCGCCTGGCCCAGCCCCAGGACGTTCGCGGCGACGTTGAGCAGGATGGCCCGGAGCGCCGGCCCGTCCGGCCGGAGCGAGGGGAAGACGGGGCGGAACACCGGGCGGAGCACCCGCGCCAGCGACTCGATGAGGCCGGAGGCCTCCGCGACGCGCGCGATGCCCAGCCAGAAGATCAGCACGCCGGTCATCGCGATCACGTTCTCGACGCCGAGCTTGGCGGATTCGAACGCCGCCCTGGTGACGCCCGCGTCCAGCCGGCCGGTGAGGGCGGCGGTGACCACGCCGGCGACGATGAGGCCCACCCAGATGACGTTGAGCACGCCGGCCGCCCTCCCCCCGGCCCGATGCTTACGTGGTCCGGGCTGCGGCCATGCCCTGGCCGCGGGCGCCGCGCGCGCGGCCCCTTCCGCCGCGCGTCGCGTATTGCCACGTTTCTTGACCCGATGCGATAATCACCGCTATGTGCCCCGCCTGCACGGCCTGGGTGCCCCGCGGACGGTTCGGGCGGCCCGCGCCTTCTCCGTCCCGGCCGCGCCGGGGCGCGGCCTCTGGCGCCGCCCGGGTTCCGAGGTCCGGCTCCCCCGGATGCGTGGCGGGCGGGTCCGCGGTGCGGTAGTTCCGGGCAGAGGGAGGCGCCCCGCTTGTCGGACGGGTCGGAGACGGTGTATCTGAACGGCGCGTACGTCCCGTACGAAGAGGCCCGCATCCCGGTCGAGGACCGCGGGACCCTCTTTGCGGACGGCATCTATGAGGTTGTGCGGGCCTACGCGGGGCGCCTGTTCGAGTTGGAGGCCCATCTGGAGCGGCTCGTCCAGAGCGCGGGGGAGATCCGCCTGAACCTGCCGCCGGTCGACGAACTGCGCGCGGCCGTCCGGGGTGTCCTGGACCGCAGCGGGCTCGCCGATTCCAGCATCTACATCCAGATCACGCGGGGCTTCGCCGGTCCCCGGGCCCATGCCGTGCCCCAGGGTATCGCGCCGACGGTGTTCGTCGCCGCCCGGCCCGTGCCCCGTCCGGATGCCGCCCACGTCCGCGACGGCGCGGCGGCCATCACCGTACCGGACAGGCGCTGGCACATGTGCCACGTCAAATCGGTCGGCCTGCTGCTCAACACGCTGGCCAAGCAGGCCGCCCTGGACGCCGGCGCGCAGGAGGCCCTGTTCGTCCGAGACGGCGTGGTCACCGAGGGCTCCGCGACCAACTGCTTCGCGGTCTTCGGCGGCACCGTCCACACCCATCCCGAGGGACCGCACATCCTGTCCGGCATCACGCGGCAGGTGCTCCTCGCCCTGTGCGCGGACGAGGGCATACCGGCGCGCGAGCAACCGTTCCTGGTCAGCGCCATGTACGGGGCCGATGAAGTGTTCGTGACCGGCACCAACACCGAGGTGTTGCCGATCCGCACCGTCGACGGGCGGCCGATCGGCACGGGCGAGCCCGGGCCGGTCGCGCGTCGGCTGCGGGCCGCGATGGAACGCCGCGTCCGGGGCTGACCGGCGTCCGGTCTGCCCCCCCGGGCGCCGCAGCCTCCGGCGGGCGCCCGGGCGGGGTTCGGGATAGCGACCACGCCGTCCACGGAAACTAGGCGCCAGGCGCGGACGGAAACGGGCGTGGCGCAGCATGGCCGGTGGCGGATGGAGCGCCGGGTCCCGCTTCCTGGGCCGGCGCAAGGGCTCGGCCCGGCGCTTCGCGCCCGCCTCCGGCCGCGCCGCCGGGGGGCAGGACATGGACGGCGGCGACATGCCGGAATCCGGTCTTCTCGATCAATTGGCCGCGTGGTTGCACGCGCATGGACCGTCCGGCTCCGCGTCGGGCAGCCAGGGCTCGGGGCAGACCGCCCAGGCTGGCTCGAGCGGGCAGGGCTCCGGGAGCGGGCAGGGTGCCGCCGCCGCCCTGGAAGCGTGGATGCGGCAGGTGCAGGGGAAGGCCGCCGCGCCAGGTTCCTCCGGCGGCGGCTCCGGGTCCGCCGCCGGATCGGCGCCGGGGGGAGCATCGGGGTCGCCATCCGGCGCGGGAGGCACGGCGCAGGGGGGCGCTGCTTCCGCCCAGGTCGACGTGCCGCGGATTCTGCAACTGCTGTTGGCGCAGATGCGGGAGCAGCAACAGGGCTCCCAGTCCCCACAGCAGGGATTGCAACAGGCGCAGCCGCCGTCCCCCCCGCCACAGGCGCAACCGCAGCCGGGCGCGCCGTCCGGCGCCTCGGGTCCGCCGGCCGTGCCGGCCGCCCAGCTCCTGCAGCTGGCCCTCGAGGGCCTGGGGCAGGGAGGGGGCGCATCCGGCGGCGCGTCGGCAGGCGGGCGGCAGGGCGGCGGTGGGTCGCTCGAAGAACAGGAGATGCAGCTGTCCGAGGAGTTGGCGGCCAATCTGAAAAAGCTCAAGGTGATCCTGAACGAAACGCAGTCGCTGGCCCAGCGCATCGAGGGCGTGCTGAGCGACTCGGGCCAGGCCAACGCGGGCGAGAGCCAGGGGGGCAAGCAGCGGCGGCAGCGCGGCGGGGGCGGCGGCTGACCGTCCCCCGCGACCCCGCCATCCGTGTTCGCTTGGAGCGCATGATCGCGCCATCCGCACGGTACTCTGGGGTGGCCGGCGGGCCGCGACTCCTTCCCTGGATGAGTCCTGGACGCGGCCGGCCGTGCGGCGGGGCCGTGGCCACCGCGCCCTGGGCGGGATGGCTTCGGCTGTCCCCAGCGCCATGGCGCTCGGGTGTTGGCGCTTCGCGGGCGTCCCCTGTCTGTGTGCGCTCGTTGCGGGTGTCCCGCGTCCAGTGGGCGCTGCCTTTCACCGCAACTCGGTCGGCTGGTATCGTCCGCGCCGCCGGAGCGCAAGGCGCCCGGGGCTGCGGCGCGTAACCGCGCAGGGGGCGCAGCCGGGACGAGCGCCGCCGACGGCCGTGCGGGAGCGAGCGCACCCTGACCGATCAGCCCAGGGCAGGGGGCACTCCGCGACCAGGGCCGCGCAAGCCGGCTGCCTGACCTGCGGCCGTGCAGGCCACGGATGGCCAGGTGGCATGTTGCCCCCGTCCCGCCACAACCCGCCCCGTCCCAGTCCGGCGGCCGCCCCTGGGCCGCCGGACCCTACCCCGCCGCCCGCGTCAGGACGCGGACGACGATTCGGCGGCGGATCCCGTCCCGGCGCCGGAACCGGAGGATCCGGATGCCGAGGAGGACGAGGGCGCCCGGCTCGAGGAGCCGCCGGTACCGGAACTCGTCGGGGGACCCGAGGCCGAACCCGAACCGGACCCCACGGCGCCACCGCTCGCGGATGCGCCGCGCGCCGCGCCGGAGGCGGGCTGGCCCGCCGCCGCCGCGCGCAGGGCGTTCCAGTAGGCGGCGGTTTCGTAGCCGGCCATCCAGAGGGCGAGCGCCTTGAGGTGGTCCTTCCGCGCCAACTCGATCTTGGGCACGATGGAGACCTGATCCTCATACCAGACGACGTGGGCGCCCCCGCCGTACGTGAAGTGGGGCGAGCCGTCCGCGGTGCGCATCACGTGGATGCCCTTGCCGGCGATCAGCGCGTCGACCTGCTTGAGGCCGATGGTCACGCCGTGGTGGCCGCTCGTCGTCCAGTCGTAGCCGTAGTCGGCGAGGCCGAGGATGAGGTGCGACGGCGCCACGCCCTGCTGCAGCGCGACGTTCACGCGCTTGGTCACCCAGGCCAGCGGCGCGATGGGGCCGGGTGCGCTGGTGTCGTCGTGGGCGTCGTAGGTCATCAGGACGATGTCGTCGCTGTCGCGGGCCAGGGCCGGGAAGTCATACGCGCCCGCCGCCTGGCGGCGGCTGCCCGCCGGGATCACGTCGACCGTGAGGACCTTGTGCATCGCGCGCAGCCGCTGGTGCAGCTGGTTGACGAACGCCGTGAGGCCCGACCGCGCGCCGGTCTTGAGCAGCTCGAAGTCGATGTTGAGGCCGTCGTACCCTTGGTTCCGAACGATCGCGACCAGATTGGACACGGCCTGGGCGCACGCGCCGCTCGTGCACGATCCCGCGCCCAGCAGGAAGCTGCTCGTTCCTCCCGCGTTCACGACGAGCGGCATGAGCAGGATGTGGTTGGACCGCGCGAAGTCCTTGACGTCGGCCTCGCTCGTGTCCCGGACGCTGCCGTTCGGTTGCACCGCGTACCACAGAGGCGCGAGCTCCCAGATCGCGGAGCGGTTGGCGGCGATGAGCGAGAGCAGGGTGTGGGTCGGGGCCTCGGCGCGGTCGTCGTAGAAGACCAGGACCTTCAGCGGCGCCGACACACCGGTGGCCGGGTTGGGCATCGGGCGGGCGGCCCCGCACGCCGACGCGACCAGGGACACGGTGGCAAGGACCGCCGCCCAAGCGGCACGGATCCGTTTCCCACGCACTGGAAGGCCTCCCATCCTCCCCGCGCCGGGCGCGGGTCAAGGCTGCCTTCAGGATGCCCCGGCCGGCGGCGCGCCCATCCGACGCGCGCGGCTCCGATGCCCCCCGGGCATCGCGGCGCAGGGTCGGCCGTGGCCGGGCGTGGCGTCACGGCGCCGGGCGGTCGCCGTAGAGTCGCCGGAACTGGTCCATGCTCATCAGCACCTCGCGGGACTTGCTGCCCTGGTGCGGGCCGACGAATCCGCGCTGCTCCATCATGTCGATGAGCCGCCCCGCCCGGGTGAAGCCCACGCGCAGCCGGCGCTGCAGGTTGCTGACGGAGGCCTGGCCGCTCTCCACCACCACCTGCAGGGCGTCGACGAACAGACGGTCGTCCCCCCCGTCCGCTTCCGCGCCCGGCTCGTCTTCCGGTTCGGCCTCCATGATGGCCGTGTCGTACTCCGGCTTCCCCAGCGTGCGCAGGAAGTCGAGGACCGCGTCGCGCTCGCCCTCGCTCAGGTACGCGCCCTGCGCCCGCACCGACTTCTGCGCGCCCACGGGGCGGAACAGCATGTCGCCCCGCCCCACGAGCTTCTCCGCCCCGGCCACGTCGAGGATCGTGCGCGAGTCCACCTGGGACGAGACCGCCAGCGCGATGCGCGTCGGAATGTTCGCCTTGATCACGCCCGTGATGACGTCGACCGACGGCCGCTGCGTCGCGACGATGAGGTGGATGCCGGCGGCGCGCGCCATCTGGGTGAGCCGCTGGATGGCGTCCTCGACGTCCGACCGGGCGACCAGCATGAGATCGGCCAGCTCGTCGATGACGACCACGACGAAGGGCAGGGGCTCCTCGCCCCGCTCCGCGGCCCCCGCGTTGTAGCCGGTGATGTTGCGGGCGCCCACCTTGGTGAAGGCGCCGTACCGCCGGACCATCTCCTGCACGACGACGCGCAGGGTGGCGGCCGCCTTGCGCGGGTCCGTCACGACCGGGGCGAGCAGGTGCGGAATCCCGTTGTACTGGGCGAACTCGACCATCTTCGGATCGATGAGCACCATCCGGACCTGGTCGGGCCGGGCCTTATACAGCAGGCTCACCAGCATGCAGTTGATGGCGATGCTCTTGCCGGAGCCGGTCGCCCCGGCGACGAGGACGTGCAGGAGCACCTCCAGGCTCGCGACCACCGGGCGGCCGGTGATGTCCTGACCGAGGCAGACCGTCAGGGGCGACACCGCGCTCTGGAACTCGGGCGTCTCCATGACGTCGCGCAGGTAGACGGGCGTCACGTCGCTGTTGGGGACCTCGATGCCGACGGCCGCCTTCCCGGGGATCGGGGCGACGATCCGCACGTCCGCGGCGCGCATGGCCAGGGCGAGGTCGTCGGCCAGGGCGGAGATGCGCGCCACCTTGACCCCGGGTCCGGGTTGGACCTCGAACCGCGTCACGGAGGGGCCCTCGGAGACGTCGACGACCTTGGCCACGACCCCGAACGAACGGAGGGCCTCCTCGAGTTGGGCCACCCGGTTCGAGCCGTCGCGGACCCGGGGCGGCTTGGCCTGGCGCGGCCCCTTGCGCAGCAGGTCCACCGGGGGCAGCGGGTAGACCAGGGCGGCGCCCAGGGGCAGGGGCACGGCGACGGCCGCACCGTCGCTGTGCCGGCGGCCGATGAGGTCGGGCAGCCCGGGCTCGGCGCTCCCGTTGCGCGCCGCCGGCGGACCGGCGGAGGGCAGCGCGGCGCCGGTTGCGGCCGGGGCGGCCTCCGGATCGGCGTGCCCGCCGCCGGGCTCGACCGGTTCCGCGGCCGGGGCCTCCGTCCGGGGCGGCGGACCGTCCTCCGTCCCCGCCGCGCCGCCGCGGCGGGGATGCCGCGGGCCGGCGGCATCCGGCTCCGTCACGAACCCATACACGGCCCGGGCCGCGCCGCCCGCGCCCCGGGCCGCCTGCCGGACGGGCCACCCGATCGCCGCGCCCAGCGAGAACTGGATCAGCAGAAGCAGGGCCGCCATGGCCAGGGCCACCAGGACCACGCGCTCCCCCGCCGCGCCGAGCAGCGCGTGCAGGGAGGCATCCACCGCGGCGCCCACCACGCCGCCCCCGTCGCCGCCCAGGGCCCCCGGCCAGCCGGCTCCGGGCGGCGCGGCGAAGCCCGCGAACCCCGCCGCCACGGGCGGCACGAGCGACGCCCCCAGCCAGCGGGCGGCGGCGCCCCGCAGCCGAAGGCGGAAGGCGATCTGCGCGCCTAGGGCCAGCGCCACCAGCGGCAGCAGCACCGCCACGTGGCCGAGCAGCGCGCGCAGGGCGACGCCCAGCGCGGCGGTCAGGCCGCGGGCACCCCCGACGAAGAGGCTCACCAGCCCGAGCGCCCCGAGGGCAGCGAATGCCAGGGCCCAGACGTCCCGCCGCAACGAGTCGGAGAGCACCGGCCTCGCCGGGCGGGATCTGCGCGCGCGCCGCCGCCGTTTCGCCGCCACCGCTTCCCTCACCACCCGCCCGGGCCGTGCCGAAGCCAGCCCTCCGGCCGAACCTCGCCGCCGGAGCCCGATCCCGGCGATGCGGCGGGGTGTTCGACCCAGACCGGCCGGATGCCTCCGCCGGGCCGGCCTCACCAGCGCAGCGCGAACCGCAGCAGGACCAGCGCGGCGACCCCGAGGCAGTACCAGGCGAAGGGGCGCAGGCCCCCGCGCCGTACCGCCGCCACGCAGTGGCGCAGCGCCCACCAGCCGGTGAGCGCCGCCGCGGCGGCGCCCGCCGCGATGCCGAGGGACCCGGGGGCCGCCGCCAGGGCGCCGAGGTGCAGCACGGCCGCGCCGCCGACCGCGGGCAGCGACAGCAGAAAGGAGAACCGCGCCGCCTCGGGCGGCGAGAGGTCGCGCCGCAGCCCGGCGGCGATCGTCGACCCGGAGCGGGACACGCCTGGCGCGAGGGCCAGGACCTGCATCCCGCCGATCCACAGGGCGTCGGCGGCCCGCAGCGACCTGGCCGGCCGCTCCCCGGGGGGCCGCCGCGCGGCCGCGAGGAGCAGGGCGCCCGTCAGGGCGAGGCCGACCGCTACCGCGGCCGGCCGGTCGAACAGCCGCTCCACGACGCCGCGCAGGAGCAGGCCGCCGAGGCCCGCGGGCAGCGTCGCCAGGACGAGCGCCGGCCAGAGTTCGGCGAGGTCGTGGCGCAGGGTGCGCCGATACGCGAGCACCACGGACAACAGGGTGCCCAGGTGCAGGCCGGTCTCCAGGGCCAGTCCCGGGCGCCGCACGCCGAGGAGCATCTCGGCCAACACGAGGTGGCCCGACGAGCTGACGGGAAGGAACTCGGTCAGCCCTTGCACGGCGCCGAGCGCGAGGGGCCGCGCCAGGCGCAGGAGCCACGCCAACCCGGGCGCCGCCACCGCCTGGCGGGCCGTGCGTCCCTCCGCCCGGGCGGCGGGACGGCGCGGCCCTCCCTCCGTTCCGCCGCCCAGGGCGGCTCGCCCGCAGGCCTACGTCGCCGCGGTGCGGGACATGCGCGGTCGCGGCCCTCCCGGGCCCGGTTCGCGGGGGCCCGCCGGCCCCCGGGCATACTGCCCCGCATGAAGGCAGGCGTGCCGAGCGGAACGGTCCGGGACGTGCCGGCCTCGAGACAAGAGATCCCCGCCGCTCCGGAGGGTCCCGAGGTCGGGCCGCCCGGCGGCCCGCCGCCCGGTCCGGGCTCCGACGCCCCCCGGGGCGAGGACAGGGCGGCCGAAGCGGGCGACGCGCCGGGACAGCAGGCTGCCGGCGGCCGCCAGGGCACCAGCCCGATCCACGTGCTGACGATCGTCGGGCAGATCGAGGGGCACATCAGCCTCCCTTCCCAGAACAAGACCACGCGCTACGAGCATGTCCTCCCGCAGCTGGTGGCGATCGAGCAGGACCCCGACATCCAGGCGGTCCTCGTGCTGCTGAACACCGTGGGCGGCGATGTGGAGGCCGGCCTGGCGATCGCCGAGCTGATCCGCAGCATGAGCAAGCCGTCGGCGAGCATCGTGCTGGGCGGCGGGCATTCCATCGGCGTGCCCATCGCCGTGGCGGCGGACCGCTCCTTCATCGTCGCCACCGCGACGATGACCATCCATCCCATCCGCCTCTCCGGCATGGTGATCGGCGTCCCGCAGACGTATGAGTACCTGGACAAGATGCAGGACCGCGTCGTGCACTTCGTGGTCGCCAACTCCGGCATCACGCAGGAGCGCTACCGCGAGTTGATGTTCCGGACCGGCGAGCTGGCCCGGGATGTCGGGACGATCCTCGTGGGGCGAGACGCCGTCCGGGAGGGCCTGATCCACGAGGTCGGGGGCATGGACCGGGCGATGTCCGCCCTGCGCGACATGATCGCGCGCGGCAAGCCCGGGCGGCCCTGACGGGCGGAAACGGGGGGAAGCGCGATGATCTGGACGATCCTGGCGCCCGACATGGTCCTGGCGGCGGACCAGCGGTCCGCGGGCGAAGGCGGGCCGCCGCCCCTGGTCGAGCGCTCGACGGGAAAGCGCGGCGAGCGCCTGCTCTGCCGCGTCGACCATCGCGGGGTGATCGTGGTCGAGCGACTCATCGCGACCGACCCGCGCCGCTACCTCGACCCGCGCTTCGTGCCCGGGGCCGAGGTGGAGGGGGCCCGAGAGTAAGGCGCGCCGCGGTCAGCGCCGGCGGCGGCGGCGCTCCCGTCGTTCCTCCACGCGGGCGAGCCGCTCCTCCATGAATCCGGGGGGGCCGCCGGCCCGCCGCAGGCCCGCCCCCGGTTCCCGGTACGGCGGCCCATGCCCGGGGATGAGCAGCTGGACGCGCAGGTCCGCCAGCCGGGCGATGGAGACGCGGGCCCGGGGCTCGCTGCTGGTGTCCCAGAACGCGGGGGCGAGGATGTCCAGCCCGGCGACGCGCACCGCATCGCCCGCGACCAGCACGCCGTCGTCGGAACGGAAGAACGACAGGTGGCCCGCGGTGTGTCCCGGCGTGGACACGACGGCGAAGCCCGCGACCTCGTCGCCGTCGGCGATCGTGCCGTCCACCGCGAAGGTCTCGGGGCGGCGGCCGGCCAGGCCGAGCAGGGTCCGCCCGACCTGGCGCGCCGTGGTCACGGGCCGCTGCCCGGCCGCGACCGCCGCCTCCACGGGGGAGGCGAGGATGCGCGCCGACGTGTTGCGCCGCAGCCACGGCGCTCCGCCCGCATGCCCCGGATCCGCGTGGGTCAGGGCGATGGCCGAGAGGTCGCGGCGGCCCGCGCCCACCTGCTCCAGATAGGCCAGGACCGCCGGTCCGTCGCCGGGCAGGCCCGAATCGAAGAGCGCGACCTGCGGCTTCAGCACCAGGACGACGTTGCCCAGGGTGCCGGGGACCAGATGGACATCGCGAGCGACCTCCACCCGCGACCCCTCCCCCGTCCCGCGCCGGGCGGACCTGCGGCCTCCCGTTCCCCGCGCCGGGTCCGCGGGCGGCATCCTCCGCCCGCCGTTCAGACCTCCACGATGAGCGGCATGATGATCGGGCGGCGATGCGTCCTCTCGTACAGGAGCTGGCCCGCGGCTTCGCGCATCGCGGTCTTGATCTGGTTCCAGTCGGTCGAGCCGTTGCGCGTGCGCGCCGCCACCGCCTCCAGGATGCGGGCGCGCGTCTCGTCCATCAGGGCCTCGGACTCCCGCACGTAGACGAACCCGCGCGACGAGATGTCGGGGCCCCCGACCACCTCGCCCGCCCCGCGCCGCACGGCCAGGGCGACGACCAGGATGCCGTCCTGGGCGAGCTGCCGGCGGTCGCGCAGCACCACGTTGCCGATGTCGCCGACGCCCAGCCCGTCCACCAGCACCCGCGAGGCGCTCACCCTGCCGCTGATGCGGGCCCCTTCCGCCGTGAACTCGAAGACCGAGCCGTTCTCACCGATCAGCACCCGGTCGGCGGGAACGCCCGTCTCCTGGGCGAGTCCCGCGTTGAGCACGAGGTGGCGGAACTCGCCGTGCACCGGGACGAACCACCGCGGGCGCAGCAGGGTCATCATCAGCTTGAGCTCTTCGCGGCTCCCGTGGCCCGAGACGTGGACGCCAGCCTCGCGTTGGTACACGACGTCCGCGCCCATGCGGTAGAGGTTGTCGATGGTCCGGTGGACGGACTTCTCGTTGCCCGGGACCGGGGTCGCGGCCAGGATCACCGTGTCGCCCCGGCGCAGGTCGACGACCCGGTGCTCGCCGGCGGCCATGCGCGACAGCGCCGACATCGGCTCGCCCTGGCTGCCCGTCGTGACGATGACCACGCGCTCGGCCGCCATGCGGCCCAGCGCGTCCTGCTCGATGAGGAGCCCCTCCGGAATGTGCAGGTAGCCGAGTCGCACCGACGTCTGGACCGTGTTCTCCACGCTGCGGCCCACCACGCCGACGCGGCGGCCCACGCGCGCCGCGCTGTTGACGACCTCCTGGATGCGGTGCACATTGCTGGCGAACGTGGTGACCAGCACGCGCCCCGTGGCCTCGCCGATGATGCGGTCGATCGCGACGCCGGCCTGGCGCTCGGAGCCCGTGAACCCCGCGCGCTCCGCATTGGTGCTGTCGCAGAACAGGGCGAGCACGCCGTCTCGCCCGAGCCGCGTCAGGGTCTGGAAGTCCGTGACCTCGCCGTCCACGGGGGTGAGGTCGAACTTGAAGTCGCCCGTGAAGACGAGCGTGCCGACCGGCGTGTGCACGGCGTACCCGAGGCACCCGGGGATGCTGTGCGTGACGTGGAAGGGCTCGATCCGCAGGGTCCCCACCTCGAGGACCTCGCCGTCCCGGAAGGGCCGCGAGCCCGGCGGCAGACGGAGGTTGTGCTCCGTCAGCTTGCCTTCCACGAGGCCGAGCGTCAGCCGCGTGCCCATGACCGGGGCCGCGGCGTCCCGCAGCAGATAGGGCATGCCGCCGATGTGATCCTCGTGGCCGTGGGTCAGGAGGATGGCGCGCAGGTGGGCCTTGCGCTCCACCACGTAGCTCATGTCCGGGATCACCACGTCGATGCCGGGCAGATCGTCCTCCGGGAAGGCGAGGCCGCAGTCGATCACGACCATGTCCTCGCCGGACTCGATCGCGAACATGTTCTTGCCGATTTCGCCTACGCCGCCCAGCGGGGTCACCGTGACGCGCCCGCCGCCCGCCTTACCCTTCGCCCCGTTACCCGCGCCGCCGCCGGAGCCGCTTCCCGTTCCGCGAATCGCTTCTCCACCTCCAGGGATGTGTCGGGCCGCGAGGCGACCATGAAGCAGCGAACCGCCCCCACGTCGGGAGCGGCCCCTTCCGATCCCTGCTGCGTGGCAGACTCACGCAGCCCTCCGTGGCCCATTATAGCCTGGACCGCGGAGTTCCGCCACGCGGGCCGGCGGGCGTCAGGCGCGCAGGGCGCCGAGCAGGCCCTGGGCTTCCAGGCCGCGCAGGATGGTCTGCCGTTCGGCTTCACCCGGTTCGCACAGGGGCGGCCGGAAGCCCCCCGCCGGGAACCCGCACATGCGCAGCGCGACCTTCACGGGGATGGGGTTGGTCGTGCAGAACAGCGCGCGAACCAGCGGCAGCAAAGCCAGGTGGACGGCGCGCGCCCGCTCCCACTCCCCCGTGGCGCAGCAGCGCACCACCTCGGCCACGCGTTCGGGCACGATGTGCGACGCGACGCTGACCACGCCCGCGCCGCCCACGGCCATGACAGGCAGGGTGAGGCCGTCGTCCCCGCTGTAGACGCGGAAGCCGGCGGACGGGGGCAGGAGCCGGCAGATCTCGGCCACCTGCTCCAGGTCGCGGCTCGCCTCCTTGCACGCGGTCACGTTGGGCGCCTCGTCGACGAGGGCGGCGAGGGTCGCCGGCAAAAGGTTCGTCCCCGTCCGCGCCGGGACGTTGTAGACCATGACCGGCAGTGGGGTCGCCTTCGCGATGGCGGCGAAGTGCAGCTGCAGCCCGCGCTGCGGGGGCCGGTTGTAGTAGGGCACGACGGCCATGACGCCGTCGGCCCCGGAGTCCTGGGCCTCCGCCGCCAGGCGCGCGCTCTCCGCCGTGTCGTACGACCCGGCGTTGAGCCAGACCGAGGCGCGCCCGTCCACGGCACGCCGCACCGCCCGGCAGAGGTCGAGCTTCTCCTCGGCGGACAGGGTGGGCGCCTCGCCCGTCGTGCCCGCCACGACGAAGCCGTCGCTCCCGCGGGCGGCCAGGCTCCGCGCGAGGTCGGCCGCGACGCCGAGGTCCACCCGGCCGTCCCCGTCGAAGGGGGTGATCAGAGCCGTCAGCACGCGCCCATGCACGTCGAGCGCCATCGGGCCGCATCCTCCTCGCGCCGGGGGCGATCCCGGGGCCGGACGGTTCGCCCCCCGGACCCGCGTCCCTACCGCTCCAGGTTGAATTTGCGGTGCAGGGCCTGGACCCCGGCCTCCATGCTCCCCCGCGCGACCAGGCAGGAGATGGTCACGTGCGAGTCCGCCGATTGCAGGATCTCCACGCCCGCCTGGTCGAGGGCCTCCACCACGGCCGCCATCACGCCGGGCACGCCCCGCATCCCGCTGCCCACCACCGACACCTTGGCGCATTCGGGCCGGACCTCCACGCGGAAGCCGTCCGCCTCGAGCGTGCGGCGGGCCCGCGGCACGTCGGCGGCGGCGACGATGAAGCGCCGGCGGTCGGGCGAGACGTTGATGAGGTCGACGCTGACGCCCGCGTCGCCCAGCAGGCGGAAGAGGCGCACCGCCTCGGGCTGGCCGCCGCCCTCGACGGAGAACTGGGCGACGTCGGGCACGTGGGTCACGCCGGTCACGACGCGGCCGAGGCCGTCCCACTGGCCCGCGACCTCGAAGCCGTGCGTGATCAGGGTCCCCGCGGCGGTTTCGGGATCGTCGAACGTGCTGCGCACCCGCACCGGCACGTTCGCCCGCATGGCGAGCTCCACCGCCCGTGGGTGCACCACCTTCGCCCCCTGTTGGGCCATCTGCAGGATCTCCTCGTAAGAGACCACCGGCAGGGTCCGGGCCTCCGCGACGATCCGCGGATCGGCGGTCTTGACCCCGTCGACGTCCGTGTAGATCTCGAGCACCTCGGCCCGCAGCGCCACGGCCAGGGCGGCCGCCGTGGTGTCGGACCCGCCGCGGCCGAGCGTGGTCACGTCGCCGGTGTCGGCCACGCCCTGGAATCCGGCCACGACACACAGGTCGCCCCGTTCCAGGTGCCGCCGCAGGTGGTCCGGCTCCACGCGCATGATGCGGGCGTTGCCGAAGGAACGGTCCGTGATCACGCCCGCCTGCCCGCCCGTCAGCACGACCGCCGGCAGCCCGCGGCCGCGAAGCGTGCCCGCCAGCACGACGGCCGAGATGATCTCGCCCGTGGCCATCAGCAGGTCGATCTCGCGCGGCGGCATCTCGGGGAAGACGTCGTGGGCCAGGGCCAGCAGGGTGTCCGTGGCGTACGGGTCGCCCGCCCGGCCCATGGCCGATACGACCACCACCGGCGAGAGGCCCCGGTGGCACGCGGCCCCGACCCGCTCGGCCACCAGTTCCCGGTACGCGGGCGTCGCCAGGGAGGTACCGCCGAACTTCTGCACGATGAGCCGCACGCGGCCGACCTTCTCCCTACTGCTCCGGCCCGCGCCGGACCCGCCGGGGCGTCCCGGCGTCCGGATCGGGGGACGCCCCGCCGGCGGCGGGCGCCCGGAGCGGGCCGCCGCCTACCTGCGCAGCCAGAGTTCCGCGATCTGCACGGCGTTGGTGGCGGCGCCCTTCCGCAGGTTGTCCCCGACGACCCACAGGTGGAGCCCATGGTCGAAGCCGAGGTCCCGGCGGACGCGGGAGACGTGCGCGAGGTCGGAGCCGGCGGCATCGAGGGGCGTCGCAAAGACGCCCGCCGCCGGGTCGTCCTGCAGCCGCACCCCGGGCGACGTCCCCAGGATGGCGCGGGCTTCCTCCGCGGAGAGCGGGCGCTGCGTCTCCACGAAGACCGACTCGGAGTGGCCCACGAACACCGGCACGCGCGCCGCGGTGGCGGAGATGGGCAGGTCGGGAATTCCGAGAATCTTGCGAGTCTCGCGGATCAGCTTCCACTCCTCGAGGGTGTAGCCGTCGTCCGAGAAGCGGTCGCACTGCGGGATCACGTTGAAGGCGAGCCGGCGGGGGAACACGCTTGGCGCGCCGGCGGCCGGGTCCCCGCGGTCGGGCGCCGCAGCGGCCTCCGGGGACCGGCCCCGGACGGCCTCCGCGCTCTCGCTCCACAGCGCCTCGATCCCCGCCCGCCCCGCCCCGGAGGCCGACTGGTAGGTCGAGACGATGACACGCCGGAGTCCGGCCGCCCGCCGGAGGGGATGCAGGCAGAGCGTGAGCGGGATCGTGGTGCAGTTGGGTGAGGCCAGCAGCGCCGGCCGCCCCGGTTCGACGAGCCCGCCGTTGATCTCCGGAACCACGAGCGGCACGGCCGGGTCCAGCCGGAAGGCGCTCCCCTTGTCGATGACCGCCGCCCCCGCCCGCAGGGCCAGGGGCGCCAGCTCCCGGCTCGCCTGGGCGCCGGGCACGGCCAGGAAGCAGAGGTCGAGCCCCGCGAAGGACTCGGGCCGGGTCTCCTCCACGCGGACCTCGGCGCCCCGGAAGCGGACGATCCGCCCCGCGCTGCGCCGCGTCGCGAGGATCCGGAGCGATTCGACCGGAAACGCGCGCTCCTCGAGCACCCGGAGCAGCGTGGCGCCCACCGCGCCCGCCCCGCCGACCAGCCCGACCCGCACGCCCACACGACCACCCCGACCCCCGGCATCCGGCGGCCGATCCCGCCGGCGGCCGGGGGATCCGCCGGGTGCCGCCCCTGTGCCCGTTCGCGCCGCCCACTCTACACTCGCCCCCCTCCTGCCGCAATTGCGGCCCCGGTGGCGTCGGCCCGTCACCAGGCCCGCAGCAGCGGCTGCAGCTGGCGGCCCCCCAGGGCGGCCTGGGCCGCGGGGAGGCAGAGGTCCCAATGGGAGACGAGCGAGGCCGGTTTCCCCTCCGGGCTGTCCTGCCCGAAGGGCACGAAGTAGACGTGGCGGGTCACCAACAGGCGGGCGAGGTTCGCCGCGTTCAGTCCGAGGGCGTCGTTCGTCGAGACCCCGAGCACCACCGGCCGCCCGTTGCGCAGTTGCGCCTTGGCGGCCATGAGCGGAGCGGAGTCGGTGATGGCGTTGGCCAGCCGGGCGAGGGAACTGCCCGTGCACGGGGCCACGAGCAGCACGTCGAGCGTGCGCTCGGGGCCGAACGGCTCGACGTCCGGGATGGTGGTCAGAGGCTCGCGACCGGCCGCGGCCGTCACCGCGGCCCACCATTCGGCGGGCGTGCCGTGCCGGGTCGAGGTCGAGAGCAGCGTCTCCGAAAGGATCGGCACCACCTGCGCGCCGGCACTTCGCAACTGGCGCATCGCCGGCAGCACCAGGGCCACCGTGTGGTGGGACCCGCAGAGGGCCCAGCCGACGGTGCGGCCCTCAAAGCCTTCCACCGCAGTCGCCTCCCACGGCACGCGCGCCCACGAGCGACGCGGCCACCTCCGCCAGCAGCCGGCCGGCCGTCACCGGGAAGTGGCGGCCGGGCACCGCGGGAAGGAGGCTGGCCCGCAGGCCGAGGGCGCGGGCCGCATCGAAGTCGGTTCCCCCGGGGGCGGACGCCAGGTCGACGACCACCGCCCGCGTGGGCAGCGCCCCGAGCACCGCCGCGGTCACGACCGGCGCCGGGACGGTGTTGAACAGGAAATCCCGATCCCGGGCGGCGCGGGCCAGGTCCGGGATGCCGGCCGCGTCGGCGCCGAGGACCCGGACGGCCGCCCGCTCCGCCGGATCGCGGCTGGCGCAGGCCACCCGCGCCCCGAGGGCCACGAGCCGGCCGACCAGCGCGCGGCCGCAGCGCCCGCCCCCGACGACGAGGGCCGAACTGCCCCAGGCGGCCGTGCCGGCCCGGCGGCAGGCGTGGGCGATCGCGCCTTCGGCCGTCGGCACGGCGTTGAGGGTGGCAAACTCGTCGCGCTCCGCATAGGTGTGGACAGCCAGGCCGCGCGCGGCCGCGGCGGTCCGGAGCCAGGGCCCGCACCGGCCGAGCAGCCAAAGCGCCCCCGGCGCGCAGGCGGCGAGCCAGGCGGCCTCGATGGGCAGCGGCCCCGCCGGCGCGGGCCGGTAGAGGGCGTCGCCCGCCGGATTGGTCCCCAGGACCGGGCCCAAAACCACCTCGGCGCCGGCGAAGGCGCCCGGGTCCGACCCGGCGGGGCCTGCCGGCCCGCGGCCGACCTCGATCACGTCGTGCCCCATGCGCCGCAGGCACGCCGCGGCCTCGCCCTCCCGCCGGTCCCCGGCGACCACGGTCCACCGCATGGGCTGCGCCCGCCCCCCTTTGGACAGCGTCGGCGCGGGCGTGCCCAGCCCGGCGCTCCGCCTCCGGTCCGCCTCCGCGCCGCTTCCTGGAACGGCGGCAGTATATGGGCCGGGCGACGGGCCCGGTGCTTGTCAGGTGGTGGCGGCCATTGCCCGACTTGCCCGCCGCACCGGGGCATCCGCTGTCCGTGCCGCCCCCGGCGCAGGCCTGGCCGGTGGGCCGGGAACCGCTTCGGGCAGCGAGGTCCGCGTGTCGCGCGGAGGGAGGCGCGATGCCCATGGGCTGTAACTTACTGTCGAATCAGGGCGCGGGCTTGTAGACGGGCCTGATCCCCTTGGTGCGGCCGCTTCCGTGCGGGTACGTGCAGGTGCCGCCCCAGGCCGGGCAGGCTGTCCTGGATCGTCTGGATCGTCGGTGCCCGCGGATCGCGGCGCACGGGGCATCGCGCCAGAGCGTGTGCATTCGCCAGAGGCTCACTGGCCGATCAGCGCAGGGTGAATCCCCAGGGGGCAAAAAGCTGGGCCCGCACAGTCAGCTCATCCACAATGAGCGCACCGAGCATCTTTCCCAAGAGGTATGTTCGAGCCAGCTCGGGGTCCTTCGCTCGAAGAGCGTCGAACTGCAGGATACTCTTCAGCCGATTGAATGCCAACTCGATCGGCCAACGTAGCCTATATAGCTGTAGGACCTGGAGGTCTGACGCGATGGTCTCAGGGACATTGGTGGCGACGAAGATGTACGCCGCGTCCTCCAGGGTCAGTGGGTTGACTTGCGCACACCGACCACGCGCATAACCGGCGCCTCCGGCGCGGTCAACCGCACCTCGTGCCCAGCCGCGTCCGCATCCGGGATCTGCTGGAGAAACGCCAGGAGGTCCCACACGTCGCCGTTC
>JAJYVV010000052.1 GCA_021791815.1 Bacillota bacterium | reverse complement strand
GGGCTGGTCAGCGTCATCTCGATGCTCACCCGGTCCTCCGGGTCGATGGCGATGTCGTAGACCAGCCCGAGATCGATGATGCTCATCCCGATCTCCGGGTCGTTGACCGCGAAGAGAGCCTCCTTGACCTGCTCCTCGTCGAGGGCCACGGTGGTCACCCCCGCGGCGAGTATAGCACCGTCCGCGGCGTCACTCTTCGAGCGCCGACTCGTCGCCCTCGCCCGGGACCGCCCCCGGCAGGTCGGCATCGGCGGCGAGGACGGTGACCCGATCGGGCTTGACCTCCAGGAACCCGCCCCGCGTGCCGATCACGGTGAGGCCGCCGTCCGGGCGCCGGATCTGGACGGGCCCGTCGCGCAGCGCCGTGATCAGGGGCGCGTGGTGCGGCAGCACGCCGAGTTCGCCCTCGACCCCGCGCGCGATCACCATCTCGGCGGGACCCGACCACACCAGCCGCTCCGGGGTCACGACGCGCACCGCGATCACACCCGCCATCGGCTCGCCCGCCCTCCCGCCACCCTGCCGCCTCCCCGGGTCCCCGCTACATCTTCTGGGCCTTCTCGACCGCCTCTTCGATGCCGCCGATCATGTAGAAAGCCATCTCGGGCAGCTCGTCGTGCTTGCCGTCGAGGATCTCCTTGAAGCCGCGCACCGTCTCCTCCGGCCGGACGAACTTGCCCGGGTTGCCGGTCGTGTTCTCCATCACGAAGAAGGGCTGCGTGAGGAACCGCTCGATCTTGCGCGCGCGCGCCACCGTGAGCTTGTCGTCCTCCGAAAGCTCGTCGATGCCCAGGATGGCGATGATGTCCTGCAGCTCCTTGTTGCGCTGCAGGACCTCCTGCACCCCGCGGGCCACCTGGTAGTGCTCCTCGCCCACCACGGCGGGGTCCAGGATGCGCGAGGTCGAGGCCAGCGGGTCGACCGCCGGATACAGGCCCCGCTCGGTGAGGCGCCGCTCCAGGTTCGTCGTGGCGTCGAGGTGGGCGAACGTCGTGGCCGGCGCCGGGTCGGTGTAGTCGTCGGCGGGAACGTAGATCGCCTGGACGGACGTCACCGAGCCCCTGCGCGTCGACGTGATGCGCTCCTGGAGCGCGCCGATGTCGGTGCCCAGGACGGGCTGGTAGCCGACGGCGCTCGGCATGCGGCCGAGGAGCGCCGAAACCTCGGAGCCGGCCTGGATGAAACGGAAGATGTTGTCGATGAACAGCAGGGTGTCGCGGCCCTCCCGGTCGCGGAAGAACTCCGCCATCGTCAGGCCGGACAGGGCCACCCGCATGCGCGCGCCCGGGGGCTCGTTCATCTGGCCATAGACGAGGGCCGTCTTGCCGAGCACCCCCGATTCGGTCATCTCGCCGAACAGCTGGGTGCCCTCGCGCGTGCGCTCGCCCACGCCGGCGAAGACGGAGATGCCGCCGTGCTCCGTGGCGATGTTGTGGATCAGTTCCATGACAAGGACCGTCTTGCCCACCCCGGCGCCGCCGAAGAGCCCGATCTTGCCGCCCTTGGGGTAGGGGGTGAGGAGGTCGATGACCTTGATGCCCGTCTGCAGCACCTCGGTCGCCACGGCCTGGTCGGTGAGGCCCGGCGGCTCGCGGTGGATCGGATGCCGCTCCTCCGCGGCGACGGGTCCCTTGCCGTCGATCGGCTCGCCGAGAAGGTTGAACATGCGCCCCAGCGTGGCCGGCCCCACGGGCACCGTGATCGGGCCGCCGAGGTCGGTCGCCTTGGCCCCGCGCACGAGGCCGTCGGTCGACGACATGGCGACCGCACGCACGCGGTTGTCGCCCAGGTGCTGGAAGACCTCGGCGATCAGGTCGACAGGCACGCTGCCCGCCGCGGCCCCGTCGCCCCCGCTCTGCACGTGCACCGCGTTGTAGATGGACGGCAGCTCGCCGGGCGCGAACTGCACGTCCAGGACGGGCCCGATCACGGAAACGACCTCACCCGTGCTCGCCATGTTGTCCCCTTCCCCTTCCGGGAGGCGGCCGCGGCATCCGCGCCGCCCCCGGGCACCGCGGCGCTAGCCCTCCAGGGCCGCCGCGCCGCCGACGATCTCGGCGATCTCCTTCGTGATGGCCGCCTGGCGCATGCGGAAGCTGACGAGCGTCAGCCGATCGATGACCTCGCCCGCGTTCTTGGTCGCGTTGTCCATCGCGGCCATGCGCGCCCCGAACTCGCTCGCCTTGGCCTCCAGCAGCGCCCGGTAGACGAGCACGCTGATGTAGTGCGGCAGCAGGTCGCGCAGCACGGCCGCGGCGTCGGGTTCGAAGATGTATTCGCCGCCCTCGCCCGGCCGCCCGTCGCCGCCCTCATCCTCCATGTCGCGTCCCGAGAGCGGCAGCAGTCGCACGGAGACGGGGCGCGAGGTGACGGCGTTCACGAACTGCGGGTACACCAGAAACACCTGATCGCACGCGCCCGAGGCGAACTGCAGGGTGACCTCGCCCGCGATGCGTTCCGCCTGCGCGAACCGGATCGCGTCGCCGAGCCCGGTGTAGTCGGTCACGACCTCGTAGCGCCGACGGCGGAAGAAGTCGCGCGCCTTGCGCCCCACGGCCACCACCCGCGGCCCGGGCAGGTCCCGCAGCAACTGCACCGCGGCGCGGTTGATGTTGGCGTTGAACGCCCCCGCGAGTCCGCGGTCGGAGGTGACCACGACCGCGAGGCTGGTCGAGACCGGGCGCTCCACCAGGAACGGGTGCGACACGCCCGCGTCGCGGGCGAGTCGCAGCAGGACACCGCGAATGGCCTCGGCGTACGGACGGCCGGCCTCGGCGCGCTGCTGGGCGCGGCGCAGGTTGGCCGCCGCGACCATCTTCATCGCCGCCGTGATCTTGCGGATGTTCTTGACGCTGGCGATCCGCCGGCGGATGTCCTTCAGGCCCTGCGCCACGGTGCCCGCCCTCCCCCGGCCCTCATCCGCTCCAACCTTTGAGGAACGCGCCCGCGGCATCCCGGAGGGTCGCGTCCAGGTCGTCCGTCAGCTTGGGCGCGTCGAGGATCTGCTTCAGCACGTCCGGCCGGTCGGTCCGCAGGTAGAGCAGGTAGTCCTGCTCGAACGCCCGGACCTTGTCCACCGCGACCGTGTCCAGAAAGCCGTTGATGCCGGCGTGGATCACGGCCAGGATCTCCTCGATCGGCATCGGGCGGTACTGCGGCTGCTTCAGGAGCTCGGTCAGGCGCTGGCCGCGGGCGAGGCGGGCCTGCGTCGCCCGGTCGAGGTCGGAGGCGAAGAGGGTGAAGGCGGCCAGTTCCCGGTACTGGGACAGGTCCAGGCGCAGGCCGCCCGATACCCTGCTGACCACCCGCCGCTGCGCGTCGCCGCCGACGCGGGAGACCGAGAGGCCGACGTTGACGGCGGGCCGGATGCCCGCGTAGAACAGGTCGGTCTCCAGGTAGATCTGGCCGTCGGTGATCGAGATGACGTTGGTCGGGATATACGCCGACACATCGCCCGCCAGGGTCTCGATGACGGGAAGCGCGGTCAGCGAGCCCGCGCCCCGCTCCGCCGAAAGCTTGGCCGCGCGCTCCAGGAGGCGGCTGTGGAGGTAGAAGACGTCGCCCGGGTAGGCTTCGCGGCCGGGCGGCCGCCGCAGCAGCAGGGACATGGCGCGGTAGGCGACGGCGTGCTTGGACAGGTCGTCATAGACGCACAGGGCGTGCCCGCCCTTGTACATGAAGTATTCGCCCATGGCGCAGCCGGCATACGGGGCCAGATACTGCAGGGGCGCCGGCTCGGAGGCCCCGGCCACCACCACGATGCTGTACTCCATCGCCCCGTGGTCCTCGAGCGTCCGCACCACGCGAGCCACCGAAGACGCCTTCTGGCCGATGGCCACATAGATGCAGACGACGTTCTGGCCCTTCTGGTTGAGGATCGTGTCGATGGCCACCGCCGTCTTGCCCGTCTGGCGGTCGCCGATGATCAGCTCGCGTTGCCCGCGCCCGATCGGGATCATGGTGTCGATCGGCTTGAGGCCCGTCTGCAGCGGCTCGTGGACGTTCTGCCGGTCGATGACGCCCGGCGCCGACGATTCCACGGGCCGCGTCTCGGCCGCCCCGATGGGTCCCTTGCCGTCGATGGGCTGACCCAGGGCGTTGACGACGCGACCGACGAGGGCCTCACCCACGGGCACCCGGGCGATCTGCCCGGTGCGCCGCACCGTGTCCCCTTCCTTGATGGCCGCCTCCGAGCCGAACAGGACGCAGCCCAGGGTCTCCTCCTCGAGGTTCAGCACCATCCCGCGGAGGTCCCCGGGGAACTCCAGCAGCTCGCCGATCATGGCGTCCCGCAGCCCGTAAATCGAGGCGATGCCGTCCCCCACGCGCAGGACGACCCCGACCTCGTCCATCTCGGGACCCGCCTCGTACTGTTCGATCTGCTGGCGGAGCACCGAGCTGATCTCCTCTAGCCGGATGCTCATCGGCCCACGTCACCTCGCTATGATCCCGACCCGGTCACGCGCCGCAGCGCATCCCCTCGGACCGGATACCGTCAGCGCGCCGAGACGAGCCGGCGGCGCAGCGCGGCGAGCTGCCCCTCCAGGCTCCCGTCCAGGACGCGGTCCCCCACCAGGACCCGCGCCCCGCCGATCAGGTCCCGACGCACCTCCGCCGCGATCTCCACGTCGCGCTGCAGGCGGCGGCCCAGCGCCGCCGCCAGGCGCCCCGTCTCCTCGGGATCGAGCGGCCGCGCGCTCTGCACGCGGGCGCGAACCCGGCCCTCGGCCTCGTCCAACCGCTCCCGGAAGGCCTCCGCCACGTCGCGGAGGAGCGCCATCCGCCGGTGGTGCGCCAGCACGCGCAGAAAGTTCGCCACGAGCGGCGACGCATGTGCGACGAGGGTGCCGAGCGCCGCGCGCGCGGCGTCCGGCCACACCGTGGGATGGGCGAGGAGGGTGCGCGTCTCGGGCGGCAGCGCGGCTTCCAGGGCCGCGAGTTCGTCCGCGATCGCGGCCGCATCGCCGTGCTCCCGCGCCAAACCGAAGAGGGCCTCCGCGTACGGAGCGGCGCCGCCCCTCACCGGCCCGGCCCCGCATCCGCGCCGTCCGCCGCCCCGATGAACTCCGTGACGAGGCGCCGGTCCTCCGCGTCGTCCACCCGCCGGCGCAGCAACTTGCCCGTCGCCAGGAGCACCAGGTCCGCGACCTCGCCGCGGAGCGCGGCCACGGCCGCCTCGCGCTCACGGCCGATCTCCTGCCGCACCTGTCCGCTCAGGCGCTCGGCCTGGGCCTTCGCGTCCTCCAGCATCTCCCGCGACTGCTCGGCGGCGGCGCGCTGCGCCCGCTCGATGATCTCCTGCGCCTGCCCGCGGGCGGCCTCCAGCGCCTGACGCTGCTCCTCGCGCAGCCGCACGGCCTCCTGACGCTCGGTCTCCGCCGCCGCCAGTTGGTCGGCCACCGCCCGCCGGCGCTTCTCCATCGCCTGCACCAGCGGCGGCCAAGCGAAGATGCGCAGGAACAGGAAGAGCAGCACGAAGTTGATGATCTCGAGCAGGAACGTCCCAAAGTTGAGGCCGAGGGACGACAGAATGCTGCTCATCGCGGCTCCGACCTCCCACCGCCCGCCGGCCTGACCCGCGCGACCGGCGCGGCCCGGCTTCCGCCGGGCGCCGGCCGGCCCGCTCAGTGCGTGAAGACGAAGCCCACGAGCACCAGCACGATCAGGGGCAGGGCCTCGATGACGGCCACGCCGATGAACATGTTGGTCATGAGGCGGCTCTGGGCCTCGGGCTGGCGCGCCGTGCCCTCCACGAAGCGGCTGGTCACCAGGCCGTCGCCGATGCCGGCACCCAGGGCGGCGAGACCGAGTCCGATACCCGCGGCGAGAATGTGGGCGGAAGCGGCGTCCATGAAGCGTGCTCCTCCCTACCTGTGGCCCTGGCCGGTTCCGAGCCGGCCGAAGTCCCCTGCACCAGCGGTCAGTGCGCCCCTGCGCGGACCTCGTGATCCGCATGGGGGGCCGTCGCCTGTCCGACGTAGACCAGCGTGAGGACCATGAAGATGAAGGCCTGCACCGCGCCGACGAACACGCTGAACAGGAGCCACGCGACATGCGGCGCGAAACCGACGATGTAAAACCAGCGAAGGGGAAGAAGCTGCAGCAGCACGTGGATCATAAGCTCCCCGGCGAGGATGTTGCCGAAAAGACGAAACGCGAGCGTCAGGGGCTTGCTGAGCTCTTCGATCACCGACAGGATGAGGAACCCGTAGCCCATGCCCCCAGGGGCGTGGATGAAGCTGCGCCCGTACCGCACCCCGTGCTTCACGAGCCCCGAGAGGTGCGTGAAGAGGAAGGTCAGCAAAGCGAGGGCCATCGTCGTGTTCAGGGTGTTGGTCGGCGCGCTGTACGGGGGGATGACGTCCAGCATGTTGGCCACGAGGACGAACAGGAAGAGCGTCGCCAGGTACTCGAACAGCAGGCGGCGGCTGCGCGCCGGGTGCTCCGGGCCCACGTCCGCGGATCCGCCGATGAAGCCGCCGACGAACCCGACCAGCATCTCCATCACGTTCTGCATGCGGCCGGGGACCCCGGCGCGGGCGGAGCGCGCCGCCAGCAGCGCGAGGCCGGCGACGACGACCATCACGATCCAGGTCTGAATCGCGGTGGAACTGCATACCGATAGACCGGCCACCTTCCAATAGGCGGCCGAGCACGCCAACACGTTGCCCTGCGGCAAGACGGGTTCAGCCCCCCCGCGCGGTCACGACGATGCCGGCGGTCACCGGCAGGACGAAGGATCCGACGCCCCAGGCGATCGAGGCCGCCGGCCAGACCCGCGTCGCTGCCCAGAAGCCCAGGAACACGAAGCAGAAGCGCAGGGCGGCCGCGGACTGGGCGACCAGCACCGCCCGGCGCGGCGGAAGGCCGGGCAGGGAGACGGTGCGGCGCCACAGGAGCCATACGTACCCGGCCCCGATGGCGAAACCTGCCGCCAAACCCTCCATGATGCGCGGATCCACGCCCGCCCGCGCGCAGACCGCCGCAACCGCCGCCGCCGCAAGCCAGGGCCCGGCCCCGAGAGGGCGGATGCTCAACGTTCCGAGCCCCCGAAGATGCGTGTGATCTGACGGATGAACACGTAACCGCCCACGCCCATCCCGGCGAACAGCCCCAGCACGGCGAAGAGCGGGCTCGTGCCCAGGCGCCCGTCGACCCACCGCCCCCCGACGACGCCCGCGGCCACGAGCAGCGCCGCGGTCACGGCGAACGAGGAGGCCAGGGCCAGGGCCTGCCACAGCGGTCTGTCCATGCGCACCGCCCTGCGGCTCCGGAGCCGGCACTAAGGAAGCGGCATAGTCCCGCCGCCATGCCCACGGACCGCACGACCACGCCGCGGACCGCGGTGTCGACCGTCCCGGCGCCGCGGATCCCCGGCCATGACGCGCGCACAAACAAAAGCGGCCCCAGGCCGCACGCCTTGCGCATCATAGCACGGTCGGCGCAAGCCGGTCAATCAACCTCCCATGCTCATGCGGGCGGGGCGGGCCCGGGAGAAACAAACGCCTGCGGCGGCGTGCTCCGCGCTCCCAGGCGATAGAGCAACCCGTCGACGGTCCGCAGGGCCGCGCGCCCGTCGCCGAACGGGCTGCCGGCGGCGGCCATCGCCCCGTACGCCGCGGAATCCGAGAGCAGATGCCGGCCAAGGGCGGCGATGCGGTCGGGGTCGGTGCCCACGAGCCGCCCGGCGCCGCAGGAGAGGACCTCCGGACGCTCGGTGCTGTCCCGGAGGATCAGGACCGGAAGACCCAGCGCGGGCGCCTCCTCCTGCAGGCCGCCCGAGTCGGTGAGGAGCAGGTCCGCCCGCGCCATCCAACCGGCCCAGGTCTGGAAGTCGGGCGGCTCGATCAGGCGGACGCGCGGCGTCTCTGCCAGGGCCGCGCGCACCGGCTCCTGCACCTGCGGGTTCGGGTGCAGAGACCAGACCACGTCCACCTCCGGCATCGCGGCGGCGAGGTCGGCCACGCCGCGGGCGATGCGCCCCATGGGCGGACCCAGGTTCTCGCGGCGGTGGGCCTCCACCAGCACGAGGCGGCGCCCCGCGTCCCTGCGGCGCGGCCCCGCGACCATGAGCAGGGCGTCCACGCCGGTGTTGCCCGTGACGAAGACCCCGGCGGGGTCGACGCCCTCCCGGGCCAGGTTGGCGGCGGCCAGGGCGGTGGGCGCGAAGTGCGCGTCCGCGATGCGGTCCGCGACGAGCCGGTTCATCTCCTCCGGGTATGGGGAGTACCGCTCGCCGGTGCGGAGCCCGGCCTCCACGTGACCGACGGGCACCTTGCAGTAGAAGGCGGCCAGGGCGGCCGCCATGGTCGTCGTGGTGTCCCCGTGGACCAGGACGACGTCGGGCGCGAGTTCCGGCAGCAGGCGGGCGCACCCCTCGAGGACCCGGGACGTCAGCGCGGGCAGCGACTGGCCGGCGGCCATGACCGCCAGGTCCCGGTCGGCGGCCAGCCCGAAGACGGCGAGCGTCTGCGGCAGGAGTTCCCGGTGCTGGCCGCTGGAGATCACGACGACCTCGACGTTCGGGCGGCGGCGCAGCTCGAGGATGACCGGCGCCATCTTGGTGGCCTCGGGCCGCGTGCCGAAGACCGTCGCCACCCGCAGCACGCCTGAGCCCTCCCCGCGCGCCCCGGCCGGCGGTCAGCGCAGCGACGGGGCCGGCCCGGATGGCGACGCGCCGGGCGCCGGGACGCGGATCGCCAGATGCGCCCCCAACCAGGCCGAGCCGGCCACGAACAAGACGACCACCGCCCCGACCTGGGGCGAGAAGCCCTGCACCGCGAGCGCCCCCATGCCGAGGGCGGCGCTGAGCCCATACAGCAGCAGCACCGAGCGGCGCTGGCCCAGGCCCGCGCGCAGCAGGCCGTCGTGGAGGTGCCCCGGCGCCGGTCCCGACCGGCGGAGGATCGCCAGGAGGATGTCGAAGACGGGGACGCCGATCGCCAAGACGGGGACGGCCAGTGTGATCGCCGTGGCGCCCTTGAGCGGTCCGATGACCGACACCGAGCTGAGGGCGAATCCCAGGACCAGGGCCCCCCCGCGGCCGGTGAGGACGCGCGCGGGGTGGAAGTTGTGCGGCAGGAAGCCGACGCAGGCCCCGCAGACGGCCGCCGCGACCAGGGCGGCGGCGCCGAGGCCCGGCGTCAGGAGCGCCGCGCCGAGCAGCGCGGCCGCCGAGATCGCCGCGACCCCGGAGGCCAGCCCGTCGAGCCCGTCGATGAACCCGACGGCGTTCGTGATGGCGACGACCCAGAGCATGGTGAGCGCGTACTGGGCCGCGGCGCCGAACACCAGATACTGGCCCGGATCGCGGGACAGCGGCATGTGCACGTCCGGGATGCGGACGCCGGCGGCGCAGAGCACGGCGGCCGCGGCCACCTGCGCTCCGACGCGCAGCTCGGGCCGCAGGCGGCGGCCCCGGGCATCGGCCAGCCAGGGCGCGCGGGCGGCCCACCGCGGGCCGGCGTCGTCCACGATCCCGGAGGCGAGGACGATGAGCGCGCCCGCGGCGAGGCCGAGCAGGCGCCGCAGCGCCAGATCGGGCTGCGGGCCCGCGAGGAGCCGGGCCGCCGCCAGCCCGGCCGCCGCGGCGGGCAGCAGGGCCAATCCCCCGAGATACGGCAGCGGACCCCGCGCCGGGGCGCCGGCCCCTCCGCCGGCGACGGCCCCGAGGCGGTGGGCGAGCCGGCCGGCCAGCGGCGTCAAGAGCAGGGCCACCGCGGCGGAGACGCCCAGTCCGCCGAGCAGCGACCAGCCCATCCCGCGGCCGAGGATCTGTACCAGCGCGTACAGGTGATCCCGCACGTTCAGCGCGGCGAGGGCGCTGACCCCCAGCCAACCGCTCGCCGCGTACAGGCTGAGGACGGCATCCCGGTGGCTCAGGCCGAGGTCCAGGAGCCGGTGGTGGACGTGGGCCCGGTCGGCGGCGCCGACCAGTTGGCCGCGCCGCCAGCGGCGCAGCACCGCCAGGCCGGTGTCGAGGATGGGCACGCCCAGCACCAGGATCGGGACGGCGAGCGTCACAAGCGTGGGGCTCTTCAGGGGCTCGATCAGCGACACGGCGCTCAGGACGAAGCCGAGCAGCAGGGCGCCGGCGTCGCCCATGAAGATGCGCGCGGGGTGGAAGTTGAAGGGCAGGAATCCGGCGCAGGCGCCCAGCACGACGGCCGAGAGGAGGGCCGCCGCGCCCATCGACGGGTTGAGCAGCGCCACGATCAGCAGTGTGCCGGCCGAGATGGCCGAAACCCCCGCCGCGAGGCCGTCCAGGCCGTCGATCAGGTTCACCGCGTTCGTGATGGCGACCACCCAGAGCACCGACAGCGCATACTGGGCGGGCGGCCCGAACACAATGTATGCGCACGGGTTGGCCGAGAAGGGCCGGTGGATGTCGGGGATGCGGACGCCGCAGGCGCAGAGGATGAGCGCCGCGCCGATCTCCACCACCAGCTTGGCCGCGGGCCGCAGGCCGCGTCCTTCCGAGTCGGCGAGCCAGGGCAGCCGCCCGGACCAGAACCGCCCGAGGTCGTCGGCCGCGCCGAAGACGACGATCAGCGCACCGCCCAGCGCGATGCCCAGCAGCGCGGACCCGTTGCCGCCCAGCGCCGCCGGGTGGAGCGCCGCGAGCGTGCCGAGTCCCCCGAGGATGCCCACGAAGATGGCGAGGCCGCCGAGATAGGGCACGGGCTCCCGGTGGACGCTGCGGACGCCGGGGCGGTCGACCGCGCCGGCGCGCAGGGCGATGCGGCGGGCCAGGGGCGTGGCCGCCAAGACCAGGACGAAGGCGACCGCCAGCCCGAGGGCCGCCACCAGCGGCAACCCGGCCCCGGCCGCGCCCGCGGCCGCCGCGGGCGCGGCGCACGACGCCGGTCCGTTGGCGGCGAGGCCCGCAGGGGTCACCACCGGAGGTCCCTCGATCCTGCGGTACTCCGTGTGTCCACGTGCGACTCCTCCAACCGGCGGGGACGCGCAGGGCCCCCGGAAGGCGATGGCCCGGCGGCGGCCAGGGTGGGCTGCGGCGGCACGCCGCAGGACCCGGGTCGCGCCCCTCTGTTATCGCAGGCCCGGAGCCGGTTGACAAGCCCTCGGGCGAGCGATTCCAGAAACAACCATGTCGCGGTGACGCCGCGAACGTCCCCCCGGCGGCCGCTTCCCCGTCGCCTGCCGCGCGGCCCTCCCGAGCGCTACAGCGCGGGACGGGGCGCGGGCTCCCCGGCCTCCGCATCGAGGTAGCCCTTCGCCGCGAGCTTCTCCACGTGCCGGCGCAGGAGGACCTGCAGGTCCGCGCCATACTGCTCTTCGAGCACGAACATCATGGTGATGGCGGTCTGGGCGACGTCGAGCAGCTCCAGGCCGATGCCGGCCATCACGTCCAGGTCCGGCCGCTGCGCGCGCTCGCCGGAGAGCGCCCGGTACTTGCCGATGACCTCGGCGAGTTCGCCCGCCTCTTCCAGGAGCTTGATCGCCGTCGATTCCAGCGTGGGCCGGAGGCCGCCGAGCCTGGGTAGGGCGAGGGTCTTGACCCGCTGCGCCTCGGCGGAGGCGGCCGGCCGGCCGGCCGGCGGGGCGGCCCAGGCGTCGGCCACGCCGGCCAGCGCCGTCTCCAGCGTCGCGGCGACGGCCTCGTACGCGGCGGCGTCCCCGGCGTACGGATCGGCGATGTCGTCCCCGTCGGGGAGCCCGCGGGCGAGGCTGCCCCGGGCCAGCGCCAGGAGCGGCTCGACCCGGGCCGCGCCGCCGAGCCGCGCGCGCAGCTCAGCCGCCTGACCGCCCGTCATCGTCACCCACAGCGTCGCGGGACCATCGTCCTCCGGCAGGACGGGCCGGCTGCGGTGGCCGCCCAGGTCCAGGCCGCGCCGGGCCGCCACCGCCACCGCCCGGGGGTCCGCCGGCCGGCCTTCCTGGGCCTGCAGCCCCGCGGAGGCGACCGCCACCGCAAGGCCCCGCTCGCGGAACAGGCGGGCGGCGATCGCCGCCGCCAGCGGCGACCGGCACGTGTTGCCGCTGCACACGAACAGCACCCGAGTCGGGATCACGGCGCGCACCCGCCCTTCCGCTTCGGCCCGGGCCGGCCTCGCTTCAGGAGGGCCGGCTCCGGCCGCCCGCCCGCGGGTCGACGAGGCCGTTCCAGGAGCCCCGGTACTTCCCCGGGTCCACGAGGTAGGCCAACCGGTCGGGATGCGCCGCCCCGTCCCCATACATGGGCCGGCCCGCCCGCAGCGCCGTGGTCTCCTCGGGGCACAGGGGGGCGCAGACCACGGCCTCCGGGACCCGCCCGTAGCGCGGGTTCGGCTCCCAGCGCACGGACTCGGCGCCGGCGAGCGCATAGTAGCTCGCGCCGTGCCTCTCCCGGTAGTCTCCGTACTCGGAGGAAAAGGCGCCCGCGACCCAGTTGGCCATGACGAGGGGTTCGTCGCCCACGTTGATGGTGGAATGGCCGTAGCCCGGGATCATGAACACCTTGTCGCCCGGGGAGGCCGGGATCACGAGCACGTCGTCGATGCCGCCCCCCGGCGCGCGGTGCTGGAGGAGGTAGACGGCCCGGCCCGAGAGGACCTCGTAGACCTCGGGATAGTAGTCGCCGCCCGGGGCCAGCGGGTGGTAGTGGCCGTAGGTCTTGTTCCACTCCGCGCCGAGGCGGGCCGGGGCCAGGATGGTCACGTCGTAGCGCAGGCCGGCCGCGCGCAGCGCGGCGCGGTCCCCCGGGCGCGCGATATCCCGGTACATCACATACAGCACGTCGGGTCCGCTGGCGCCGGGCTCGGCCAGGACCTCGCGCATCGCCTCCAGCGTCCGGGCCGCGGGCTCGACCGCCGGCAGCCCCTGTCCGAACACCAGCCGGCCGTCGTCGCCCAGCGACAGCGGCAATCCGCTCACGGCCTCCAGATCCCTCATCGCGCGGCCACCCCCCGTGCGTCGGCCGGCCCGCGCGGCGCGCGGGCCGGCGGCGCCCTCGCGCGCCACCTCCCGCATGGTACCAGTTGCGCCGGGGGCGCGCAGCGCGGCCGCGGCTCATTCTTCCGCCTGGACGGGGGACCTCCCACCGCCCGCCCGGATGTGGGCGGGCTGCCCCGAGTACCCGCCGCCCGCAGATCCATGGGCCGCCCGCTCCAGGCGGTCCATGGTCGCGGCATCCAGACCCCGCCGTGGGAGCGGTTCGGCCAGGATGCACGGGCAGCCGCTCCGTTCCAGCGCGCGGAGGGCCGCGAAGACCTCCGACGCGCGCCCCTCCGCGCTGGCGGCCCAGACATGCACGCCCGGCCCGCTGCGCAGGCCCAGCCGCTCCGCCGCGCGGGCCGAACAGAGCACGGCGGCGCCGGGGTGGCCGCCGAGGCCCGCCGCGAGGTCCGCACAGAGGTGCAGCGGGACACCCGGCGCGTAGTGCCGGTGCCGCGTGCCCGGGCTGCGCGCGGCGCCCTCCACCGCGACGGCCGCGGGCAGCCCCAGCCGCTCCGGGGCCACGGCGCCCAGGCGCAGCAGGGACACGGCGGCGCCCGCGCAGGAGACGACCGTCGACTCCACGCCGTGCCGGCACGGCCCGCCGTCCACCACGGCGTGGATGCGGCCGTCGAGGTCCTCCAACACCGCCTCGGCGGAGGTCGCGCTCGGCCGGCCGGACCGATTGGCGGACGGGGCGGCGACGGGCCCCCCGGCGAGGCGGATCAGCGCCCGCGCCACATCGTGCCCGGGACAGCGCAGGGCCACGGTATCGAGGCCGGCCCGGACCTCCGCCGGGACGGCCCCCGGCCGCGCGGGGACCACCAGCGTCAGGGGCCCGGGCCAGAACCGCGCGGCGAGGTCCGCCGCCGCGGGGCCGAAGACGCCGAACCGCGGCGCGTCCTCCGGGGCGGCGACATGGAGGATCAACGGGTTGTCCGCCGGGCGGCCCTTGGCCGCGAAGACGGAGCGCACCGCGGCCGGGGAGAGGCCGTCGGCGCCCAGCCCGTAGACCGTCTCGGTGGGAAACGCGACCAGCCGGCCGCGGCGCAGGAGCGCGGCGGCCAGATCGAGGTCCGCGGTGCGGATGGTCCGCAGCGAAGGCTCCCCCGTCACCGGGGCTCCGGCGGGAGCGCCCGCCGCCCGCGCACGATGCGGGGTGCGCCGCCCGCGTCCGCCATCACGTCCGCGGCGTCCCATGCGGGCCCGCGGAGGAGGGCAGCGACCGGGGCCGCCTGGGCGGGGGCCGACTCGCAGAGGAGCCAGCCGCCCGCGCGCAGCCAGACCTCGCCGCCCCGGGCGATGCGCCCGTAGAGGCTGCGCCATCCCTCCGTGGCCACCAGGGCCTCGCGCGGCTCGAAGTCCCGGACCTCCGGGTCCAGGTCCGACCACTCGCCGGCCTCCACGTAGGGCGGGTTGCATGCGCAGACGTCGACGCTCCCGCGGGCTTCCGGCGGCACGGCATCCCAGAGGTCGCCGCGGCACAGCCGCACGCGGCCGTCGAGCCCCAGGCGCCGCGCGTTGGCGGCGGCCAGCGCGAGCGCCGCGTCCGAGAGGTCGGTCGCCACCACCCGCGCGTCGGGCCGCTCGGCCGCGATCGCCAGGGCGACCGCCCCGGATCCCGTGCACAGGTCCACGGCCAACCCGCCCCGCGGGAGCAGGGCGCACGCCTGCTCCACCAGCCCCTCGGTCTCCGGCCGCGGGATCAGCGCGCGCCGGTCCACCGCAAGCTCGATCCCGCGGAAGAAGCGCCGGCCCACGACGTACGCGAAGGGCTCGCGGGCGGCGCGGCGGGCGACCGCGGCCCGGTACGCGGCCTCCGCCTCCGGCGGCACGGGGACCTCCGGCCGGAGCCAGGCGTCGATGCCAGAGAGCGCGCGCAGCAGGAGCCAGGCCTCTCGCCGGCCCGGCCCGAGGCCGGCGCCGTCCAGGACCGCCCCGCCCCAGCGCACCATGCCCGCGGCATTCATACCGGCGCCAGGCCGCGCAGGCGGCGCGCCTGGTCCGCGGCCAGCAGGGGGTCGAGCACCGCATCCAGGTCGCCGTCCAGGACCTCCCGCAGGCGGTGCAGGGTAAGGGCGATCCGCTCCTCGCTCACCCGGTTCTGCGGGTAGTTGTATGTGCGGATGCGCTCGCTGCGATCCCCGGTCCCGACCTGGGCCCGCCGGTCGCTCGCCACCTCCTCGTGGCGGCGCCGCGCCTCCAGGTCGTAGAGGCGGGCCCGCAGCACCTTCATCGCCTTCTCGCGGTTCTTCATCTGACTGCGCTCGTCCTGGCAGGTCACGACCAGGCCGGTGGGCCGGTGCGTCAACCGCACCGCGGACTCCGTGCGGTTCACATGCTGGCCGCCGGCCCCGCTCGCCCGGTAGACGTCCACGTCGATGTCCTCGGGGCGGATATGGACCTCGACCTCGTCGGCCGCCGGCAGGACCGCGACCGTGGCGGTGCTGGTGTGGATGCGCCCGCTGGCCTCCGTGTCCGGCACCCGCTGCACGCGGTGGACGCCGCTCTCGAACTTCAGGCGGCTGTAAACCCCGTCCCCCTCCAGCCCGAGGATGATCTCCTTGAAACCCCCGATACCCGTCTCGCTGGCGGACAGGGTCTCGGCCGTCCAGCCGCGGCGTTCGGCATACCGCAGATACATCCGCGCCAGGTCCGCCGCGAACAGCGCGGCCTCCTCGCCCCCCGCGCCGGCCCGCAGCTCCACCACCACGCCGCGCTCGTCCCGGGGGTCGTGGGGCAGGAGGAGGACGCGCATGTGCCCCTCCACGTCCTCGATGGCCTGGTCGAGCCGGGCCAGCTCGGCGGCGACCCACGCGCGGCCCGCCGCGTCGCCGGCCGCCTCTCCCACCATGGCGGCCGCCGCCGACCGATCCTCCAGGAGGCCGCGCCGCCGCGCCGCGGCCTCCGCGACCGGCGCGAGGCGCGCCCGCTCCTGGAGCAGGGGGCGGAGCCGCTGCTGGTCGGCCACGACCTGGGGATCGGAGAGGGCCCGCAGGATCTCGCCCAGCCGCTGCTCGACCGCCGCGATGCGCGGCTGCATGTCGTCGCGGCCGCCGGCCGGGCCCCGATCCCGGTCGGTCGCCCTGTCTCGATCCACATCCCCGCGGGCCTCCATTCCGCGTCCCTCCTTCCGCATCCCGACCGGCCCGCCGTGATCAGGGCACCGGCACGGCGGGCGGCGGGGCCCGGCCGTCGCCCGGCGCCCGCAGGGCCAGCGCCCGGCGCAGCGCCGCGAGGGCCACTTCCAGATGGGATGCCTCCGGCTCCCGCGTGGTGAAGCGCTGCAGCCACAGGCCCGGCGCCGCCCCGATCCGCCGCCAGCCCGAGGCCGGCCCCGCGGAGGCCCGGAGGAACTCGAAGCCGACGCCCGCGAGAAGCGGGAACAGCGCCACGCGCAGGCCGATCCGCACCCAGAACGCTTGCCACCCCAGCAGCGAGTAAAGGATGCTGCAGAGCAGCAGCACGAAGAGGAGGAAGCTGGTGCCGCAGCGGGGGTGGAAGCGGCTGCAGCGCGCGGCCGCGCCGACGTCCAGGGGCAGCCCCGCTTCCAGCGCGGCGATGGCCTTGTGCTCCGCGCCGTGGAATTGCAGCATCCGCCCCACCTCGGGCAGGGCGCCGAGCACCGCCACGTAGCCCGTCAGCAGGGCCAGGCGGAGGACTCCCTCGAACAGGCCGGCGGCGAAGGCCGACGGAAGGAACGGCCGGACCCAGCCCGCGACGGCCGCCGGCAGCACCACGAAGAGGCCGATGGCGAAGGTCAGGGACACGGCGACCGACCATCCGAGACCGCTGCCGCCGGGCGCCCCGCCCGCCTCGGGCCCCGGCATCCCCGCCGCCCGCTCCGCCGAATAGAGCAGAGCCCGCGTCCCCCAGACGAGCCCGTCCGCCAGCGCGGCGAGGCCCCGCAGCACGGGCAGGCGCCAAGGCATCGCGAGCGCCGGGGCCGGTGCCGGCCACCCATCCACGACGATCGCGCCGTCCGCCGACCGGACGGCCACCGCGGCCCCGCCCGGCCCCCGGATCATGACGCCTTCCATGACCGCCTGGCCACCGAAGCGCGCCGCCGCCAAACCGTCCGCCCCCAGGCTTCCGGATCGCGCGCGGCCGCGACGGCCCGGCGCCTGCCGACGGGGACGCGGCCCGTCCGCGCGGACGGGCACCCGGGCAGGTCCCGCTGCCGCGGCACACTCGATCGCCCGCCGCTCCGCGGGCCGAAGCCCTCTGCAGCCGCGGACACCTCCGGGCCCACGGGAGCGCCCGGGTCCGCGCCGCGGTCGCCCCCTACGGCGCCGCCGCGGCCTTCCTCTGCTTGCTCTGCTCGTATTTGCGCAGGAAGCGCTCGACCCGACCGCCGGTATCGACGATGCGCTGCTTGCCCGTGTAGAAGGGATGGCAGTGGGAGCACACGTCGACGCGCATCGTGGGCTTCGTCGACCGGACCACGTGCGTCGCCCCGCACGCGCACGTCACCTTGGTCTCCACGTACTTGGGATGGATGTTCGGCTTCATCGGTTACGCGCCAAGCCATCCGGCCGCGGAAGGCCCGCGGCGCCCGCACGGCGGCGCCCATCTTCCCCCTTTTGCGCGGGAGGCCCTCCCGCCGCTTCCGCCCTCCGCGCCGCGGACGCCCGGCGCCCTGCGGCGCGGAAGCGCATCAGGATAGCATGCGGCGCACGGGCCGGGCAACAACTTCCGGGCCCCGTCGCGCGGGGCGCTCAGCCGGTGAGTCGCGCCTCGCGCCGGATGAGGTCGAGGAATTCGCGGTTGTCCTTGGTCTTCTGCAGCCGGTCCATCATGAGCTCCAGGACCTGCGTGGGCTCCATGTTGCCGGTCGAACGCCGGAAGAGCCACATGACCTCCAACTCGTCCGCGGCGAGCAGCAGCTCCTCGCGGCGCGTGCCCGACTTCTTGATGTCGACGGCCGGGAACATGCGGCGCTCGGAGAGCTTCCGGTCCAGATGCAGCTCCATGTTGCCGGTGCCCTTGAACTCCTCATAGATCACGTCGTCCATGCGGCTCTCGGTGTTCACCAGGGCGGTGGCGATGATGGTCAGGCTCCCGCCCTCCTCGATGTTCCGCGCCGCGCCCAGGAACCGCTTCGGCTTGTGGAGCGAGGCCGGGTCCAGCCCCCCGGACAGCGTGCGGCCGGACGGGGGGGTCACAAGGTTGTAGGCGCGGGCGAGGCGCGTGATGCTGTCGAGGAGGATGACCACGTCGCGGCGGTGCTCGACGAGCCGCTTGGCCCGTTCGATGACGATCTCGGCCAGCTTGACGTGGTTTTCCGGGGGGTTGTCGAAGGTGGAGGCCAGGACCTCGCCCTGGATGGAGCGTTCCATGTCGGTGACTTCCTCGGGGCGCTCATCCACCAGCAGCACCATGATGTGGGCGTCGGGATAATTGCGGCTGATGCTGTTGGCGATGTCCTTGAGGAGCATCGTCTTGCCGGCCTTCGGCGGCGACACCACCATGGCGCGCTGCCCCTTACCGATGGGCGCCACGAGGTCCACCAGTCGGGCCGAGATCTTGATGGGGCTGATCTCGAGCGTGTAGCGCTGCGTGGGGAAGATCGGCGTGAGGTTGTCGAAGGGCAGCCGCTCGGCGGCCTCCTCCGGGCTGACACCGTTGATCTGCTCGATGCGCAGCATCCCGAAGTACCGCTCGGGGCTGTTCTCCTTGGGGGGACGGGCGTACCCCGCCACCAGGTCGCCGGTGCGCAGGTCGAAGCGCCGGATCTGGGAAGGCGATACGTAGACGTCCTCGTTGCTCGGGAGGTAGCCGACGGGCCGCAGAAAACCGTAGCCCTCTGCCATGATGTCCAGGATGCCCTGGGCGAAGATCAGGCCGTCCTTCTCGGTGCGGGCCTTGGTGATTTCCATGATCAGCTCGCGTTTGCGCAACGCGCTGTAGCCAGAGATCTCGAGTTCCCGGGCCAGCCGATAGAGGTCCCGCAGGGTGAGGGACTCGAGGTCGGTTCCGTCCGCGGCCGTCGGCGCCTTATGCACCTTGACCTCCTCCAGCGTCGCTACCTCCTGTTCCATCCGGGCGTGGGTGGGATCGTGGGCGGGCGCCGTGCCGGACCCGTGGGGGGCCCGACGGCGTGGCCCAGAAGATCGCGCCGATACGACTCCGACGGGAATCCTTGCCGTGCAGGACGGTCCGGCCGTCGGTGCCGGCGGTCTGCAAGGCGGGGAGTCAAGGTGTTCCGACGCCAGGCGGGACTATGGAGAAACCGCCTCCTGAGGTACGGACCTGGGGGTGGCGTCACCCGGATGGGATACGTGGGCATCCAGGAGGGGCCGCTGCGCTCGACAATAGCCGTTTCCTCTCGCCGCTGCAAGATCCCCGCGAGGCGGCGCGCGCATGCGCCCGGCCCCGGCGCCCTCGGGCGATCAGGAACCCGACGCCCCCGACCAGAGGCCGCCGAGGTCCAGCCACTCCACGGCCGCCGGTGCGCCCGCGCGCGCCGGCGGCAGGACGACCACGGCGGCAAGCCCGTTGCCGGCGAGGGTGACGGAGGAGCCGGCGGGGAGCTGCACATCGCAGACGGCTCGACCGTTTCCATCGAGCAGGAGCAGGCACGGGGCGCCCGTCGCGTCGCAGCCGTCGACGGCCGCGACGACGTCGCCGCCCGCCGTGAAGGCCATGGATGCCACCACCGGCGAGCCCCCGTCGCTCCCCGGTGGGGCCGGAACCGTGTCCTCCCACAGCAGGCTGCCGTCGGAATCCCGGTACACCGCGAGGGTGGCCGTGCCGCCGACGCCGATCACCGCGACGCGGCTCTCCGGCCCGGCGACCAGCCGGTTGGCCCCACCCGGGGCGAGCGGCTGCGACCACACGACGCTCGGGCGGCCGTCGCCGCCGACCACGAATTGGTACAGGGTATCCCCGTCGCTGGCGGTGGCCGCCGTGGCCGCGGTGACGCCGGCGCCGCTGCGATCAACGACGAGGGAGCGCGGAGGCGCCGCGCTGCTCAGCGGCACGCTCCAGCGGGTCTGCCCCGCCGGGCCGTAGAGGGCCGCGTGCTCCGCGTCCACCACCAGGGCGTCCCCCGCGTCGTCGAACTGGAGGCTGGCGGACGGCCCGACGTGCGCCAATCCCGGGGATGGCACCACGTGGATCCCGCCCCCCGGCACCGCGGCCCACTCGGTCGCCTGCCCGGTCCCGCTGTCGACGATGGCGAAGCGCGACCCGGAGGCGTCGCTCGCCGCCGCGATGGGCCCCACCGCCGGCCCCTGCCAGAGGAGGGCGCCGACGGCGCTGAAGATCGAGGCGGTGCCGGGCGGGTCCGCGACCCCGGGGCCGACCACGATCAGGCCGCCGGACAGCGCATACACGGACCCGCCGCTGGCCGCGCCCATGGGCACCAGCGCGCCGTCAGCGGCGAAGGCCCAGGGCGACTGGCCGCCCCCCGCCGGGAAGGAAATCCCGGCGACCGCGGAGGCGTCCGGCGCCACCGTGATGTCCTGCGGAGCGGCCACCGGAGCCGTCCATGCGACGGTGGCCGAGGCCTGCGGCCACGAGGCGAGGGGTGGCAGGGTCAGCGGCGACGCCTGCGGCGCCGCGGGCGCCTGGCCGCACGCCGCCGCCCCGCAGCACAGGGCGACCGCCGCGGCCGCGCCGACGAGGC
>JAJYVV010000250.1 GCA_021791815.1 Bacillota bacterium | reverse complement strand
CCATCGTGGCCGTCGAGCATCGGGATCGGCTCCTGCGATTTGGTGCCGAATAGGTCGAATCTACGCTTGCCGCGCAGGGTCGACGCCTTGTCGTGGTCGATCCGGGAGAGACCAAGGACGACCTCGTGCAAGACATGATCGGGAAGCGTTCACCCGCCGGGTCTGCCGCTGGCGGGACCAGGGTCAGGCCCTGCGCTGGGCCCAGCTGGCGCTCTACGAGGCAGAGGCCGGTTTCCGCTCCCCCGTCGCCGGGCCCGCGGCCATGGCCCGGCTCGCACGCATCATCGCGGCTGAGCTGGCGGGCCGATCCGGGGCGCTGCTCCTGGCCAGCTGACGGTGGCCGTTGCAGGAGGATCGTCGGTGCGGCGGCGGGACACCCCAGCCCCGGCACCGCAGACGGCACGAACCCCTGCCGCCTTCGGCGCGCACAGTCACCCGAGGGAAGGCGGACGTCCGGGCCGTGGGGGATGCTCGGCTTGTTCCCGTCGTTCCGCTTCCAGCCCGGCCAGTGCTCCTGCCGTCCGCTGCCTCACGTACGCGGGCAGGTCCGCGTTCTCCGCCGCTTCCTGCAACACGGCTTCCGCCATCCCGATCAGCCAAACGGCCCGGCTGGGCGGTACTCCCGTGCGCGCCGCCGTCCACCACGCGCAGCCACCCGCTCACCCCCATGGCGACAGGATATGTCTCCATAGGGTAACGGGCCAGAGTCGTTTCTGACTGCTGCCCCCTCCCCGGAGGCGTCCCCCCTTTCCCCGGACCTCGCCGTCCACCACGCAACGGCTCTATCGCCACCTTGACGGGGGAAACCGCCTTGTGCTACCAATCAAGGCAGGAACGAGGTCCCACCCTCACCAAAGTCCACAAACTCCGGGACACCCCCGGCGTATAACGACCAGACGCAGGTACAGACGTTGGGGGGCGTTTGGCCCCTCTGTGAGCGCTGCCACCAGGTCAAGCACTGGGGAAACACCGAGATTGAGGCGCAGAAGGGCCAGGTTCGCATGGAGGACCTCGTAAACCATTACCTCCGGATCAACAGGGTTGACAGGACTGCGTTCGAGGCCGATCTGCGGGAAGCGCGAGAGCGATGGCTGGAGCGGTCGACGCACGTATGGACGATCGACTGGAGCCTGCTCATCCGCCGGTTTGGGGTGGATGTGGCGCGGTACGATGGTGCCACGTTGCGTTACGTGGGAAGGTGAGATCGGGTGACGGACAGCCTGGACGTGGGGGGCATTCTCCGCGCGTGGGCTCAAGTTGAGACCAAGGCCCTGTTGCGAGTCCGAGACGGGATAGACCGCATTCTCGATCCAGACCACCCCGGGAGGGTGTGGGACGACGAGGAGGTGGACAGGTACTACGCGGGCAAAGCGCGGTCGGCACAGCCGCCGGAGTGAGCGGTGGACCGATTATGCGGAATGCCGCTACACTGAGAGGGAGAGGATGACACTTGGGGTGACGGCCATGGCTGTTGAGGAACCCGGGGTCGGTTCCGGTTGGCGGACGTTCACGGTCATTCTGGAAGCCGAGGAGGACGGTGGGTACCACGCCTTCTGTCCGGTCCTCAAGGGCTGCCACACCCAGGGAGACAGCTTGGAGGAAGCGCTGGCCAACATCCGTGAGGCGATCGAGGCTTATCTGGAGAGCATGGTCGCGCATGGGGAACGCATTCCCGCCGAGGACATCTATATCAAGCCAATCACCGTGAAGGCTTGAGGCGCATGGAATTTACGGCGAAGGATCTCGTTCGGGCCGCCAAGCGGCTTGGGTTTGCGCGAGATCGGCAAACAGGGAGCCATGCGGTGTACGTCCGCGGTACGGATCGCGTGGTGATCCCCATGCATGCGGGGCGGGCGATCAAGCCAAAGACCCTTGCGTCCATCCTGAGCGATATGGGCATCACGGTGGAGCAGTTGCGAGAGATGCTTTGACCGCGATCATCCGCGGCGCTGACAAGAAATGCGAGGCGAAGAGGGGGAGGCAATGGCTTCCTCCTCTTCGCATTTGGAGGGAACGACGATGGCAAGAGGGGCAGGAGCACAGGCCCTGGACCTTTTCGCGGCTGCGAGTGTGGAGATCGAGGAAACCCCTGCGACCACGGTGCGCAGGAGTGGATAGAAGGAACGGACGCAGAGTTCGAAGGCCGCCAAGCCGGCCATGGACCTCTTTGCGTCTGCCGCGATCGCGGAGTCTAACGCTGCGCCGGCCGAGGTCCCGCAGGCCCGGTTTGAAGACTTGCGGCTGTTGTACAAGCGCGCGGGAAACCCGCATGGCATGTGCGAAGACCGGCTGCCAGAGGACCTGATGCCTTACGTGACGCGATTCGCACGGGAGGGCTTGCTGAAGCGGCAGGACGACGGGTGGTTCAGCATCGGGCCGGATCGCATCCTCCCGAACTTCTGGGAAGACGTCGGCCCGCAGTACCTGGCGGATCTGGCGAAGGCCCAGACGCTCGCCCAAGGGTATCGGGCGCGCACGGACTGGGAGCTACGCTTTCACGACATCCCCAGCGACGTAAGCGTTCAGGGGAGGATTCGGTGACGGTTGGGAGGGGTGGTTGGCGGTCGAGATGTGGGCCGGGGCGAGTGCTGATCGGCGGGCAAGCGGGAGGGTCGGTCGTGAGGGGAGGAAGGGCGCCACAGCGGGGGCTGGCGAGTAGGATCGGCAGTGATCGCGCTACGGTGGGAGCAAGACACACCAGAGCGGGCGCGCGGTCGCAGACCAGGCGTCGGGGGCTGGTGTGTACCGGTGACCTATTCGCATGGCGGCTACGGAGAGGCGACCCGAGGTAGGACCAAGCGGGCGACGGTGCTGTTGGGAGCGCGGCGGGAGGCGGTGGACCCACGCGATGTCGAGCGCACGGGGGCGCGGCGGACCCGGGTTGGCCCGGAATGTGGGGACAGGTGGCCGGTTCCGGACCGGGGTCTGCGGAGCGATCGGCCGCAGGGATCGGGATATCGTCGGGGGCCGGAGCGGTATCGGCCGATGCCGCCGGCTGCAGCGGGTCGGGGACAGGGGCCGCACCCGTAGGCGATGCGCCGGCCGGATCGGGCGGGAGGATCGGATCCAGGCAGGGCTCTGGAGCCTGGGTTGGTGCAGGCGCGTCGACGGCTGTAGCGGTGCTCAGAGTGGGCTGCGGTGTAGATGTGGTTGCGCGAAGGTCTGTCGCATCCTTGGTCAGCGGCTCTGGCACCTCCGGGAGGAGCGACGGGGCCGGGGTGCCCGCGCGTAGGGCCTCGGCTGCTTCGGTGAGATAGGTCAGCGGCGAGCGTCCTTGCTGACGACAGGTGTCGGTGACCGTGCGCATGCGCAGGGCGAAGGCGGCCCCATCGGCACTATGGGTCCCGAGGCTTTTCTTCCTCCATTGCACGCCCTTGCGTATTCTACGCTCGCTGCCGTTGTTGGTCGGTTCCACCCCGTCCTGGTAGCAGAACAGCCAGAGACTGTCCCAGCGCTGCTCCATGGCCTTGCAGAGGTTACACACCTTGCGCGTTCGGCTCCGGCAGCCTTTTAGCAACAAGGGGCGCAGGGTCTCCTGCACGGGTGCCAGCGCGGCCTGCAGTGCCCGACGCGCCTCGGGCCCCCCACCAGTCTCCTGGAAGTCCTGCCAGACACGGAACACGGCCACCGCAGTTCGATGGATGCCCTTTCCGTAGGCCGCCGCTGCCTTCCCGAGGTCGAACAGGGCTCGGGCGTCGCGGTCCAGGTGCGCCCAGCACAGCTGCCGTCGTTCCCGGCGGATCCAATCGTAACCTTTGT
>JAJYVV010000249.1 GCA_021791815.1 Bacillota bacterium | reverse complement strand
GCCGCCGGACCCGCCGCCGGCCAAAGCAGCGCCGCCGCCGTCAGCAGCGCCCCCGACACCGCCGCGCCACCCGCCGCCCACCCGCCCCGGCGCCCCAGGATCCCGCTCCACCCCATCGTCCGCCCCCCCCAAGTGGCCGCGCGGACCCGCGCACCCGGCAGCCCGTCCGGCCCGGCCGCGGTGCGCCACCCCCGGCGACCGTAGCAGGCCGCCCATCACACCGCCGTAACGGTCGATCCCCGCCCGCGCCCCCGGCTCCGCGCCCGTGACCGCGCGGCCCATCCCCCCCGGAGGGGCAGGGCGGTGCATCCCGGGCCGGGCCTGCGTCGCGGAAGGTCCGCTCGCGGCCTCAGGCGCTTCCGCCCGGGGGGGCGCCCGCCGGAGCTCCCCCGAAGATCGGCGACAGCGACTGGCAGGCTTGCTGGGCCGACTGGAACTGGGGGGAGTTCGCGCTGCCCGACGGCAGCTGGATGCGGACGCCGCCCCTGAGGACCTTCGGGTCGGGGAAGTTGGCCACGCCGTGGGCGCGCATGCAGGCGGCGAATGCATCCGCCTGCTGCTGCAGCTGCGCGGTCGCCGCCGATGTGGCGGACGGCGCCTGGATGTCCTGCCGGCAGGCCTGCTGCGCCGCCTGGAACTGCGCGGCGCTCTCCTTGAGCGGCACCCCGTTGACGGACACCGCGCCGTTCTTGATCCCCATCATCATCCTGCCGCTCGTCGTGTCCGGAAAGTCGGGGATGCCGTTCGCGCGCATGCACGCCGACAAGGCCTCGGTGCCCGACGGCGGGCCCCCGCCCGCCCCGGGCGTCCCGGCCGCCGCGGGCGAGCCGTGCCCGGCGAAGGTCGGACCCGCCCCGCACCCGGCCGCCAGCAGCGCGAACGCCACCGCCGCGGCCGGCGCCGCACCGAGGCGCCGCCGCTGCTGCCCCCGACCCGCCGCCCCTGGGCCCGACGCCCACCGCCCGGTTCCGCCCGTTGCCCCCCGCCGCATCGACCATCCACTCCCCGACCGGCGGGTCGTGACGGCGCCGAAGCGCCCCGCCGGCCGCGGACACCCTACCAATCCGGCCGTAACGGCCCGGTCACCCCGACGGGCCGTGCGCGGGCGCATCCGTTACGCCGCCGTGACGCCCCCACGGCTACACTGTCCGGGAGATGCCGGCCGGTGCGGGGGGGGCTGCGCCGTGCGGGTCCTGGTGGTCGAGGACGAGGAGATGATGGCGGAGGCGGTGTGCGCCGGCCTGCGCCGGGAGGGCATGGCCGTGGATGTCGCCCTGGACGGCGACGCCGCAGGCGAGCAGATCGCGCTCCATCCGTACGACGTCGTCATCCTCGACCGCGACCTGCCGGGCCGCTCGGGCGACGACCTCTGCCGGGAGCTCGCGGGCCGGGGCGCCGCGCCGCGCGTCCTCATGCTCACGGCATCCGGCGGCGTCGACGACCGCGTGCAAGGCCTGAGCATCGGCGCCGACGACTACCTGGGCAAACCCTTCGCCTTCCGCGAACTGGTGGCGCGCGTGCACGCCCTGGGCCGCCGCCGCGGGCCGCGCACCCCGGAGCGCCTGGAGCGCGGGGACGTGGCCCTGGATCCCGCCGGCCGCCGCGCATGGAGGGGCGGCCGGACCCTCGACCTGTCGGCCACCGAACTGCGGATGCTCGAGGTCCTGCTGCGCGCGGGCGGCGGCGCCGTCAGCGCGGAGCAGCTGCTGGAGCAGGTCTGGGACGAGCGCATCGACCCGTTCACCACCGCTGTGCGCATGGCCGTGATGCGCCTGCGCCGCAAACTCGGCGAGCCGACGCCGATCGTCACCGTCCCCGGCGTCGGCTACCGGCTGGAGTAGCGGGGTGGCCTCGACCGGCGGGCCCACCGGCGCGGGGCCCGGCGGCCCGGCGTCCTGGGGGCGCCGGTACGCGGCCGCCCTTGCCGCGCGCCTGGGCTCGCGGAGGGGCGGCGGCCGCCGCCTGACCGTGCGCCTGCGGCTCGCCCTGCTCTCGGCCGTCATCGCGGTCCTCGGCGGCGCCGTGCTGCTGGGGGCGTCGTACGCCCTGCTCAACCCCCAGCTCTACCAGATCGGCGGCCGGCTGATCCCGCCCGGCGCCGGGTCGGTACCCCGCGTGGTCATTCAGTACAGCCGGGCCGCCCAGCCGCCCGCCGCCTGCCTGGCCCTTCTACGGTCGCCCGGTGCGGCGGCATCGGCCGCCGGCGCGGCCCAGAACGCCGCGGCGTGCCTCGCCGCGCTGCCGAAGCCGCCGGCGGCGCCGGGCGCCGGTCCGAACGACCTGGCCTTCTTCGTCTCCCGCGTCAGCTCCGCGCAGCTCCACCTCGACCTGCGCCACCTCCTGGTCCGCGGCGGCATCGCCCTCGGCCTGCTCGCCCTGGTGGCCCTGGCCGCGGGCTGGTGGGTGGCCGGCCGCATCCTGGAGCCGCTCCAGGTCATGACGCGCCGCGCGCAGTCGCTCTCGGCCCAGATGCCGCTGGGCCGCATCCGCCTCGACGGCCCGCAGGACGAGCTCAAGGCCCTGGCCGACACCTTCGACGGGCTGCTGGAGCGCCTGGACGCCGCCCTGGCCTCCGAGCGCATGTTCGTCGCCAACGCGTCGCACGAGCTGCGCACGCCGCTCGCCATCGAGCAGACCATCCTCGACGTGGCCCTGGCGGACCCGGCGGCCGACGCCGCCACGCTCCGGCGCGCGGCGGAGCGGCTGCGGCAGGTCAACGCCCGCAGCCGCCGCCTCATCGAAGGCCTCCTCGCGCTCGCGCGCACCCAGGCCGGGCTCTGGCACGCCGAGGCCGTGGACCTCGCCGACGTCGCCCGCGCCGCCGTCGAGGCCGCGGCCCAAGAGGCGGCGCAGCGCGGGGTGCGCGTGGCGGCCGATTTCCGCGGGGCGGCGGCCCGCGGCGACCCGGCGCTCCTCGAGCGGCTGGCCGGCAACCTGCTGGAGAACGCGATCCGCCACAACGTGGCGGGGGAGGGCGGCTGGGCCGAGGTCCGGACGTGGACCGCGGGCGGCCACGCCCTGCTGCGGGTCGCCAACTCCGGGCCGACCATCCCGACGGGAGCGGTGCCCGGCCTGTTCGAGCCCTTCCGGCGGGGCGCCCGCGCCCGCACCCGGTCCCACAGCGGCGCCGGCCTGGGCCTCGCCCTGGTCCGCGCCGTGGCGCAGGCGCACGGGGGCACGGTGACCGCGGCGGCGCGGCACGAGGGGGGCCTGGACGTGACGGTGTCGCTGCCGGGCGGGGCCATGGGGGAGCGTTGAGCCGGCGGGTACGGGAACGCCGGACGGGGCCGGCCTCGCCCCGCCCTCCGGGCTATCCGCTCCCGGACCGGCCCCCGGGACCGCCGGCCGCCCCGGAGCCGGGCAGCAGCGACCCGCAGGCGCCCTGGGCCTGGGCGGACCGGGGATCGAAGCCGGACGGCGTGTCGAAGGTGGTGCCGTGGTCCAAGGTGGGATGCGGGAAGTCCGGTACGCCATGGCCGCGCATGCAGGCCCCGTACGCGTCGGCCGCCTGCCGCTCCTGGGCGCTGGGCTGCCCGGCCCCCGGTCCCGCGGCGGGGTACGGCCGGCAGGCCTGCTGGGCGGGCTGCAGCTGCTGCCCGGTCTCGGCGAGCGGCACCCCGTCGACCACCGGCCTCCCGTCGGCGCCGGGACTTCTCGTCACGGGCCCGTGCCCGGTCGGGCCCGGGAAGTCCGGGATGCCGCGGGCGCGCGTGCGCGCGGCGCAGGCGACCGTGACCCCCGCGCCGCTCCTGCCGGGGCCTCCGGCCCCCGCAACCCGCGGGCGCCCGCCGCACCCGCCCGCGATCGCCAGGGCGGCGGCCGA
>JAJYVV010000248.1 GCA_021791815.1 Bacillota bacterium | reverse complement strand
ACCCACAGCCGGCCCCACGTCAGCAACGACAACCCCTACTCCGAGGCCCAGTTCAAGACCCTCAAGTACCGACCCGAGTTTCCCGAGCGCTTCGGCTCGGAGCAGGACGCCCGCCTCCACGGTCGCACCTTCTTCCCCTGGTACAACACCGAGCACCGCCACTCCGGCATCGCCATGCTCACCCCGGCGACCGTCCACTACGGCCGCGCGAAGGAGGTGCCTGCAGCCCGCTATCAGGTCATGCAGGCCGCCTACGCCGCCCATCCCGCCCGCTTCGCCCGGCCTCCCGTCCGCCAGACCCTGCCCGAGCGCGTCTGGATCAACGCCCCGCCCCCGGCCCCCGCGTAGCCGGCCGGGCGGGAACGGGGACCGCACCGAGGGGACCCCGTTCCCGCCCGGCCGGAGCGCCTGGATGCAGGGGGTGGCGTCACCCCCTGCCGGGGTCCAGGCAGGCCAGTGCCCCGCCAGGCCTACAGCGCCCCCTGAACCGTACATGGCCCCCTTCATGAACTATGGGTCACGCCGAACGCCCGGTCCCTTGGCCCGCCGGCCCGCGTCTCATGAACGACAGTACGCGCACTGTGCAGAATGTCTCATTCTACTTGACAGGTTCCGCCGTGGCCACGACAAGCACGATCTGCCCAGCGATGGTGACGCCCTGCACACTCAGGACAATCCAGGCCGGTCAACCGGACCTGCCACGGACGCCCAACCGTCAGCCGCCGACCTGTCCCCGCGTCGGCAGAGGTGGGAAAGCCCCCAAGAGGTGCGCCGCAGGGTCGTCGCCTGGTGTGCATTGACCGTCCGGGCCGCACTGGCCCGGACCGGGGCCCGTTGCCTGTTCCGACCTTCGTGGCCCCCTGTAGGCCGTGAAACGGCGAAACTTTGACTACAGTACTAGGGCAACCGGTGGTTGAGCGTGTCCTGGGCGGCGCTCAGGCGTGCTGCCAGCGAGCCAGGCTCCGCGACCTCCGCCTGCAGGGCCGTCGCGATGGCGGAGGCCGCGGCCCCAGCCGGCCACCCCGCCCGCACGTCGGTGAAGCTGCGCCAGTCGCCCACGGCGGCCAGGCCCAGAGGCTGGACCGACCAGAACGTCGCCTGGGTTCGGGCGTCGTGCACGATCGGCGGAAACCCGGCACCCATCAGTGTGACCTGCGGCGGGGCCTCATACAGCCAGATTCCAAAACGCACCGCGGCGTCCACGTGCGGGTCCACCGCGTCCCCCCCGGGAAGCTGGTGGGGCCCGGTGCGGTAGACATAGATGCCGCTGTACGTCACCGGCACCAACGGCACCTCCGGCAGCACGGGGAAGCGGGCATACCGCCACCGCGCATCGGCGGTGGTCGCCGCGGCCCTGGGGGCAACCGTCTGTGCACCAAAGCCCCACTCCATCGCGGACGGGAACGGCAGGACGGCCTGTCCCGGCGAGGGTACGGTCAACGCGGAAGTCGGAGCCGCATAGAGGCGAGCGATGAGGATCAGCTTCGACAGGGCCTCGACGGCCCCGGGCGCGGTCAGCCGGAATTGCCCGCCCGAGAACAGCGGTGAGCCGTATCCGGCGGCGAACGCCGCCGCGAGGGTGGGGTCGTTCAGGAAGCCGTGGGCGGCACCATACTTGGTCCGCTTCGTTCCCGCTGCCACCGGCAGCGTCCACTGCACGCCCGCCGGCGCCCTGCCGGCCGTGATCGACGCCTGTAACGCCGCACAGGCCCTTTCAAAGTCCCCCACGGTCCATCGTACGGCCGGCTCCGTGAGGCCGGCGGCGGCGAATGCGTCGCGCCGGTAGGAGACGGACCAGGGGGCTACGACGTAGGGCAGTCCGTAAACTTGGCCGCCCGCCGTGAACGAGGCGAGCGACCCGGCCAAGAGCCGATCGCCGTTGAAGTTGGCCTTGCGCAGCGCGGCGCTGAGGGACACGGTCGAGAATCCGGGCCCGCCGTCCGCCGGCAGGTCACCGAAGCGCGTCGCCATCTGGTACGGCCCGGTCTGCCCGGTGGTAGCCGTCGCGACAAGCCGCACCGAGGAGTGGGCCTCCTCGTACGAACTCAGAAGCCCGGGGATGAGGGTGAGCGTGTCGCCGGGAAAGATCGCCACGGTGACGGGCGGCCCAGCCGGCTGCGCCTGTTGCACGCAGCCTCTGAGCCACAGGGCGCCCCCGGCCGCAAGGGCGCACCCGAGCGCCGCCCGACGGGAGATGCCGCCGGGTATCTCCCATACCGCGGGGGGAGCGACGCCGACGACAGCCACGCAGGCCACCTCGGCGAGGTGCTTTGATGCACGTACGCGGGCACCTACCCCGCAGGCGACTCGTCCGCCCAGTGCCGCGATGTCGGCTTCGGCGTTAGCGCCTGGTGGTCGCCCGACCGACCCCAGGATCACCGCGCAGCACCGCCGAAGCCTTGAATCCGGCGTTCATCCCGCCCCCCCAGGCGCTTGAGGTGGGACCGCCGAGCCGCGGACGGGAGCGCCGGCGCGACCGGCCTGGGAGGGCGACATGGACGGGGCAGTCACGGGCATTCCGGGAATGGGTCTGACCCGCCGGGCCATGCTGGGCGCCGCCGCGTTGGCGCTGGGCGCCTGCGCGCGGGTCAGCGGAAGCGCCCGGCCGACCCCCTCGGCGCAGGCAACCGTTCTGCACGTGCGAGCCGATCCGCTGGCCCTCGCAGCTCCGGCCCTCCAGGCGGCGTGGAGGCGGGCCCATCCCCGCATCAACCTCAACATCCGCGCGCTCGACCCGATCCGCGGGTTCTCGGGATCGTTCGCCGCCCCAGGCGACGGCCACTCCGTGGCCGGCCTGGCCAAGGACGACGACATCTTTCAGATCGGGGGCGACGGCGCGTTCAATGTCGCCGGCGAGGTCCTCGACCTCACGCCCCTGCTGCGCGCGCGCAACTTCACTTCGTCCACCGTCGGCGGTCTCGCCTCTTTCACGCTTGCCGGCCGCCAGTTCGGACTGCCCCTCTGGGTCGAGCCGTTGGCACTGCTGGCGAACGCCGCGAACTCGCGGCGGGCCTGAAGGTGCCGCTCCCGCCTCCCTCCGCGCTGTGGACGCTGGCGGCGCTGCAGGCGGCGGTGAAGATAGCGGTACATCGGCATGGGCGCATCGAGCCAGACCTCATGATCGGCATTCCGTGGACCGATCCGCGAATCTGGGGCGCGTTCGTGCTGGGATTCGGCGCACAGTTGGTTAACGGGATCGGAGGCCTCGACTTCGGCGGGTCGTCGGTCACGGATGCGACGTCAAGCCTCGTTGACCTTGCGCAGCAGGCGGGCTGGAACGCGGACACCGGTAGCGGATTCATGCCGTTCGTGACCGGGGGTCTCGCCGGCCCGTCGGCTGGCGCGCTGTTCTCGATCCAAGCCCCGTCGTTCGGCGACCGCGGGCGGACCTACGGCGGCCAACTCCGCTACACCCGCTTCCCGCTGTTGCCCGTAGACCCGGTCATCCCCGTCGCCGCCGCGTGGGGCCTAGGCATTAGCCCAGTGCGCCACATGCGGAGGCCGCCGCCGCGGTCGTAGCCGGGGCAGCGGCGGTGGCAGATGCCGCAGCGCGCGAGGGCCTTGCGGCGCGGGCGGACCCGGAGGACCAGCCGGGTCCGCTCGCCCATCCCCTCCAGGCGCCAGCCCAGGACCACGGTCTTGACGAGAGCCAGGAGCCGGCAGAACAGGGTGGCTTGGCGCAGAACGCATCCCTCCGGACGGCCGCGGGCGGCGCGCTGGCGCGCCAAGGCCGGGGCGCCGCCCCGGACCCCGGGCGGGGGCTGCGCAGCCCCCGCCACCCCCGGCGGACCGCTGGGAGGACTCCGCCGCGGAGCCGCCGGAGCCCT
>JAJYVV010000247.1 GCA_021791815.1 Bacillota bacterium | reverse complement strand
CCTCGGGGCCGCTCCACTCGGACGGCGTGACGGTCACGTTCCAGCCGGACCCGCCGGTGGCGCGGCGGCCGGCCACGCTGTGCGCCGAGCGCGCGGGCGGCCGCCCGCCCACGGCGGCGCGCATCTGGATGGCGGGCATGTCGATGGGCCCGCTGCCCAGCCCGGTCCTGACGCCCCGCCCGGGCGGCGCCGCGTGCGGCCAGGTGCTCTTCGTGATGGGCGGCCTCTGGGACGTGGCCGTGTCGGGACCCGGCGGGGCCACCGCCGGCCCGGTCCCCGTGGAGGTGGCCGAGTGACCATCGCCATGGCGCTCGGGGTCGGGCTCCTCCAGGGCTGGCTGCATTGCGCGGGCATGTGCGGACCGTTCGTGCTCGCGTACGCCCTCGCCGCGGCGCCGCCCGCGGCGGGGCCCGGGCGCCCCGCCACGGCGCGGGCTCCCGGACGGGCCCTGCTGGCCGCGCATCTCTGGCACAACCTGGGGCGCGTCGCGGCCTTCACCGTCCTGGGCGCGGTCTTCGGCGGCCTCGGCTCCTTCGTGGACGACTCGGCCGGCCTGACGGGCCTGCAGGCGCCGGCCGCGATCCTCGGCGGGGCCGTCATGGTGCTCTGGGCCCTGGATCAGCTGCGTACGGGCCACGGCGCCGCGGCGGTGGAGCGCTGGTCCCCCTGGCGCGGCCTGGCGCAGGGCGGGCTGCGGCGGCTGCTGGGGCGCCGGGATCCGGGCGGGGCCTTCGCCTGCGGATTCCTGCTGGGCCTGCACCCCTGCGGCCTGCTCTTCGCCGTGCTGCTGGCGGCCGCCGCGACCGGGTCCGCCGCGCATGGCGCCGCCGTGCTGCTGGCCTTCGGCGTGGGCACCGTGCCGGCCATGCTCTCGGTCGCCTCCGCCGGGACCTGGGGGCGCGCGGCGCTGCGCGGCCGCGCCTACTCGTACGCCTCGGCCGCGCTGATCGGTGCCGGCGGCGTCCTCTTCGCCCTCCGCGGCCTGGCGGTCAACGGCATCATCCCCCACGTCTGGCCGTGGCTGTTCTGAGCGGCCCGGGGTGCGACCTCTGCGGCCAGCCCGTCCGGACGCCGGTGCGCGGCGGGGGCAGGGTCTTCTGCTGCCCGGGCTGCCGCGACCTGTATCTGGTCATTGGCGAGGAGCGGATCGCGGAGCTGCGGGCCGGCGGCGGCCTCGACTGGGCGGCCCTGCGTCCGGCCGCGGAGCCCGCGGGTCCGGGGGGTGGCAGCGGGGAGGTCCGGACGCTGCGCCTGCAGCTGGGCGGCCTCTGGTGCGCGTCGTGCGCCGTGCTCGTCGAACACGTCCTGTCCGGCCGCCCCGGGGTCGTGCGGGCCCGCGTCGAACCGGGCGGAGCCGCCGCGGACGTCGCGTTCGACCCGGCGCTCGCCACCCCGGCCGACCTCGAGGGGGCGGTGCGCCGGCTGGGGTATGCCGCCGACGGACGCACCGTGGCCGAGCGCGAAGCCGCGTCCGCGGACCTGCTGCGCCGCCTCGCGCTGGCGGCGGTGCTGGCGCTCGCCGTCATGATGGGCAGCGTTCCCGTCTGGTCCGGCTACCTCGCCGCGCTCGCGCCGGGCCCGCGGGCGGCGCTCGGGACGGCCCTCTGGGCCCTGGCCACCCCCGCCGTGCTGTGGTCGGGCTGGCCGTTCCTGCGGGGCGCCTGGGCCTCGGTGCGCCACGGGCGCCCGACGATGGACCTGCTGGTCGCGGCGGGCAGCCTGTCCGCCTATGGATACAGCGTGTGGGCCGTGCTGGCGGGCGCCCCCCGCCTCTACTTCGACACCTCGGCCATGCTCGTCGCGTTCCTGCTGCTCGGGCGCACCCTGGAACACGGGGCGCGGCAGCGGACGGGCGGGGTCGCGCGGCTCCTGGCCGAGTTGGCGACCCCCGACGCCGACGTCCTCCGCGCCGGCCGGGAGGTCCGCGTGCCGGGGGCAACGCTGCGGGAAGGCGACGCCGTCGTCATCCGCCCCGGGCAGGTCCTGCCGTGCGACGGCACGGTCCGGGAGGGGTCCTCGGCGGTCGACGAGGCGGCCCTCACCGGGGAGGCGGTTCCGGTCGCGCGGCGGCCGGGCGACCCGGTCTACGCCGGCACGGTGGCGTTGGACGGCCGCCTCGTGGTGACCGTCCTGCGCACCGGCGAGCGGTCGGTCCTGGGCCAGACCGCCGCGGCCGTGCGCGCGGCCCTGTCCGCCGGCGGCCGGTGGCAGCGGGCGGCGGACCGCTACGTCCGCCGCCTGGTCCCCTTCGTCCTCGTGGCCGGGGTGGCCACGTTCGCGGCCTGGCGCCTCTTCGGCGGCCTGGGCACGGGTCCGGCGCTGCTGCGCGGCGTCGCCGTGCTCGTCATCGCCTGCCCGTGCGCCCTCGGGGTGGCCACGCCGCTCGCCGCCCTGGCGGGCGCCCAGCGGCTCGGGCGGGCCGGCGTCCTGCTGCGGCAGGGCGACGCCCTGGAACGGGCCGCGGGCGTCGACACGGTCCTGTTCGACAAGACGGGGACGGCCACGACGGGACGCCTCGCGCTGGCGGCCATGGCGCCGGACGACGCCGAGGCCCTGGGTCTCGCGGCCGCCGCGGAGGCCGGCTCGCGCCACCCCCTGGCCCTCGCGGTCGTGCGGGCCGCGGAGGAGCGCGGGCTGGACGTGCCGCCCGCGGAGGGCTTCTCCGAGACCCCGGGCGAGGGCGTGGAGGCCCGGGTGGGCGGCCGCCGGGTTCGGGTCGGCGCCTGCCCCGACCCCGCGGACCTCCCCGCCGCGCAGGCCGCCGCGGCGGCACCGTGGGCGGCCGCCGGCCGCACGATCCTGGCCGTCGAGGTGGACGGCCGGCCGCGGGCGCTCCTCGCGCTGGAGGACCGGCCCCGACCCGAGGCGGCGGCCGCCGCCGGGCTGCTGGCCGGCAGCGGCATCGAGGTCTGGCTCGTCAGCGGCGACGCCGAGGCGGCCACGGCGGCGGCGGCGCGCGCGCTGGGTATCGCCCGCTGGCGGGCGCGGCAGACCCCGGCCGCCAAGGCCGAGCTGGTGGCGCGCCTCCGCGCCGGCGGCCGGACCGTGGCGTTCGTCGGCGACGGCATCAACGACGCGGCCGCGCTCGTCGCGGCCGACGTGGGGCTGGCCCTCGCCTCCGGCGCCGACATCGCCGTCCAGGCGGGACACCTCACCCTGCTGCGTCCCGACCTGCGCGCGGTGGGCGCGCTGCTCGACATCGCGCGTCAGAGCCGCGCCACGATCCGGCGGAACCTGATCTGGGCCCTCGCCTACAACGCCCTGGCCTTGCCCGCGGCCGCCCTGGGCTGGGCGCAGCCCGTCCTCGCCGCGGCGGCGATGGTCGCATCCAGCGCGGTCGTCCTCGGCAATTCGGTGCGGCTGCTCGGGCGGAGCCCGGCCGGGGCCTGGATGCCCGCGGCGCTGCCCGCGGTCCTGGGGCTCGCCCTGGCGGCCCTCGCCTGGTGGCGCCTGTGAGCCGCGCGCGGCGGTGGGCGGCGGCGATCCTGTCCGCGCTCCTGTATGCGGCCGCGGTCGCCGGGCCGTGGCAGGCCGCGAGCGGGCGGGCGGACGTCCTGGGGTGCGCCCTGCCGCACGCCGTGGAGGATCAGGCCATCGTCCTCGGCGGACTGGTCCTCGGCCTCGGGCTCGGCGACCTGCTGGCGGGTTCGGCGCGGAGCCTCCTCCGGGCGCTGCTGCCGCAGTCGGACGATCCAGCCCGGACCTCCGTGCTCCGGGGCGCGGCCGCGGTGGCCCTGCTGGTCGCCCTGGCGGCCAACGTGCTGTGGGTGCGGGCCCCGCTGGACCTGTTCCTGGACCGGCACCGCCCGCTGCTCGTCGAGGTCGACCTGCTGCTCTACGCGATGGG
>JAJYVV010000246.1 GCA_021791815.1 Bacillota bacterium | reverse complement strand
CCGGTCGGGGGCCGGGGCCCGCGTGGGCGTCCGCGCGGGCCGGGCGGGCGCGGCCGGGCGGACGGGTCCCACGGCGGCGGGGTGCGGGGCGGCGGGCCTGCGGATGGTGGGAGGCGGGGCGGGAACGGCCGGCACGGACGGAATGCTCCGGGGGGCGGGCTCGCGGGCCTGACGCTGCCCGCCATCCTGGTGCTCCTGGCCCGGGGCGGCGAGACGCACGGATACGCGCTGCGCGACGCGCTCGAGGCGAGCGGTCTCGTCCAGGATGTCGACTTCGGCAATCTCTACCGCACGCTGCGGAGGCTGGAGGAGGCGGGCCTGGTCGCCTCCCGCTGGGAGATGGCCGAGAGCGGGCCGGGCCGGCGGATGTATGCGCTGCGGCCGGAGGGCCGCGCCCACCTGGAGGCCCTCGCCGACCCGCTGGCCGCGGCCGGGCGCAGGCTGCAACGGTTCCTGACGCTGTATGAAGAGGTGCGGACCAGGGGCGAAGGGGGCGGACAGGGATGAGGGAGGGCAAGCGCGGCGGCGAGCGGCGCGGCCAACGCCGGGAGGCGAGCGGGCCGGGATGGTACGGTGGGCCGGGACACGCGGGCCTTGCCTGGGGAGGTCCGGGTCCGCGAGGCGCCCGCGGGGGCGCGTGGGTGTGCCGCCCCGCGGGGCCGGAGCGCCGCGCCGGGTGCGGCGATGGCTGCGCCCCATGCGGGTGGGTGTTCCGCGGGTGGGACGAGCGCCGCGGATGGGGCCCGGTATGGGTGGGGCGCAGTGGGATGGATGCACCGGACTGCCCCGCCGGACGGAGCCTGCGCCGGCACTGGCGCGACCCCGGACCCGGCATCCGGGGCGAGGGGCCGGGTCGGGGCCGCTGCCCCGAGTGCGGGCGTCCCTGGGGCGGATCTCCGGAGGGCGGAGGCCCCGGTGACCCGGGGCACGGTAGGCCCGACCGGGGCCACGGCGGCCACGGGCACGGGGAGCCCGGGCGCGTTCGGGGTCCGGAGGGAGACATCGCCTCCGGCCGCCCGCCCCACGGGCCGGAGGGGCACGCGGGGCCCGGCCCCCACGGCCGGGGCGCGCGGGGTCCCGGCGGGCCCGCCGCCCGCCCCGACAGGGGCGGCCACGGCGCACAGGGGCCCGAAGGGCGGCTCGACCGGGCCATCGCGCGCCTGGAACGGCACCAGCGGGCGGTGGAAGAGGAACTCGCGGACGTGGTGGAGGCGCTGCGGCGCCTGCGGCGCGCCGATGCAAGGGGGGAGCCGGGCTCGGCAGACCCGGGCTCGCCGCCGGAAGCGAACGACCCTGCCTCCGATCCGGACTCCGCGGAGCCCGGCGCCGCCACGGGCGATGGTTCGCCCCCCGGCGATTGACCATCCGGTCGGGCGGATCGCGGCAGCGGGCTCCCCACGGGGCGGGGCTACGGCCGGGCGGCCGGCCCCGCCCCGCCGGCGGCCGCGAGCGGCACGGTGCCCGCCGTGGTCGCGGTGCCGGTCGGGGCCTGCTGCGGGGTCGTCGCCCCCCCGGCCGCGCAGGTGCCCTCCAGCACGCAGGCCGGCGGCGCCGCCACACGGGCTGGGCCGGGGATCTGGATCATCTGCCAAGCCACCAGCAGCGCGGCCGCGAACAGCGCGAACTGGACCAGCGCGGTGAGCAGGCGGCCCCCGAACCGGCCCACGACCGCCGCGAGCACGACGACCAGCACCGCCCAGACCCAGTGGGGCACGGTGGCCGGATCCCGCGCGTCCAGCCAGCGGGCCAGCCACGTGGCGTCGCGGACGACGCGGGCCCAGACGTGGGCAGCCATGCGGGCTCCTCCTTCAACCGCGGCAACGCCAGCGCCGCGCACCGCGCGGTTCTCCGCGTCCCCGGGCTCCGGGCCTTCGGCCCTGTCGGAAAGCGGCGTCGCGCCGCCGGCGCGCTCCGGGGTCCGTCGCGGGCCGCGCACGTTCGAACGGCGCCAGTATGCCGCAACGGCGGCCCAAAAGCCAAAAATTCGGCTCCGCGGCTGCGGGACCCGGCCCAGCGCGCGTCCGCGGCGCAGTCCGGCGCCCTTGGTCCGGCCGCACCGTGCCCGGGAAGGCGCCCGGTGCGGCCCTCGGCCGTCCCGCCGAGCGCGAGACGCCGGACCGCTGCCCGAAGGGTTGCCAGGCTCAGCCCGAGCCCATGGGGTGGCCGCGTCGGCGCCCGCGCAGCGGCGCGGCGGGCGGCGTGGATCCCCCGACAGGTCGGCGCCGGGTGCTCCGCCCAGCCGGGAAGAGGCGTACGCCGTCGTCGCCGCCGAGGTCGGCGTCGGGCCGGGCGACGGCCTCCCGCAACGCCTCCTGACCGCCGCACTTGGAGACGCCATACACCCAGGACCCTTGCGGCCTTTCCGCGTTCCACTGCCGGTGCAGCGCCGCTGCGTGCGGTACGGGCTTGCCCCCGTCGAGCAGCCCGTTCCACAGGGCCAGACCCCGGTGGAAGGCATGGCGGGCGGTGCCCGCCGCCCGGAGCGCCTTGTCCGCCCGGTGTCGGGCCGATCGGCGGCCATCCAGACGCACACCCACGCTTGTGGCGGCCCCGACGCGTCCGCGACCGCGCCGAAAAGGAGAGCCTCCGAGCGGCTCGGGGCCCTGCCGCCGACTCTCGCCGCCGTGTAGGTCGCCCCACGGTTCGCCCCGGGGCCGCGAACCGCACGGCGGCGCATGGGCCGGCCGTCCCGCGGTGCGGCGGGGGCGGCACGTCTCGAAAGGTTCTGGGTCCGGGGGACCGAACCGTGCCCCAGGGGCGGCGCCGCGCCGTGCCCCGGGGGAGGAAGCGCCATGCCCAAGCCGCTCTACCCGCCCATGCCGCTGCGCCGCAGCGAGAAGGCGTGGGGCCATGAGCAGTTCATCGCCGTCGAACCGGAGTACATCGCCAAGATCGTCGTGATGCGGCCCTCGACGGAGATGCACTGGCACACGCACACGGTCCGGCACGAGTCGCTGTATTGCGCGATGGGCGGTGCGCGCCTGGAGGTCTTCGGCCGGCCCGGCCTGGAGGTCGGCCCGGGCACGGCGCTGTCCATTTTCCCCGGCGCCCTGCACCGCTTCCACGCCGGGCCGGAGGGCCTCCGCCTCTTCGAGGTCAGCACCCCCCACCCCGACGACGTGGTGCGGTACGAGCACGCCCCGGACGCCGCCACGCAGCCGGAACGCACGGTGGAGGAGCTCCACGTGGAGACGACGGAGAAGCCGTGGGGCCGCGAGATGCGCATCGCCGCCACCCCCTGGTACACGGCGAAGATGGTCTTCCTCGACCGGGAGAAGTCGACGTCGCGCCACTACCACGTGCAGCGCAAGGAGACCCTGTTCTTCCTCACGCCCAACTGCTCGCTGCAGGTCGGCGGCGGCGAGGTGCTGCAGCCCGCCCCCGAGGAGTCGATCACGATCCAGCCGGGCCAGGAGCACCGCCTGACGGGGGGGCCGAACGGCGGGCGCGTCTTCGAGGTCTCCGTCCACGATCCCGACCAGACGGACGTCGTGCGCACCTCGGACCCCTGGCGCTCCGCCCGCTGACGCCGCGCGGTCCCCACGGACGCGAAGGGAGGCCGCGGCCCGCCATGCGCCACGCCACGACGGCGGCGCCGCAAGGGCCGACGCCGGGGGCGGCCGGGCCGCCGGTTGGGCTGGCCAGGGGACCCGCGTCCCCTCGGCCGGGCGGGTGGGGCGCCCGCCCGGCGCGCCTTCTGCGCATGGCCGCCTCCGCCGCCGTGCTGCTCGCCACGGGCGCCGTCGTGGGCCACTTCCTCCCCTGGGGCGTGCCGTCCACGGCCGCGGTGGGCCCGTCCGCGGGCCCGGCGGCAGCGGACGCAGCGGTCGCCGAGGCCGCCGCCGCCCGCGCGGACGAGGCGCTGGCGTCGGCCCGGGCCGCGGCGGCGGTCGCC
>JAJYVV010000245.1 GCA_021791815.1 Bacillota bacterium | reverse complement strand
GCTCGCCGATCCGATGGGCGCGGACGCAGAGACCGCGGCCGCGGGACGCTGCCCGGGCGGACGGCACGTCGTGGGAGTGGGCCAGTTCGTGGGCAGGCACGAGCGATGGCGCTCGGCCGGCCCGGGCGTCGAGGTCCGCCGCCTCCGCCCCGACCTCGCGGCAGCGGCGGCGCGCCGGTCCACCGCGGCGCTGGGCACGGGGGCCGGCAGGCGCCAGCCGCCGCCTGGCCGACCCGGCCCTCGGGATGGCCGCTCCCCCCTCGGGGAAGCGGTGTGGGCAGCGGCGGGGATGCCCGCGCGCCGGTCGGCGCTCAGGCGCCAGCGGGCGCCTGAGCCCAGCGCCGCAGCAACCGGTGGACCCGTTCGCTCAACTCCGAACGGTGCCGCCGGCGCGAGGGCGGGAAGAGGAGCGCGTAGACGGCCAGGGTCCAGGCCAGGCTGTCGACCATGTCCGCGACGCGGACGTCCACCCTGTGCCCCGTTCCGCGCGCGAACACGATCATGCCCAGGTCGAAGAGGGCCTCGACGGCCGCGAGGTCAGCGGTGAGTTGCGCGGCGCCGGGAAACAGCCGCTCCGGCATCGAGCGCCGCCACCGCTGGTCGATCCCGGCCCGCGCGGCGATCGCGAGGAAGGGCACGTCGTTGAGGAGCACCCAGGCGCTCAGCTGGTGGACCAGGAGCACCAGGTGCGCGGCGGTGGCGAGCGCGCACACCAGGAACAGGTGGCTGGCGAAGGCGTCGCGGTCCTCGCGCCCCGTGGCCGCCGACCAGAGCGCGTACGTGTGGGCCGTGAGCGAGGCGACCGCTTGGCGGAAGCGGGCCATCATCGCCGGCCTCCCCCCTGGCGGCCCACCGGGACAGCCGACGCGGGTCGCCCCGGGGCGCGGCGCCGCCTGCGGGCAGGGGCCGCTCCCGCCCACCGGGGGCCCGTGCCGGTGCGATCCCCGGTCACCGGGGCACCGTGCAGAGCTTCACCGCGGCGTCCAGGTCCGGCGCGTGCACGAGAGCGACCGTCAGCGCGCCCAGCGCGCCGAGGTCCGACAGCGACTCCACGTACGCGCGCACGGCGTCCGGCGGCTGTCCGAAGTGGGCCGCGAAGACCCGGAGAACCATGGCGTGGGCGCCCTGGAGGCGGCCTTCCGCCCGGCCCTCCGCAAGGCCCTCTGCCCGGCCCTCGGCCCGGCCCTCCGCCCGGCCCTCCGCCCGTTCCACCGCCCTGAGGTCCTCATGCCAGACGCGCAGCGCCTCTCCCATACGCATGCGTCGCGCCACCTCCATCAACCGCCGACGCTCGTCTGGACTGGACGGCCGGTAGACCAAGCTGACCATCGCATCCATCACGGGCCCGCGCACGGCCGGCGGCAACGTCTCGACGAGGGGTCCCGCCCGCTCCACCGCGTCCGCGGCCGAACCGGGCCGCCCCATGGCCGGTGCGAGGATCAGCCGCACCACCTGCGCCCGCGTGAGTCCTTGGCACCGGTCCACTTGGGCCTCAAGCCCCGCGAGCACCGCGTCCCCGTCCAGGTCCCGGAGGTGGACCTGGCGCGCGTCCAGCCCCAGCCTCTGGTAGCGCACGTGGTTGGGCGCTTCGCCCGCCCGATAGCCCCAGACTATCACGCTTTCCACATGGCGGGGATAGTGGCGCCGCGCCAGCACGACGTAGTACTCGATGAAGCGGAGTGCGTCGCGGCTCCCGCCGCCCCCGAACTGGAACTCCAAGTCCCATACGCTGTCGTCCTCCATTTCGAGGGCGGCATCCAGCTCCCGCACCTCGTCCAGGCCGCCCATTCGGGGAAGCAACACCCGCTTGACGCGCGGCGAGCGGACACCGAAGGGCTCCAAGGTCTCGCCAACGAGGAAGTGGGGAAGCCAGAGGGACAGGACCCGGTCCTTCTGATCGCGCGGCGGTTCCGGCATGGGGCCTCCCCGGCGCCGTGATGGGGCCGTGCCCTCGACGATCCCTATTATACCCATCTCAGGATGCGGCGACCATCCGCGGGCCCGAAGGGCCGGACGGACGGGGGGGCGACAGGCACGCTCAGCAACCGCTGGCCCGCCCGCCGGTATCCACCGTGGCCGGCGGGCACCGGAGCGCGGCGCGGCCGAGCGCCTTCGCCGCCTGGTTGGGCGGAAGCCGCGTTCCGCGCATGGTGCGCCGCAGGTCACTCCGAAGGGAGAGGTGCAAGCCGACGCATCGCGCCAGCGATCCTTCCCATCCGTCGCCCGGTGCCGTGCGAGGAGGTCATCGACCGCGAGGAGTTTCTCGACAACCTTGGGCCCCGCGTGCCGGACCGACACAGCGTGGCCCTGGCCCGTCCGCGACGCCGGGGCAGGGGCGGCGTGTCCCGCGTCCCGGGCACGGCGCCGGGGGTCTCGCCGGTCTCCACCTGACCCACGGTGCAGGGCTTGGCCGGGCGTCCGGGCGCGGCGTGCCGGCCCCGGCGCCGCTCGACCTCGGGGGCCTGGCGCGGGAGGAGTCGAGACTCGACGCCCTCCTCCGGCGCACCGAGGGCCCTCCGCACGGCGGGAGGCACGCGGCCTGCCCCGCCTATCTGCTCGGCCGCCCGGCCGGGACGCCCAGGGCGCCGCCGCGACAACGGCGAGGGAGTTCGGGCGGGCTGAGCACCCCGGGCCGGATCGCGACGGCCGTTCCCTCCTGGGGGGACGGACGGGGTGGCGCCCCCGTGCCGCGGACCGTGCGCGCCCTGGCCTGCCACCCCCCCGGAGCGGTGCATCCCGGGAGGGGGGGCGCCCACTGCGGTATCCGGGGGCCCCGACCTGTCCGGGGATGCCCCATCCCGGCCTCAGCGGTGCACGTGGCGCATGGCGGACTCGGGATACCGGTCGCCCGCCGCGGCCCCCGCCGGGAAGGCGGCGTCGATGCGCGCTTCCTCGGCCGGGGTCAGGCGGACGTCCAGGGCGCCGAGGTTGTCGTCCAGGTAGGTCCGGCGCTTGGTGCCCGGGATGGGCACGACGCCATCCCGCTGCAACAGCCACGCCAGGGCGAGCTGCGCCGCGGTGCATCCCTTCTCCCGCGCGAGCCTCCGGACCGACTCCGCGAGGGCCTGGTTCCGCTCCAGGTTGGCCGCCTGGAAGCGGGGATGGCGGCGCCGGCCGTCCGTGGGGTCGAGGTCCGCCTCCGAGCGGATGGCGCCGGTGAGGAAGCCGCGGCCGAGCGGGCTGTACGCGACGAAGCCGATGCCCAGGTCGCGGCACGTCGCGAGCACGCCGTTGCCCTCCGGGTCCCGCGTCCAGAGGGAATACTCCGTCTGCAGCGCCGCCACGGGGTGCACCGCGTGGGCCCGGCGAATGGTCTCGGGCGCGGCCTCGGAGAGTCCCAGGAAGCGCACCTTGCCGGCCCGCACCAGGTCGGCCATCGCACCCACGGTCTCCTCGATCGGGACGGCCGGGTCCACGCGGTGCTGGTAGTAGAGGTCGACGGCGTCGACGCCCAGGCGGCGCAGGCTCGCGTCGCAGGCCTCCCGCACGTATTCGGGTCGGCCGTCGACGCGCAGGAAGGCGCCGTCCGGGGCCCGGACATTGCCGAACTTGGTCGCCAGGACGACCTCATGGCGCCGGCCCCGGATCGCGCGGCCGACGAGCTCCTCGTTCGCGCCCACCCCATACATGTCCGCGGTGTCGAAGAAGGTGACGCCCCGGTCGAGGGCGCGATGGATGGTGGCCACCGCCTCGGCCTCGTCGCGCCCGGCGTAGGCGCAATACCGTTCGGCTAAGGAGATTGGGGTAGAGAGGGGCTGGGATCAAGAGCAAGGGGCGGAAAATCCGGGTGAAATCGGGCGTCAGGGCGTCTGAAGGGCGTGGGGCGTCCTGGACACAGGCTGGGAGGCGGTGTATGTCTGATGTATGGATAAGGCTGGAGCCGTCCCCGATACGCCCGCGCAACGTGATGCCTTTTGCCTTCGTGCCCTTGCCCGCGTGTATCCAGCGAAACTGGTCGACGAGGTCATCCAGCGGTGCGATTGC
>JAJYVV010000244.1 GCA_021791815.1 Bacillota bacterium | reverse complement strand
CCGTCATCCCCCGCCGCCCCGGGCCGCCGCGAGCACCTCCCGCCAGTGGTAGCGCCCGGACGGATCCCGCCACCCGGCGTAGATCTCCTCCCACGTCAGGCGCGCGAAGTGCGGCAGCAGCGAGTCGGGCGCGACGGGGTGGGATGCCGGCTGGTAGCGGAAATCGGCGGAGAGCCGCATCCGGTCCGCCGTGCGGTTGGGCAGCGCGCGGTGCACCGTGTGGCTGTGGAATGTCAGCACGTCGCCCGCCGCCATGTCCCCGGCGACCCAGGCGTCGCCCAAGGCTTCCGCGTCGACCGCGCGGCCACCCGCCCCGAGCGCAGGCCGGGTGTCGAGGAGTGGGAGGCGGTTGGAACCGACCATCACGGCCAGCCCCCCGAGGTCGGCCGGACAGTCCCCGAGGGGGATCCAGGCGGTCCAGGTCTCGGGCGTGCCGCGGATGTGGAGGGCGTCCTGGTGCGCGGGGGTGGCGTGCGGGTTGTTGTTCGGGAACATCACCCGCGCGATGTTGCGCGGGTGCGCCAGGACGGCCTCGCCGAACAGCGCCGCATAGAGCGCCGTCAGCCTCGGGTGCAGGGCCAGGCGGTGGAACGGCTCGAGCCGCTGGATCGCGTCATAGAGCGCCATGTATTCGGGCTGGCCCTCGATGAAGGGCCCGGGCGCGCCGGGCGGCACGCGCCCCCCGGCGTCGCACCAGCCCGCGCCCGCGCAGAGTCCGAGGATGGCCTCGCGCACGGCGAGCACCGGCCCGGCGGGGAGGAGCCCCCGCAGCAGGAGATAGCCGTCCTCCGCCGCGCGGGCCCGCAGCGGGCCCGCATCCGGGGCCGCCGCCAGTGGGCCCGAATCGCGGAACGCCGTCCACGAGGGCGCGCCGGCCGCGTCGGCCGCCTGCACCGCCTCCACCCCTTTCCCTCGCGGGAGACCCCGGGCCGGGGCGCGGTGGCGCGGCGGGCCCCGCCCCGCCCGCGTGGCGACCTGCGTTCCACCGGGCGGCGGGGGTTCCTGCCGGACGCAGCCGCCGGGGCCGCCGTCCCGGGAACGGTGGTGCTACGCTGGACGGACCGGCGGGGGCGGCTGGGGGAAGGCAAGGGACGCGCCGGCGGTGGAAGGAGGCGCCCATGGCGGGCGAGGCGACCGGCGCGGACACGTGGACCCTGGCCGGCCCGGGCACGGGGGTCGTCCTGGCCCGCCGCTCCCGCTTCCACGCCTACGCGGCGCCCACCCCTGACCGGGACGGGCTCGAGCGGCTGCTGCGGCGGGTGCGGGCCGAGTACCCGAACGCCCGCCACATCCCGTTCGCGTGGGTGGACGCCGCCGGAACGGAGCGGTCGGCCGATCAGGGCGAGCCGCCGGGCACCGCGGGGCGGCCCTGTCTGGATGCGCTGCGCCGGCACCGGCTGCGCGCCGCGGGTGTCGCGGTGGCCCGCCTGTTCGGCGGGGTGCTGCTGGGCGCGGGCAACCTTGGGCGCGCGTACGGGGAAGCCGCGGCGGCGGCCGTCTCCGCGGCCGGGAGGCTCCGTTGGGAGACCCTGGATCGGCTGCGCCTCGCCGTTCCGCACGCGGACCTCGACCGGGCGGAACGGGCGATCGCGCGGGCCGGCGGCCGCGTGGCGGCCCGCGCGTACGAGGGGGATCGGGCCCTGCTCGACGTCGTCGTGCCGGCCGGGGCGGCGCCGGACCTGCGCGAGCGATGGCCGGAGGGAGCGGGCTGAGGCGCGGCGCTCTCCGACGCGGCCCCGGGGGCAAGGGTCGGGGCCCGCCCCGGCGAAAAGGCGTGGCCGCGACCACGAAAGCGGGGTCGAGGCGGCATCGTCACCATCGTCGGCAGCAGCAACGCGCGCGTCGGTCTCCCCGAGGCCCTGGAGGTCCTCCTGCGCGGGGGCTCGGCCCTGGACGCGGTCGAGACCGCGATCCGGCTGGTGGAGAGCGACCCCTCCGACCACAGCGTGGGGCGGGGCGGCCTGCCGAACGTCCTCGGCGTGGTCGAACTGGACGCCAGCATTATGGACGGTGACACGCTCGCCGCGGGGGCGGTCGCCGCCCTCCGCGGCTTCGAGCACCCCATCTCCGTGGCGCGACGGGTCATGGAGGACCTGCCCCACGTCCTGCTGGTCGGCGAGGGCGCGGAGCGCTTCGCGCGGGAATGCGGCTTCCCGGGCTGCGAGCTCCTCACGCCGGAGGCGCGGGCGATCCACGAGCAGGGCCTGCGCACGCGGCGTTCGCCCGGCGGCGAGGTGGACGCCGTGCTGGCAGCCGTCGCCTCCCGACTCTCCTCGGATCCGGAACGGGCGGCGGGGACGGATGCCGGCACGGTCAACGTCCTCGCCCTGGACGGGCGGGGGCGCCTGGCCTCCGGGGTGAGCACCAGCGGATGGGCCTGGAAGTATCCGGGGCGGGTCGGCGACTCCGCCCTGATCGGCTCGGGAAACTACTGCGACAGCCGCTGGGGCGCGGCCGCCTGCACGGGGCGCGGGGAGATGACCATGCGCTGCGCCACCGCGCACAGCCTGGTCGCCCACCTGCGCGCCGGCGCGGCGCCCGCGCCCGCCGGCATCGCCGCCATGCGCGAGCTCGACCATCTGGTGGATCCCTACCTCGGCGCGGTCCACGCCGTCGTCCTCGACCCCCGGGGCCGGCACGCGGGGCTCTCGACCGTCGCCGGCACCGGTTACGTGTTCATGGACGAGACCAGCCGGGAGGTGCGCGAGCGCCCGCGCGTCCTCGTCCCGGTGGCGGGTCGGAGCACCTGAGGGTCGGGGTGGCCGGACCAGAAGCGGCCACGGCACGGGGTCCGCGGTCCCGCCCGCGGGGGGCCGCCGGGCTCGCCGCCACACCCCGCCCGCCCCGCCAAGGTCACCCGCGCGAGGCTGGCCGCGACGGCAGCCCCGATGACGAACCGGGCGAGGCCGCCGCGCCGCCCGCTCCCGCGGCGTGATCCGCGCGTGCGAGCGCCGCCGCGTTCGGCCCGATGCTCGCCATCACGAGGAAGAAGCCGGGCAGGATGAGCGGCCGCCCGAGCCCCGCCACTCCCGCGACCGCCGGGAGCGCCGCCATGATGCCCAGCGCGTTGGCGGGAAAGATGAAAGCTGAAGGTCTGGGCCGGGGCGCCGCAGCGGTTCTGGATCCCGAACGGCGAGCCCGCGAACGGAGCGGCGCAAGGTTCCCAGCGTCGAGGCAAGGTCCTGGCCCGACCGCCTCCGCTCGCGGCCTTTGGCCTCCGGCAGCCCGCCGCGGCCGTCACCAACGGTGCGAGCGCGATGCCCCCCAGGAGCACGAACACCCTGCCCCAGGAGCCCACGTGGAGCATCTGCGGCCCGACCACGGGCGCGAGGACGTGGACCACCATCGTCAGCGCCAGGAACCGGGCGAGGGCCGACCCTTCGTGCGGGTCCCGGAGGACGGCGGGGCGGCGCAGCGCACCGGCGCGGCCGCGTCCAGCGCGACGCCCGCCCGCATGGGCCCCCCCGGCCGAGCCGGTCGCTGAAGAGCCCGGCCACCAACGGGCCGGCGCGGCCGACCGGGGAGGTCGTGATCGTCAGCGGGAGTGCCCAGCCGTCCCCGCGAGGACGTGCGCCAACCCAGGCGGCGGCAGGTCCACGTCGCCCGACAGCGGCGCGAATGCCGGCAGGGCGCGACCAGGAAGATCGGGCGGGTCGCTCCCCGCCGGGACGGCGGGGCCGGCCGGTCGGGGCACGGCGAGGCCCCGCCTCCGGGGGCCGCAGCGCGGCGGCCCCCGGAGGCGCGCGGCCGTCGAGGCGCCGTGGTCCGGCCCGCCGGCCCATGCTAGGATCGGCGCGGCGTTCGGGCGGCCGAGCGGCGGAGGGGCTGCGCGGGGGCGCCCCGGGGTCCGGGGCTGGCGGCGCGGGACACGGTCCGAGCCCATCCCGCCGCGCCACGGGGAGGTGTCCAGCCGTCGCCACGTTAGCCGGGTCGCCGCGGCACGCCCGCCGGCGGGCGCCGGTCCGGCGCCCCGAGGGCGCGGGCC
>JAJYVV010000243.1 GCA_021791815.1 Bacillota bacterium | reverse complement strand
CCCCGGGGGATCCTGCCAGCGTCAACACCAAGCAGTACGTCATCACCGGCCCACGCACGGCAAGCGTCGACGAACTGGCCCAACTGGCGCACCGCCGACCGATCATCGAGCGCTACTCGTACGAGAAGGACAACCCTGCAGAGTGCACCGGATGACGTCGATCCGGGTCTGGTTTGCCGCGTCGTTCATCCGCACCACCCGCTGAGTGGCCAGAAGCTCGAGGTGATCAGCCGAGCCAAGCATGGCGGTGAAGACCGCGTGTCGTACCGCGATGCCCGGGGGCAGGAGCGATCCATGCCGGTGGCGTGGACCAGCCTGGCCACGGCCGATCCATTCGTGGTGGTGGCCGCGGGCCGGTCCCGGTTCCGGGTCGCTGACCTGATCGCGTTGGTGGGGTTGCTGGGTGACCTCAAGGCGGAGGGTGGGACGGCGGATACGGGAGGGCGGCGGGCAGGAGCGTAAAGGGAATTACGCCGTGTGTGTAATGGGGATTTTGCCGAAGTGCCGGCGGAGGCGGTTCGGAGGCGAGTCGGGGCACTTTGGTATATTGTGCTCTTGCAGTGACATCTACCCGTAGAGATGGCCGGAAGCGGGTTGACGTCATGGCACATATGCACATAATGAAGTTATCATAGCTGGCGGGGAGGACCGGGCATGGACAAGGCCAAGCCGCCCGAGTCGGACAAGTCCGCCGCGCTCCGCGAGCGCCACGCCCTCAACCCCCGGCCCGACGCGGTCACCGACCCCGTCTTTCGGGCCGGCACCCCGTTCTTCGACGCGGAGGACTTGGTGCAGGTCAAGTACGAGATGGTCCGGCGCGTCGAGGCGGATGGCCTGCCGGTCAACCACGCCGCCGCGGCCTTTGGCTTCTCCCGCCCCTCGTTCTACAAGGCGCAGGAGGCGTTGCACGCCAGCGGTCTGCCGGGGTTGCTGCCCCAGAAGCCCGGCCCGCGACGCGCACACAAGCTTACGCCGGAGGTGGTGGAGTTTCTTGCCCAGACCCTGAACGACGAGCCCGGGCTGAGCGCGGGGGAACTGGTCCGAAGGGTGCAGAGCCGTTTCGGACTCTCCGTGCACCCGCGAACGATCGAGCGTGGCCTGGCCCGGCAGCGAAAAAAGGGGCGGCCGGCGCAGGCGGAGGGCTCCGGGCCGACCCCGGGTTGACGGAGCGTTACGAGGCGTTGCGCGCCTATGCGCTCGGCACCGCGCCCGCCGGCGGTCTGGCCCAGGGATTGGTGGTACTGCTGCGTCACGGCCTGCCCACCTGGTTGGAGACCTGGCGTCAGGCAGCGCCCGTGCCGCCGGCCGGGAGAAGCGAGGTCGCAGCCACGCAGGAACCGGCGGAGGCCATCCCGGTCGAGTTGCCCGCGGTGCTGGCCGAGATGGCGCTGCATCTGGTCAGGGGGTGAAGCGGTGCCGGCGGAGATGTCCCAGCAGGTGACGGCAAGCCACCTCAAGCGGGACGCGTATCTGTATGTGCGCCAAAGCACCATGCGGCAGGTGCGAGAGAACACTGAGAGCACCGAGCGGCAGTATGCGTTGCGGGCCAAGGCGGTGGGCCTGGGGTGGCCCCCGGAGCGGATCGTCGTCGTGGACAGCGACCTGGGCCAGTCCGGTGCCTCCGCCGCGGACCGGGAAGGGTTTCAGCGCCTGGTCGCGGAGGTGGGGCTCGGGCACGTCGGGATCGTGCTCGGTCTGGAGGTCTCGCGCCTCGCCCGCTCCTCCAGCGACTGGTACCGGCTTCTGGAGATCTGTGCGATGACCGACACGCTGCTGCTCGATGAGGATGGCATCTACAACCCCGGCGACTTCAACGACCGTCTCGTGCTCGGGCTCAAGGGCACGATGTCCGAGGCCGAGTTGCACGTGCTCCGTGCCCGCCTGCGGGGCGGCCTGCTCAACAAGGCCCGGCGCGGGGACCTGAAGACGCCCTTGCCGGCCGGCTTCGTCTATGCTCCCGACGGACGGGTGGTCCTCGACCCAGACCAGCAGGTGCAGAACGCGGTGCGCCTGCTGTTCCAGGCCTTCCGACGGACGGGTTCGGCCGGGCAGACCGTGCGCGAATTCCGCCGGCGGGGGATCGCCTTCCCGCGGTGCACGCGCGGGGCTCCGCGGAACGGCGAATTGGTCTGGGTGCCCCTGACGCACGGCATCGTGGTAGACGTGCTGCACAACCCGCGCTATGCCGGGGCATTCTGCTTCGGGCGCCAGCGGGTGCGCCGCATCCCGGGCCGAGGACTGCACGTGGAGCGCCTGTCCCGCGAGCAATGGGTGGCCTGCCGACCCGGAGCGCACCCCGGCTACATCTCGTGGGAGGAATATGAAGAGAACCTCCGGCGCTTGGCGGCCAACGCACCGGCCGTGCACAGCGGTGCGCCCCGCGAGGGCACCGCGCTACTGGCGGGCCTGGCCCTCTGCGGTCGCTGCGGTGCGCGCCTGGCCGTGCGTTACCACGCGCGCAGCGGCGGGCGACTGGTGCCCGACTACTATTGCGCGCGCACTCTGGCCTCGAGCGGCACCCGCTGCCAGTACATCCCGGGAGCCGGGCTCGACGAGGCGATCGGGAATCTGCTGATCGAGTCGGTGACGCCGCTGGCGCTGGAGGCGGCTCTGGGCGTCCAGCAGGAACTGGTCGAGCGCGCGGAGGAGGCCGAGCGCCTGCGGCGGCACGAGGTGGAACGGGCCCGCTACGAGGTGGAGCTCGCTCGGCGGCGCTATCTCCAGGTGGACCCCGACAACCGCCTGGTCGCGGACGTGCTGGAGACGGACTGGAACGCCAAGCTGCGCGCTCTGCAATCGGCGGAGGAGACGTACGAACGCCGCCGCAGCGAGGATCGACTCGTCGTCGACGAGCGGTGCCGCGGCAAGATTCTGAGCCTGGCGACGGACTTCCCCCGGCTGTGGTGCGACCCCCAGACCACGGATCGCGATCGCAAGCGCATCGTGCGCCTGATCTTGGAGGACGTGACGCTGCTGCGCGGGGACGAGATCACCGCCCACGTCCGCTTCAAGGGTGGGGCCTGCCGCACGCTCCGCCTGCCGCTACCCCTGCCGGGATGGCGGTTGCCGAAGATTCAGCCTCAACTCATTCAGCTCATCGACCAGTTGCTCGACGAGCACACCGATGGGGAGGTGGCGGCCGAACTGAACGCCCGCCACCAGCGCGGGTATGGTGGCAAGCCGTTCACGCGCCGCGGCATCTGGGCTCTCCGCCAGGCCCACCACTTGCCGGACCGGTTCACTCGCCTGCGCGCCCGTGGCCTGCTCACGCTGGACGAGATCGCCGCAGCCGTCGGGGTCACGGGGCACACCGCGTTGAAGTGGCGCCGCGCCGGACTTCTGGTCGGCCATGTTTACAACGACCGCGGCGAGTGCCTCTTCGAACCGCTGGGCTCCGATGCACCCCGGCCCCGCGCGTGGAAGTTTCGCGGGTTGCGCCGGGGCGCGCGGCAGACTGCGGAAACACCAAGTTGACGGAACGGATATGCATGCATATTCCTCTCGCCGAAAGGGGCGTCTCCGGTGGCCAAATCAGGAGGGATGCGCACGGTGGCCGTCACGATCCGTCTCACGCCAGCGGAGTTCGCCTGCTTCGAGGCGGTGCGCGCCTCCCAGGTCTTCCCCCAGTCGCAGGCTGACTGGCTCTCCGGCTGGGTGCTGGACACCTGCGAGCGTATCGCCCGGAACGATTCTCTGACCGATGCGGGGCGCCGTTGTGCGGCAGCCTTGCGGGCCTTCGATGCAGAGCGGGAAAAGCGACACTGGACCGGCGCCGGTCGCCCCCCGCGCCCGTGCCGGTCCGTGCTATTCTGAGGCGCAGAGGCGAGTGCCGCGGGCCTCGCGAAACGTACTCAATCGTCGGGAGGAGGTGCAGTATGGAGCCTTGCTCAACGCCAAGCAGGAGGCCGGACTCGACCAGTACCAGGGCCGCTCCTGGCCGGGCTTTCACCATCACTTGGCCATGGTCTGGCTGGCCCTCACCTGGCTGCATCTTCACCGTCGTCACCTCCCCTCGC
>JAJYVV010000242.1 GCA_021791815.1 Bacillota bacterium | reverse complement strand
GCGGGGCAATCTCGGCATATCGGACGAGGTTGGGGTGCTCGGTGCCGTCGGGTGCCCGCATGACGAAGCGCCAGGCCCCGCCGGGGCGCACATCCATCTCCTGGATCGCCGTGGTGAAGCCCCGCGGGCCCCACCAGCGGACGACGTGCTCGGGCTCCGTCCACATCCGGAAGACGAGATCCCGCGGCGCGGGCAGCACCCGCGTCATCACGATCTCCCGGCCCGACGCGAGCGCCTCGGCCAGCCGGTCCAGGCCCTCGGCCACGCCGGACTCCATCCCCGCCCCGACCGCCCCCTCCCGCTCGCCCATCGACGCGAAGCGGCCGACGAGCAGGACCTCGGTCCGCCCGCCTCCCACGTCGCGGAAGCGGACGGTGTTCTCGACCTCGTGGCCTTCAAACCGCTGGCTGTATACCAGGCGCCGGGGTGCCGTGACCTCGCGGAACTCGCCGTCGAACGCGTACTCCCGGCCGCCCTCGTCGCGCTGCACGATCCGCCACGCGCCGCCCGGCCGCGCTTCCAGCCGCTCGACCCGGCTCGTGAGGCGGCGGGGACCCCACCAACGCGCGATCGCCTCCGGGTCCGTCCACGCCTCGAAGAGGGCGCCGGGCGGCGCCTCGAAGACCCGCTGGACCACGAGGACCCGCGCAAGGTCGCCCTCGCCCGACACCAGCGCCGTGAGCCGCTCCAAGCTCTGCGCCCAGCCGACGGTCTGACCGGACAGGTGCGCGGCGGCCGCGCCGGTCTCGCCGGTGACCCGGGCGTGGACCGTGAGGATCGTCCGGCCGCCGTCCGCCGCGAACGTGACCGTGTTGAGCACCTCGAACATGGGCCGGCCCTCGCGGTCGAGCGCCGCGCTGGTGAAGACGAGGCGCTCGGGCGCCACGACGTCCCGGAACGCGCCCGTCATGGGATACACCGTGCCGTCCGGCCCCCGCATGTCGATGCGGATCGCGCCCCCTGGCCGCGGATCGGCCTCGCAGCGCGGGTTCGTGAACCCGTGCGGGCCCCACCAGGCCGCGAGCCGGGCCGGCTCCGTCCACGCCTGCCACACGATCTCGCGAGGCGCCTCGAACACCCGGGTCAGGACGACTTCACGGTTGGCCGTCCCCCTCGCCGCCACGCTCCCCACCCTCCTTTTGGATGTCGCGCAGATACTCGTCCAGGCGCTCGAAGCTCTCGGTCCAGAACCGGCGGTAGCGCAGGATCCAGTCGGCCGCCTCCTGCAGGGCGGCCACGTCGAGCCGGCATGGCCGCCGTTGGGCGCTGCGGCCGCGGCGGATCAGGCCGGCCTTCTCCAGGACCTTCAGGTGCTTGGAGACCGCCGGCAGGCTGATCGCGAACGGCTCGGCGAGCTCGGTCACGGTGGCCTCGCCCGCCGCCAGCCGGTCCAGGATCGCCCGGCGCGTCGGATCGGCCAGCGCCGCGAACACCGCGCTCAGCCCGTCTGCTTCCATCCGCATTCAACCACCCGGTTATATAACCACCTGGGCAACTATAGGGCGGGCCGCGGCCGGCCGTCAAGCGTCCACCGGCCGCTCGCGGCGGGCGGCGCCGCTACGGCGCCCCGCGGGTGCCTGCCGGCCCGGCATCCGCCCGGGAGCGGCGGGGTGCCGCCTCCCCTGCGGCGGCACGCCCGGCCGAAGCCCGGGGCGCGGCGCGCGAGCGCGCCGGCACAGACGCCGATCCGCAGCCAGAGGTTCAGGCGGAGCCAGAACATCGCGAGCGGTCCGGCGTGCATGACGACCTCCCCAGGGGCCGCGGCCCCCGACGCGCCGTCAGCCCGCCGGCCTGCGCCGCGACTGCGGGCGGGCCCGTGCGAGGGCGGAGGCGATCGGCCCCGGCGTCTCCTCCCGCCGAACGGAACGGAGGCGGCGGGCCAGGTCGTCGGCGTCGACGAGCGCGGGGCGGAGGCGGCCTCCTGGGCCGCGAAGGCTCGGGCGAGGGCCGCGTCCGCCGAGACCACGCCCCGGCGCGCCACCTCCGCCGTGTGCCGCGGCGTCGAGCGTTCCGGCCTCGCGCAGCCTCGCCCTGAGGCAGCCCGGTGGGGCCCGCGAACCTCGCCGACCGACGTGCCCGGTTGGGCGAACACGTCGCGCAGCACCAGCGCCGCCCCAGTCCGGAGCCCTTCGTCGCCGCCGCCGCGCATGGCGGACTCGCCGATGCCGGCCAACTGGCCCAGGAAGATCACTTCGAGCGCTTCCATACCTCCAAGGAGACGTCTGTGGAAATGCATTGCGCAGCGGGCGGGCCTGGACCTCGCCGCGCGGTGGTCCCGGGTCTCCCCCGCGCGTGCCGGCGGCGTCCGACCGCAGGGCCTCGGCGTGGAGACGTCATGTCGCCGTGGACCGGTTGTGCCAGGATCGGGGCGAGGGCGGTCGAGCGAAGGGCCGCCGCCCCGCGCAGGGCGGGGAGGGGTGTGGCCATGCGGGACGGACCGATGCGGGTCGCCGCGCGGCGCCTGCGGCGCGAGGTGCTGTGCGGGGCGGTGGGGCTGATGGTGTCGCTGGCCGTGGGCCTGGGCGGTTGCGCCGCGGGGCCCTCACCGGCCCGGCAGGCGACCGAGACGAAGGGCGCGCCCGGCACCCCGGCGACGGCCCCGGCCGCTCCCTCGTCCGCCTCCACCACCGCCGGGGCCAGCCCCACCCCGGCCCCGCCGCCTTCCGCCGCCCGGTCTCCGGCGGGCCCGGGGCCGTCGCGCACCGCCTCGGGCGTCCCGGCCTTCTCCCATGTGTTCATCATCGTCATGGAGAACCTCGGGTACGGGGGCGCGATCGGGCTGCCCTACGTGTCGAGCCTTCTCGCGCGGTACGCGGCGGCCACGGCCTACGACTCGGTCGCGCACCCCAGCCTGCCCAACTACCTCGCCCTGACCAGCGGGAACACCTGGGTCACCAGCGACTGCTTCTTCTGCTACCAGAGCGCGCCGAACCTCGCCTCCGAGGCCGCGGCCGCCGGCGTCTCCTGGGGCGGCTACATGGAGGGGCTGCCGTCCCCGTGCTACCTGGGACCGTTCGACCTGGGCACGGACTACGCGGGCAAGCACGACCCGTTCCGCTACTACAACGACGTGCGCGGCAGCGCGGGGCTCTGCGCGGGCATCCAGCCCCTCACGAACCTCGAGGCCCTGCTGCCGGCGGTGCCCGCCCCCGCGTCCTCGCCGGGCACCGCCGCCGGGCTCGCGGCCCGCATCCCGCGCCTCGCGTGGATCACCCCGAACCTGTGCAACGACGGCCACGACTGCGCGGCGACGAAGGCGGACGCCTGGCTCTCCACCTTCGTGCCCCGCATCCTGGCGAGCCCGGCCTGGCAGGACGGCGGCGTCCTCTTCATCACGTGGGATGAGTCGTACGGCGGGGATGACGCCGCCTGCTGCGGCATCCCCGCCGGCCAGGGCGGCGGCCACGTCCTGACCCTGGTGGTCGCTCCCGGTCTCCCGGCCGGGATGCGCGTGTCGGTGCCGTACGACCACTATTCCCTGCTCGCCACGATCGAGGACGGGCTCGGCCTCCCGCTCCTGGGCCACGCCGCCACGACCCCGCCCATGAGCGCGTTCTGGGCGTCCGGCGCCGGGCCCTGACCTGCGTACAACGCACGCGGCCCGCCGCCGGCTCGTAGGATGCCGCGGGGGTGGGCGGGCGTGGGTGCGGACGACCACGGGGCCCCGAGCGGGGCATCGGGCCCCGCTGCCCTGCTGGCGGAGGTCCGCGCCTACGCGGCGGGCCCTCTGCGGGCCTGGGGCGAGCGCGTGGAGGCCGACGGCGCGGTGCCGCCGGCGCTGTGGCGGGAACTCGGCAGCCGCGGCTACCTCGGGCTCGGGGCCCCGGCCGCCCTGGGCGGCCGGGGGCTCTCCCTGTCGGAGTTCCTGCCGCTCTTGGAGGAGTTCTCGACCGGCCACGGCTCCATCCGCATGATCGTCCACGTGGCGGGCGCGATCTGGCGCCCCATCGTTCGCTACGGGTCGCCGGCGCAGGCGGAGCGGTTCGTGCGGCCGCTCGTGCGGGGCGAGTCGTTGCTGGCCTTCGCCG
>JAJYVV010000051.1 GCA_021791815.1 Bacillota bacterium | reverse complement strand
CGCGCGGCCGGGTGTCTCCAACCTCACTGTCCATCCCGTTTCCCGCAGCGGCGGCAGCGACGCGCCGCGAAAATCCCGCCCCGCTGCTCGTGGGTGCGAAAAACCGGATAATGAGAGGTGTCTTGCGAGTTGCGCCGGGGGCCGCGCGGGCGCGGGCCCCCGGCGCCCGGGAGGCGTGCCGGGATGCGGCTCGGCGGCGCGTGGGCGGCGCGCCAGGCGCTCGGACCGGCGCTTGGCGCCTTGGCGACCATCATTCTGCGGCCCCTGCAACCGAATCCGGCGGACGTGGCCCTGTCGTACCTCATGGTCGTGCTGGTCGCCTCCGCGGCGGCCGGGCTGTGGGCCGGAGCGGTCGTGTCCCTGGCCGCCACCCTGGCCTTCAACTACTTCTTCCTGCCGCCGACATACACCCTGACCATCGCCGACCCGGCGAACTGGTTCGCGCTGGGTGCCTTCATGGTGACCGCCATCGTCACGAGCCAACTGGTGGCCCGGGTCGCGGCCCGCTCCCGGCAGGCCGAGGAGCAGGCGCGCCAGACCCGGCGATTGCTGGAGCTCAGCCGCGGCATCCTGGGGCGCGTGACGGGCGCGGAGGACACGATGGACATGCTCGCGGCGCTCGCCGACGATTGCGGCCGCGCCTTGGGCGCGGACCGCGCGCTCGCCCAGGAGTGGGTTGGCGGCGGTCCTGGGCCGTGGTGTCCCGCCGCGGCCGCGGCCCTTTGGCCGGCGGAGTGGCTCGACTTCGCCGCCTCCCAGGTGTGGGCGGACTTTCCGCGGCGCCCCCAAGCCGTGCGGGTGCCGGGCGCCACCACGGTCCTGGCGCTGCCGCTGGGCCGGAGGACCGGTCACCGTGTCGTCCTGCTCGCGGCGGGCGGCGCGATGGAGGTCGGCATCGCGGAGGCGGTGGGCGGCCTCGGCTCCCTTGCCCTGGAGCGATTCCACCTCCTGCGGGAAATCACGGACGCGCGCGCCCTGCGGCGCAGCGACGAGCTGAAGTCCGCGCTGCTCTCCAGCGTGTCCCACGAACTTCGGACGCCCCTCGCGGCGATCCGGGTGTCGGCCACGGCCCTGCAGCGGCCGGAGGTATGGGTGGACGAGGCCAGCCGGCAGGACCTCCTCCACACCCTCGACGACGAAGCCAGCCGCCTGAACCGCCTCATCGCCAATCTGCTCTGCATGTCGCGCATCGAGGCGGGAGCGCTCGCCCTCGAACGACGGCCCTGCGCCGCCGAGACCCTCGTCTGGGAAGGCGTGCAGCAGGCCCGCCCGAGGTTGTCGCCGCAACGGGTCTCCATGGCGATCCCGGACGGCCTCCCCCTCCTCGACTGTGATCCCGGCCTGGCGGCGATCGCGCTGGGCAACCTGCTGGACAACGCCGCCAAGTACGCGCCGCCGGGGACACCGGTCGAGGTGGGCGGTCGCCCCTCGGGGGACGGGCGCCTTGTCGCGATCTGGGTGGACGACCGCGGGCCCGGCGTGCCTCCGGGCGAAGCCGAGCGCATCTTCGAGCGCTTCTACCGGTCCGGACTGGGCTCAGGACCCCGCCTCGAAGGACCGTCCGGCACCGGCCTCGGGCTCTCCATCGCCCGCGCCCTCGTGGAGGCCCATGGCGGGCGGCTTTGGGTCGAAGCCCGGCCGGGGGGCGGCAGCCGCTTCACCGCGACGTGGCCCGCGGCGGCTGAGGTCCGGCGGATGCCCGGGGCGCCGGCCCGCGCTCCGTGGGGAGGCTGAACCGTGGCGCAGCGCATCCTCGTCGTGGACGATGAACCTCAGATCCGCCGTGCGCTCCGGGCCGCGCTGCAGGCGGCGGGATACGCGGTCCTGCAGGCGGCAGCCGGGGCAGAGGCGCTCGACATGCTTGCCCTCCACGAGCCCGACGTGGTGATCCTCGACCTGGGGCTGCCCGATATGGACGGCGGCGACGTCTGCGTCCGGCTCCGCGCCTGGAGTCGGGTGCCGGTCATCGTGCTGTCGGTTCGGGAGGCGGAGCGGGAAAAGGTCAAGGCCCTGGATGCCGGGGCGGACGACTACCTCGTCAAGCCGTTCGGCATCGCGGAACTGCTGGCGCGCATCCGGGCGGCGCTGCGCCGCTCCAAGGAGGAGGTGGGCCTGCCCGTCGTCACCCACCGGGACCTCGTCATCGACCTCGCGCGGCACCGGGTGCAGCGCGACGGACAGGAGATCCACCTGACGCCCACCGAGTATGCGCTGCTCGCCTACCTCGCCACCCATCGCGGGAAGGTGCTCACGCACCAGATGATCCTCCGCCATGTGTGGGGCCCGGAGTATGAGGCGGAGACCCAATATCTGCGGGTATTCGTGAGTCAGTTGCGCCGGAAGGTCGAACCGGAGCCGCGCGACCCGCAATTCTTGCTCACGGACATCGGCGTCGGCTACCGGTTCCCCGATCCCGACCCGCCTGCGACGGGTGGCGGCATAGGACCGGAGCGGCCGCGCTGAGGCACGCGGCGGCATGCACGGACGGCCACCGCCGTTCGCAGGAGGAACGCTCACCCGGCGGCGCGCCGCTCCAGGCTGGCCATGGCCGCCAGGGCCGCCGTCGTGGTCGCCATGACCAAGCCCATGGCGGCCGCGTTCAGCACGCCCCAGCGTGGGGCAGGGCCGCGCAGGGCGAGCACCGCGACGCGCACGACGGCGGCCGCCCGGACGGCGTCGGCGGCGATCGCCACCGTCGCCAGGGCGCGCAGACGGGCGCGCAGGCGGCGGGCCCCCAGGACGAGCGCGGGGAGCTTGCCCACGTTCGCGTCCAGGTCGAGGGCCGTGGGGCGGGCCGCACCCCACGCGGTGCTCGCGAGCACGAACGTCGCCCCCGGCGGCGGGGCCCCTCCTCCGGTGCCCTCGCAGGCCACCGCGAAGGCGCGTCCCTGGGCGCGGAGTTCGGCGGCGGCCGCGGCCAGGCCCCGCGGTTCTTGCAGGATGGAGAGGGATAGGCCCGCCGCGAGCGCGTCGTCCAGCGTGGGCCATGTGGCGGCGGCCCGCAGTTCCACGAGTCCCAGCGGGCGGGCACCGTCGGCCGCCGCCAGGCACCGTGCGCCCCTGGCCGCGATGTCCGCCTCCAGCACCCGGGCCTCCTCCGGCCACGCGCCGCCCCGAATGGCCACCTGGCGGGCCACCTCGGCCACCGGCCCGCAGACCGGCTCGCGGATCAGGGCGGCTTCCGCCTGCAGGCCCCGGCTCTGGGCGAGGATGTGCACGGAGTGGGCGATCCGGCCTTCGTCGGCCAGCCCGGCCCGGTGCGCGGCGGCGGCGACCTCCGCGGGCGCCGCCGGAGGCAGTGCGTGGAACGCCACGGCCACCAGCCGCCCCGCCGCATCGACCGCCCCGTCGGACAGCAGGAGCGTGTTGCAGCGGGCGGCCCTCTCCAGCGGCCGCGCAGCCAGCGGCAGGACCCGGAGCGTGCCCCAGAAGCGCCTCTGGACGGCTGCCGCCGCGGCGCGCGCGGCGAGCGAGAGGACCGGGATGGCGAGGATCGCGACCGCGGCCGCGCGGGGCCAACCGGTCCAGGCACGCGTCAGCAGCGCCCACGCCGCGGCGAGGCCCAGCACCACCGCGGGCCACCAGGCGGCGAGGCGCCGACGCGCGGCCTGCCGCAGGACCGGGGCGGTGAGCGGGCGCACGCGCAGCCAACCGCTCGTCAGCCGCGTCCCTGCCAATACGGTATGGTGGCCGGGCACCGCCTCCCGCAGTACCGGGGCAGACTCCCCGGTGACGGCGGCCTCGTCGACGACCGCCTGGCCCTCGATGGCCTCCCCGTCCATGGGCACCACGTCGCCGCTGCGCAGCACGACCGTGATGTCGAGGCCCGCGTGGGTGGCCGTCCGGGCCGGCCGCTCCCCGCCCCGCCGTTCCACGGAGCCCGGCTCCTTCACGGGGCGCCTTCCGTCCGCGCGAGGGCGACGTTGAGGCGCAGCACGTTGACGAAGGGCGCGCCGAAGAGCCGCACAAGCAATCCGTCGTGCGTCTGGCCTGCGACGAGGGCATCCAGCGTGGCCGCAGGGAGGCCCGTGGCCCGTGCCACGCGCGGGACCTGGATGTAGGCGCTGGCGGGGGTGATGTCCGGGTCGAGCCCCGACCCCGAGCTCTCCAGCAGGTCGAGCGGCACCTGCGAGGCGCTGACGCCCGGGTTGCCGGCGAGGAAGGCCTGGAGGTTCGCCTGCACCTCGGCCTTCAGCGCCGAATTCGTCGGGCCGAGGTTGCTGCCGCCCGAGTTGTTCGCGGCATACGGCTCCGGCTTGCCGGTCGCCGGATTCAGCGTGGCGGACGGCCGCCCCCAGAACCACCGGGGCGAAGTCCAATCCTGGCCGATGTCCGCCGACCCGACCACCTGGCCGGAGGGACCTCGGAGCATGGAGCCCTGGGCGTGCGCCGGGACGAGCGCCTCGCCCACGAAGACGATCAGCAACGGCACCGCCACGCCGCAAAGCAGCCAGGACACGATGCTCATCCGCAGGGCGGGGCCCCACGCGCGCCAGCCTTCGAAATGCATCCGGGAGCGCCTCCGTTCCGTCCCCTGGCAGCCGACACGGGTCACGCGGCCCGCTCAGGCCAGGTGCAGGGCCGTGAGCAACAGGTCGATGGCCTTGATGGCCGCGAAGGGTAGGAGCACCCCACCGAGGCCGTAGAGCATCATGTTGCGCACAAGCATCTCGGTCGCGCCCATCGCTTTGTATCGAGCGCCGCGCATGGCCAGGGGGATCAGCGCTGGGATGATCAGGGCGTTGAAGATGATGGCCGACATCACCGCGCTGCGCGGGCTGGTCAGGTGCATGATGTTCAACTTACCGAGCACCGGCAGGATCGGCGAGAACATGGCCGGCAGGATCGCGAAGTATTTGCTCACGTCGTTGGCGATCGAAAACGTCGTGATGGAGCCCCGTGTGATCAGCAACTGTTTGCCGATGGAGACGACCTCGATGAGCTTGCTGGGGTCCGAGTCCAAATCCACCATGTTGCCGGCCTCTTTGGCCGCCGCCGTCCCGCTGTTCATGGCAAGGCCCACGTCGGCCTGGGCCAGGGCCGGCGCATCGTTCGTCCCGTCTCCGGTCATGGCCACGAGGCGTCCCTGCGCCTGCTCCGCGCGGATCAGCCGCATCTTGTCCTCGGGCTTGGCCTCGGCGACGAAGTCGTCCACCCCTGCCTCGCGGGCGATGCTGGCCGCCGTCAGCGGGTTGTCGCCGGTGACCATGATCGTGCGGATGCCCATAGCGCGCAGGGCATCGAACCGCGCGGCCAGGCCGGCCTTCACGATGTCCTTCAGGTGCACGACGCCGAGCGCGCGCCCACCCTCGGCGACGGCCAAGGGCGTCCCTCCCGCGCGGGCGATGGCGTCCGCCGCCTGCCGCACGTCGGTGCCCATGGCGCCGCCCTTGGCCTCGACCAGGCCGGCCATGGCGTCCACCGCGCCCTTGCTGTACTCGGTGCCGTCCGGCAGCACCAGCCCGCTGCGGCGGGTCTCCGCGGAGAAGGCGATGACCTGCGCGCCGCTCGGGGGTGCGGCCGGGGCCTCGATGCCCTCCTGCTGGGCCAGAGCGACGATGGACCGTCCCTCCGGGGTCTCGTCGCCGAGCGAGGCCCAGAGCGCCGCGTGCGCGACTTCGCTCGGCGCGATCCCGCGGGCAGGCACGAACTCGGTCGCCATCCGGTTGCCGATCGTGATGGTTCCGGTCTTATCCAGGATCAGCGTGTCGACGTCGCCGGCCGCCTCGACGGCTCGACCGGACTTCGCGACCACGCGGAACCGCAGGACGCGGTCCATGCCTGCGATACCGATCGCGGAGAGGAGGGCGCCGATGGTCGTGGGGATGAGCGCCACGAGGAGCGCGGTCAGCGAGGCCACCGGCAGGGGCTGCCCGAGGAACTCCGCCAGCGGCTCGAGCGTGACGACCACCACGACGAAGATCAGCGTCAGGCCGGCGAGCAGGACGTTCAGGGCGATCTCGTTGGGCGTCTTCTGCCTCTCGGCGCCCTCGACCAGCGCGATCATGCGGTCGAGGAAGGATCCCCCGGGCTCCGCGGTGATGCGGAGGTCGATCGTATCCGAGAGCAGCCGAGTGCCTCCCGTGACCGACGAGAAGTCGCCCCCCGCACCACGGATGACGGGGGCCGACTCGCCTGTGATCGCCGACTCGTCCACCGAACCGATGCCCGCGATGATCTCCCCGTCGCCGGGGATGACCTCGCCGGCTTGGACGCGGATCGTCTGGCCCCGCCGCAGCGACCCTCCGGGCACGATTCCCAGCTCGACGCCGTCCTCGCCGATCAGGCGCGCGGTCGTCTGCACGCGCGTGCGTCGCAGGGCGTCGGCCTGCGCCCGGCCCCGCCCCTCCGCGTAGGCCTCCGCGAAGTTGGCGAACAGCACCGTCAGGAGGAGCACGATGCACACGGCCATGTCGTACCCACGGCCCACGCCCGGGGAAGCCCCGAACAGGGACGGCCAGACGCTGAGGAGGGCCGTGACGGCGGTTCCGAGCTCGACCACGAACATGACGGGGTTGCGCACCAGAGTCACGGGGTTGAGCTTGGCGAACGAGTCCCACACGGCGCGCCGCCAGAGGGCGGAGCCGTCCGCGGCGGCCGTGTCGCCGCCCTTCGCCGTCAACGCTGCCACGTGCATGGCCACCTCCGAACGGGGTCGCGCGGGGTCGGCATCCGGCACGAGGCGGGTCCCGGGCCGCTCAGAACCACATGCCGGCGTGCATCGACAGGGCTTCACCGATGGGCCCCAGGGCGAGGACAGGAAAGAACGTCAGCGCGCCGACGATGACCAGGACGCCTACATACACCCACCCGAACGACCACGTATCCGTACGCAGGGTCCCGGCCGTCACCGCGGCGGGGACCTTGGAGGCCAGGGATCCCGCCAACGCGTACATGGCGGCCACGGACAGATACCGCCCGATCAGGATCACCAGGCCCAGGGACACGTTGTAAAAGGGGGTGTTGGCATTGAGGCCCGCGAAGGCGGATCCGTTGTTGGCAGCGGCCGACGCATACGCGTACACGACTTCCGAGATCCCGTGCAGGGCGGGGTTGGTCAGGCTCGAGGTTCCGATCCTGTGCACAAGGGCGAAGGCCGTCGGGGCCAGGATCAGGACGGGATGGATCAGCATGGCCACCGTCGCGAGGCGGATCTCGCGCGACTCGATCTTCTTGCCGAGAAGCGTTGGGGTGCGCCCCACCATCAAACCGCTGACGAAGACAGTGATCACGACGAACATCAGGATATTGAGCAGGCCGACGCCCTTTCCGCCGAACACGGCGTTGAGCATCATCAGCAGCAACGCCGTGCCCCCGGCAAGCGGTGTGAGGCTGTCGTGCATCGTGTCGACCGCACCGGTCGTGAAGGCGGTCGTGTTGTTGACGAACAGGGCGGTCAGCGCCTGCCCGAAGCGGACCTCGTGCCCCTCCATGTTGGGCGCCAGGCGCACGCCGAGCGCGGAGTGGAGCGCCGGGTTGCCGCCCAGTTCGGAGCCGTAGATGATCAGGAAGCAGGCGACCAGGACGGTCATGGTGACACCGAAGATCACGTTGGCCTGGCGGGCGCCGATCCGCAGGGACGCCTGGCTCGTGCCCTCGCGTTGCGCGTCGACCATGTGTCCAAACGTGAAGACCAGGGCGATGGGCAGGGTGGACATCATGATGATTTCAAGAACGTTGCTGAGCCAGTTGGGGTTCTCGAACGGGTGAGCCGAGTTGGCGTTGAAAAAGCCCCCGCCGTTGGTTCCGAGTTGCTTGATGGCCTCCAGCGCGGCCACCGGCCCCCGGGAGATGACCTGCGTCGTTCCCTGCAGCGTGTGGACGACCGCGGCGCCCGCGAAGGTGTCCGGGACGCCCGCCGCCAGCAGCACGAGCGACCCGACGAAGGCGAGGGGCAAGAGGACGCGTGTCAGGGCGCGGAGGTAGTCGGCATAAAAGTTGCCGAGCGTATCCGTCTTCTGTCCGAGCGCGCGGATGAAGCCGACGACCATGGCGATGCCGGTGGCCGGCGTCGTGAACTGCAGGAAGACGAGCGCCGCGAGCTGCGAGAGGTAGGACATGGTCTGCTCGCCGCTGTACGCCTGCCAGTTGCAGTTGGCGACGAAGGAGGCCGCGGTGTTGAAGGCCAAGGGCCAAGCGATGACGCCCTGCCGGTCGGGATTGAGGGGCAGGTGCGTCTGGGTCCGCAAGATGACATACGAGATCAGGGCCATCGGAAGGTTGAGCCACAGCACAGCCTTGAAGTATTGCTTCCACGTCATGCCCTCGTCGGGGTCCACCCCGCCCAGGCGCCACAGGAGGGCCTCCACGGGTCGGGCGATCCGGTCGCCGAAGGCAGGTCTGCCCGCGAACACCTTGAACATGTAACGTCCAAGTGGCCGCGCCGCGAGCGCGATGACCACGAGCACGAGGAAGGCGCCGACTAAACCCAAGCGGATTCCCTCCATGAGCGGCGAGGCGGAGCCGGCACCGTCCCGCAGGAATCGTCCCTGCGCGCCAACGGCCCGGTCGTGTCTCGGCCCTGCGCTGGGCAGCGCGGCGTGCTAAAACTTTTCCGGATGGATCATCACGTAGACCAGGTAGATCATGACCACGACGCTCACCGCCAACAGCACGTCCACTCGCCACACGCCTCCACGACGGCGCCGGCCGGTTCGCCGCCGCCGGTTGATGGGCCGCTCCGCCGGGCCCCCGTCACCAGGTTCCGAACCAGTCCGCCGCCTTGGACACGAGCAGGAAGGTGACGATGAACAGACCGACCGCAACGATGTCGCCCGTGGCACCCACCCCCTGGGCCCGCGCCGGATGAGCTTCGCCGGACCCTGCGCGGCCCAAACGGGCGGAAGTATAGTTTCCCCGGGTTGGCGGGACGTGAGCGGAACCGCCGACGGCATCAAGAAAGCGTTAAGATGGGCGGTCCCGACTCGCGGACGGTCGGGGGGGAGGAACGTGGCTGGTGCCGTTCCCGGCGGGGGCGGGGCGGATGGCCCGTCCCCGGCCACCGGGCCGGGGCATCGCGCCGGGCGCCTGAAGGTGTATCTGGGCTTCGCGGCCGGTGTGGGCAAGACGTACACGATGCTGGAGGATGCGCACCGCGCCGCGGCGGCGGGCGCGGACCTCGTCGTCGGTTACGTCGAGCCGCACCTGCGCCCGGAGACAACCGCGCTCCTGGCGGGCCTGGAGGCCGTTCCCACCCGCCACGTGGTCCGCGCGGGCACGACCTTCGAGGACCTCGACCTCGACGCGGTGCTCCGGCGGCATGCCCAGGTGGTGCTCGTCGACGAGCTGGCCCACACCAACCAGCCCGGCAGCCGCAACGCCAAGCGCTACGAGGACGTGCGGGAGATCCTGGCGGCCGGCAGCGACGTGTGGACCACCGTGAACGTCCAGCACCTGGCTTCCCTCGGGGACCAGGTCGCCGCCATCACCCACGTCCGGCAGCGGGAGACGCTGCCCGACTCCTTCCTGGCCAAAGAAGCGGACGAGGTCATCCTCGTGGACCTGCCGCCGGAGGAACTGCGCCGGCGCATCGCCGAGGGCAGGGTGTATCCCGAGGGCCGGATCGAAGCCGCCCTTGGCGGCTTCTTCCGCGAGGACCGGCTCACGCCGCTGCGGGAACTGGCCCTGCGCGAGACGGCCCGGCTGATCGAGGGCCGCCGAGTGGACGAGGCCGGGGGCACGGACTCGCCCCTCCTGGCCGCCGTCGCTCCGGTCGCCGACCGCGTCCTGGTCCTCGCGGCCGGGCGCCCCGGCGACGAGCGTGTCGTCCGACAGGGTTGGCGGATCGCCCGGAGCCTGCAGTGCGAGGCCGACGTCCTGCATGTGTCGCCCGACGGCGAGCCGCCCGGGCCGCGCCTCGCCGAGCTGCGGGAGGTCTGCGCCGCGCTCGCCCTGCCCCTCCGCGTCGAGCGCGCGGCGACCGGCCGGCACGGCGTTGGGGAGGCCGTCGCCGCCTTCGTTCGCCGGCACCGCATCACGCACGTGCTCGCCGGCGCGGCCCGGGACCGGCGCCTCCCCTGGCGCGGCTCGACCTTACAGGAGATCATGGACCGGCTGCCCTGGGTGGACTTCATCGTGGTCGGCGACCCGGCGCGCCGGTTCGACCCGGAGGGGGCGGGGCCGTGAACCCGGAATGGTCGTGGGCGGCGGTTCCTCTGGCCGGCGCGGCCGGATTCGGGGTCGGCCGCCGGCGTTCGGCAGGGCCCGCGGGCCCGGGCGCGTCGCCGTGGGCCAGGGTGTTGCTGGTGACGGACCCCGAGCCCGGCGACGTCCCCGGTGGCGCGCTGCTGGTCGCGTGGCGCCTCGTGGGCAGCGGGGGCGTGCTGCACGTGCTCGCGCCGGTCGTGCTCCCGCTTTCGGTGCCGTTGGAGGCGCCGCCCGGCGACGAGACCGACCGCGCCACGGCCGTGCTGCGGGACGTCGAGCGTTGGGTGGGCGCCAAGGGGATCACGGTGCACGGCCACCTGCGCCGCGGCCGCACCCTGCGGACGCTTGTGCGCGAGACCATGGACCGGGTGCAGGCGGACGCGGCAGTGCTCCACTGCAAGCCCGAGGCGCTCCCGGACCTCGTGGGGGCGGTCGCACCGGCCCTCCCGGTCGTGGTGCCATACTGATGCAGGTCCGCGGCGGCAGGTGCGTCGGGGGGGCCTGGGCCAGCGTGGCGCGCTCGAGCGGGCGGGGGGGACGCGCATGCGGATCGTGATCATCGGGTGCGGGCGGATCGGCGCCCATGTGGCGCGCAGTCTGGCGGCCGAAGGCCATGACGTGTGCGTGGTCGACACCGAGGCCCCGAGCCTGGCACGCCTGGGGGAGGCCTTCCGGGGCCGGACGGTCGTCGGCCCGGGGTTCGACGAGGCCGTCCTGCTGGAGGCCGAGGTGGCGTCCGCGGACGCCGTCGCGGTGCTCACCAACGCGGATGCCACCAATTTCATGATCGCCCGCGCCGTGATCGAGCTGTTTGGCGTCCATGACGTCCGGGTGCGGGTCAATGACCCGGAATTCTTGGCGCTCTACGCCGAACTGGGCGTCCCGACGGTGGACCTGCCGGACCTGGTTCTCGACGGCGTCCGGCAGTCGCTCGCCCCGCGGCGCGACCCGGATCGGCCGTGACCCGCGCCGGGGAGCGGCCGGCGGCGGACGCCGGCTTCTGGAGGCGACCCGGGTGTATGTGCTGATCGTCGGTGGCGGCAAGGTGGGCTTCCACGTCGCCCGGACGCTGCTCGACTCGGGCCACGAGGTGGCCCTGATCGAACTGCGGCCTGGTCGGGCCCAGGTCCTGCGCAAGACCCTCGGCGACGTGGTCGTCGTGGGCAACGGCACCCTGCCGTCCGTCCTGGACGCCGCCGGCTGCGCCCGCGCGGATGTCCTGGCGGCCGTCACCGGGGACGACGCGGCGAACCTGCTGATCGCGATGCTTGGTCACCGGCAGTTCCAGGCTCCGCGCCGGGTCGCCCGCGTCAACGACCCGCGCAACGAGCGCCTGTTCCGGGTCTCCGGGGTCGAGACGGTGGTGTCGAGCAGCTCCGTCCTCGCCGAGCTCATCGAGCGTGAGGTCTCCGCGTCCCGGGTCCGCACGCTCCTCGCCTTTCCCAACGGCGGCGTCGCCATCGTGCAGGTCGACGTGTCGCCCCGGGCGCCCGTCGCGGGGCGACCCGTCCGCGAGGTCCGCTGGCCGGCCGGTTCCCTTCTGATCCTCGTGCTGCGTGGGCGCGAGGTGCTCGTCCCCGGAGGGGATACCGTTCTCGACGTCGGCGATCGCCTGGTGCTCGTGGCCCCCCCGGAAGCCGAGGAGACCCTGCAGAGCCTGCTCGCTCCCGAGAGCGCCTGAGCCCTCGCCGGGCGAGACCATGAAACTGGCGGGTCGCGGGCCGCGGCGTCCCCACCCCACCCTCCTGCGCATCCCTCCTCCGCGGTGCCGGCAGCCTTGGCAGGACCGCGCCAGAGGGATGGCCCGCGCCCCGGCGGCGCCCTCGCCGCGCGGCGGGTCGGGCAAGGGGCGCGGGCGCGGCGCCGGGAGGCGAGGACCCGTGGCAGCCGGCGGCCGCTCGATCTGCGTTCGGCGGCCGGTCCCGCTTCTCGACAGCCCGAGGGCCGGCCCGGGCCCCACGGGTGACAAACCTGGCCGTCAGAGCGGCGCCTGCGGCGCGTCCACGGTTCTCGTCGACGGGCTGCCGCAGCAGGCCCGCCCGACGCTCAGGATCGAGGCTCCGGGCAACGCGAGCGCAACCGTCGACGGGCTGCGCGGGACGGCGATCGAGCGGGCCTTCGTCGAATGCGGCGCCTTCCAGCGCGCGCACCGCACCTCCGGGTTCCTGATGGTGTGCGCCGCCTCGTGCGCCGCCATCCCGACGCCGACGGAGCCCGCTTCCTCAAGTGGAGTCGGCGTCGCCCTCTCGGCCACGCGGTGAGGTCCGACGGGTCCCATGCCGCATCGGGCGAGCATGGGGACGGCGGCTCCAGGCCGCAGCGCTCGGTCGCGGAGGCCCAGTTCAACCCAGACGCGCCACGACAGGAACATCGAACCTTCGCGCGGCGCGCGCGCCGCCAGAGGCACACGCCACGAACGCCGCCAGGCCCGAAACGTCAAATGACCCCAGGACAGCCCAATGACGCCTGCGACCGGGTCTGCCCATGGCGGTGCAGCCGCCACGCACACGTACCCGCAGGGCCGGCCGCGCAGCGCCGCAACGACGCCCGCCCGCCACGATCCGTCACATTACAGTCCGATTACAAGGCCCCGCCGGCCCTTGTCGACCTGGGAGGCGTGGCGCAAACTCGCAAGCGCGGGCGGGTCGCACGCTTCTGTCACTCGCCCCCAGTTTCGGATGGATATGTCTTGGGGGTGGTGGGAACGGCCGGGGCGAGGCACCCCGGGATGTCCCTGCGGACCGGACCCCATGGTAAGGGAGGTTACCGAATGCGGAGCGCCAAGAAGTATCTGGTCGGCCTCAGTTCGGCCGCCCTGGTACTCGGCACGCTGGCCACCGGCCTGCCGGCCAATGCTGCCAGCGCCGGCTCGCCGCTGTTCTCGGATATCGCCGGGAACTCGGACGCCGGGGCCATCACCTGGCTTGCCACGATCGGCGCCGTCAACGGCGTCGGCAACGGCCTCTTTGACCCGAGCGCACCCGTCACGCGCGAGCAGATGGCGAAGATGGTCGTCAACATGATCGGTAAGGGCGCGGTGGCCCAGGCGTTGGCCAACACCCCCTCGTCCTTCACCGACGCGGCGACGATCGAGCCCGACCTTCTCGGCTACGTCAACGTGGCCGCGGACATGGGCATCGTCAACGGCTACCCCGACGGCAGCTTCCGGCCCACGCAGCCCGTGACCGACGCCGAGGCGGCGGCCATGATCCTGCGCGCCATCGGCGACAACCAGAACGGGATCATCACGGGCACCTGGCCGGGCAACTACGTGTCGGCCGCGTTCGGCGGCAACAGCACCGCGGCGCTCTCCAGCGACGGCGTCAACCTCGCGTCGGGCGTCACCTTCGTGGCGAACCTGCCGGCGAGCCGCGGCGACGTCGCCCAGATGCTGTACAACGCGGCGCTGTTCATCCCGGTCTACACGACCAGCACCTCCTCGAACGGTCTCGTGAGCTTCAGCAAGGGCAACCCGCTGTATGTGGGCGAGTCCGTCAACGGCAACGAGGCCGTGCAGGGCGTCGTCGGCGGCGTCAGCACGAGCGCGATCACCGTGGGCGGCACCTCGTACAACTGGGCGTCCTCGTACCAGCTGGTGGGCGTCACGACGCTCTCGTCCCTCATCGGGCAGACCGTCGATGTCAACGTCAACAGCTCGGGCGACGTGGACTACCTGGCCCTCGCCCCCGGCGGCGCCGTCACCAGCACGACCGCGACCCTGGCGGACGGCAACACGGCGGTGCCCAGCGGCTACTTCCAGGTCAACAGCAACTACCCGTTCCTGCTGACCAACTCGTACACCTGCAGCGCGAGCAACGCCGGCGGCAACATCAACCCGAGTGCCGCGTGCAACGGCACCTACTCGCTGCTGCTCGGCGGCACCTCGCCGAAGACCGTTCCGCTCCTGACCTATGACAGCGCCGGCGGCAGCTCCGGCACGACCTATGAGGTGAACCCGTCGAGCGACGGGACCGACCTCGGGATCCTCCCCGCCACCGATGGCGTCATGAACCTGACCCAGGATGACACGGTGTCCTACGCCACCAACAGCAGCGGCGACATCACCTCGGTGCAGGAGACCAACGTCAACGACCAGATCGGCGTGGTCAACGACACGTGGTGCGCGTCGGGCTGCGATAACGGCATCAACGCCGCGGCCACCCCGCAGATCCGGATCAGCATCAACGGCACGGACTACACCGTCAACGTTCAGTCCTACACCGACCTGACGCTGAACGGCGCGACGGCCACGGTCAGCAAGTCCCTCGACAACGATATCGCGTACGTCGCCACCGTCGGCGGCTGGGGCCAGTACAACAACCAGGCCAACCCCGGCACCGGTGACAACAACGCGACGTCCATCGCTCTCTACAACAACCAGGTGACCGGCACCGTCACGGCGGTGAACACGAGCACCAACGCCCCGAACTTCAGCAGCACGAACACCCAGGGCATCGTGTCGTTCACGCTGAGCCTGTCCAACGGCTCCAGCGAGACGTACACGGCGGACGGCAACTTCAACGCCAACGGCATCTCGCTGACCTACGGTGACGGCGTCACGGTCGCCCTCGACTCGGCGGGCGAGGCGGCGTACCTGATCAGCACCACGGCCTCGACCTCGGTCTCCGTCGCCCTCGTGGAATACACGGGGACACAGGTGACGAGCAGTGGGACCAGCTACACGCTCATCGTCAACGACAGCAACGGCAGCGGCCAGACGCTTCAGCTCGGGGCGAGCGCTCCCATGAGCAGCGTCTACAAGTCGACCTACTGGGGCTCGGACACCAACATCCTGGACGGTGCCGCCGCGACCACGGGTACCAACCCCCGTCCGGGCACGGCCAACAGCTGCACGACGTGGGAGGGCGCGGCTCCGTTCCAGTGCACGACGGCTCCCAACGGCAACAACGGCTTGATCCTGTTCGAGACCAGCTCCAGCGGCATGGCGGTCGGCCCCAACCCGACCAGCAGCGGCTCGGGCGGTCAGCCGCAGAACATGGTCCTCGACTCCGTGCAGACCCTGTTCCCGTCCGCCCCGGCCGGTGACTACCTCCAGGTGGTCAGCAGCAGCGGCAGCGGCGCGGTCCTGGGCCTGTACAACACCTCTGGCGACCTGGACTACGCGAACAGCAACAACAACCCGTTCTTCAGCGTGGTCAACGGCGGGTCGTTCGATGAGGGCAACAACCCCGCCACGTGGATCGGGTCCTTCAGCGGGCTCGACACGGGCGAGGGCGTCGGCTCCGTCTCGGTCTGGCAGGGCGAGGCCAACAACGTCCCGTACTACGCGATCGTCTCGATCCAGTAGGCGGGGTCGCGTGGCTCCATGACCGGGGGGCAGGTCCAGCGATGGACCTGCCCCCCTTTTCTTCGCGGCCCACCCGAGGGCCGCCGTTCTTCCTGCCATCGGTGGCGGCCCGGGTGGCGACTTTGGCCCGGCCCTTCTGCTCGGCGCGCAGGTCCAACGCTGCCGGGGCACCCGCGGGCCGCCCGGGCGGTGGGTTCCCCGGCAGCGTTGGCAGTCGCCCGTTCGGCCCAGCCGGCGATCGGACCGGATGCTGACCCGTCCTACGCGATCGTCTCGATCCAGCAGTCGGGGTCGCGCGGCTCCACGACCGGGGGGCAGGTCCGGCGATGGACCTGCCCCCCTTGTCTGCGGGGCCCACCCGAGTGCCGCCGTTGTTCCCGCCATCGGCATGGCCCGGGGCACGCTCGGCGGTCCGTCCAGCCCGCGGCCGTTCCCGCAGCGGCGCCCCAGCCCTTCCGCTCGGCGTGGAGGTCCGGGGGCCGGGTTGGCGCCCGGGACCTGCCTACCGCGAGGCTTGTGGACGTTGCCGGGGCACGGGCCGCCCGGGCGGTGGCTGCCCCGGCTTCGTGGGCAGTCCCCGGGCCAGCCGGCGACAGGACCGGATGCTGACCCGCCGGTCGAGCGAAGCGCGCAGCGCCCCGCGTCCGCAGGATGGCCGCAGGCTGGCAGGCGTGGTCCCGCCGGTGGCTGACGGAGTGTGGCGGACGGCCTGGACCGACGGGCGTCCGGGCTTCCCCGGAAGGGGCTCCGGGATCGCCTGCCGCCGGGCCGGTGCCCGGGCCGGGGCACGCGAAGGGGCCGGTCCCGGGGGGGGACCGGCCCCTTCGCAGGGCTGGGACGGGATCCGGCGTCCTACTGGATCGAGAGGATCCCGTAGTACGGAACGCCGTTGGCCGTGGCCATGTACACCGCCACGGAGGGGTTGCCCTCGCCGGTGTCGAGGCCGCTGAACGCGCCGATCCACGTGGCCGGGTTGTTGCCCTCATCGAAGGCGCCACCGTTGACCACGCTGAGGAACGGGTTGTTGCCGGCGTTCGCGTAGTCGAGGCCGTTGCTGGTGCTGTTGGCGCAGGACGTGCCCGCGGTGCCCGCCACGCAGTACAGGCCGATGACCGCCCCGCTGCTGCTGGCGCTGACCACCTGCAGGTAGTCGGTGCTGGGGATGGCCGTGTTGTGGAACAGCTCCTGGGGCGTCTGGAGCATCATCTGGGTCGGGGCGGAGTTGGTCGAGCCCGGGGCGACGGCCTCACCCTGCGCGTTGGTCTCGTACAGGATCAAGCCGTTGTTGCCGTTGCCCGACATGTTCCAGTAGGTGCTGTTGTACACGGTGCCGCCGGCCGCCGCATAGGGCGACGTGGAGACGCCGTTGACCGTGGCCGAACCGTCGAGCTGCAGCGTCTGGCCACTGCCGTTGCTGTCGTTGACGATCAGCGTGTAGCTGGTCCCGGAGCCGGTGACCTGCGTGCCCTCATATTCGACGAGGGCGACCGTGGCGGAGCTGGAGGCGGTGGTGCTCACCAGGTACGCGGCCTCGCCGGCCGAGTCCAGGGCCACCGTCACGCCGTCGCCGTAGGTCAGGGTCACGCTGTTGGCGTTGAAGTTGGCGTCGGTCGTGTAGGTCTCGCTGGTCCCGTTGGACAGGCTGAGCGTGAAGGACACGACGCCCTGCGGGTTGGTGCTCCCGAAGTTAGGGGCGTTGCTGCTCGTGTTGACGGCCGTCACGGTGCCCGTCACCTGGTTGTTGTACAGCGCGATGGTCGTCGCGTTGTTGTCGCCGGTGCCGGGGTTGGACTGGTTGTCGTAGACGCCATAGCCGCCGACGGTGCTGACGTAGGCCACGTCGTTGTCGAGCGACGAGCTGACCGTGGCCGTCGCGCCGTTGAGGGTCAGGTCCGTGTACGGCTGGACGTTGACCGTGTGGTCGACGCCGTTGACGCTGAACTCGATCTGCGGCGTGGCGCCGGTCGCGATGCTGTTGTTGCAGCCGGAGACACACCACGTGCTCACGACCACACCGATGGAATCGTTGGCGTTGGTCTCGCTCAGCAGGGTGACCTCGTTGCTGCTGTTGACGGTGTAGGAAACGGTGTCGTCCTGGGTCAGGTAGGTGACACCGCCGACGGTGCCCGCGTCGGACCCGTCGCTCGCCGGGTTGACCTCATACGTGGTTCCGCCCGTGCTGCTGCCGTACGTGTCCAGCTGCACGGTCTTCGGCGTGCTGCCTCCGAGGAGGAGGTAGTAGGTGCCGCCGCAGGCGGTGCCCTCCACCGTGCCGCCGAGGGTCGAGATGTTCGACCCGGTGTAGCTGTCGCTGCAGTCATAGGCGTTGGTCAGAAGGAACGGCCAGTCGCTGTTCACCTGGAAGTAGCCGCTGGGCACCGTGGTGTTGCCGTCGGCCAGCGTCCCGGTGTTGGCGGTCACGGCGGCGCCGGGGACGAGCGCCACGAACGTCGCGTCGCCGGAGCCGTTGACGAGGACGTCCACGGTCTGCCCGATGAGGGACGAGAGGGAGGTGACGCCGGGCAGCTGATAGGTCGAGGCCCAGTTGAAGGAGCCGACCGATCCCAGCGAGATGTTGGTCGTGCTCACGCCGCTGACCGTGCCCTGATACACCTCGTTGCCGGCCACCGAGCCCATCGTGTAGAGGGCGTTCTTCCCGGCGGCTCCCGTGGTGTAGCTCGTCAGCCCCGTGCTCGACGTCGTACCGCTGTAAACCGGGATGAACAGCGCCGCGTTGTACAGCATCTGGGCCACGTCGCCGCGGCTGGCCGGCAGATTGCTCACGAAGGACACGCCGGTCGACAGCTCGACGTTGTCGCTCGACAGCGGGTACGTCGAGGACCCGCCGAAGGCCGCCGAGACGTAGTTGCCGGGCCACGTGCCGGTGATCAGCCCAGTCTGGTTGTCGCCGATGGCGCGGAGGATCATGGCCGCGGCCTCGGCGTCCGTCACCGGTTGGTTCGGCCGGAAGCTGCCGTCGGGGTAGCCGTTGACGATCCCGAGGTCCGCGGCGACGTTGACGTAGCCGAGGAGGTCGGGCTCGATCTGGGCGCTGTCCGTGAAGCTGGACGGCGTGTTGGCGAGGGCCTGGGCCACGCTGCCCTTGCCGATCATGTTGACGACCATCTTGGCCATCTGCTCGCGCGTCACCGGGGCGCTCGGGTCGTAGAGGCCGTTGCCGACGCCGTTCACAGCGCCGATGGTGGCCAGGAACGTGATGGCCGTCGCGTCGGAACTGCCCGCGATGTCGGAGAACGGGGCCGAGCCGGCGCTGGCAGCATGGGCCGGAAGGCCGGTGGCCAGCGTGCCGAGTACCAGGGCGGCCGAACTGAGGCCGACCAGATACTTCTTGGCGCTCCGCATTCGGTAACCTCCTCTGCACCGGATCCCGGGTCTGGGCGCGCGCCCGGGGCGTCCCGCCCCGAGGCTTGTCCGGCCGGCGACGCGCTCCGGCCTCCCTCCCACCCCCCACCGCTGCAAGACCATTGGATGGCGTGAGAATTGTCTGGTTCCCACGCCACGTATAGTGGATTTTAGCGGAGACGTGGGAATCCACAAGAGGGCATGCGGTCTCCTAATGATCTCTTGACGATCTTTTGACGACATGAGGCAAGATGTACGAGTGTTCGCGTCCGGGCGGGCCGGCGCGCGGGGCGCCGACATCCAGGGGCTCCGGGGGGGCCTCGCCCGCCCGGAGCCCGCGGGCCCCGCCGGTCCACGAACGCACGATCGCCGCTCGCGCCCCGCGCGGCGCGGGGTCGGCGCCGGCGGGCGGCGGGTGCCCCGCGGGCCTTGGGGGAAGCGGGCTCCGCCAGTGCCCGTGCCCTGCGGGCCGCCGCAGGGCCGGCGGCGGCGGCACCCTCGCGCCCCAATTACAGTTCCGTTACAGATCGCGCCGCCCGCGCCACGACGCATCGCGGCAGGACCACGTCCACGCGGCGCGAAGCGGTGCCCCAGGCCCGGGCGATCTGGCCCGGGCCCCGTCGCGCCCAGGTCCGCGCGGCGCCTGTCCCCGAGGTCCGGGGTGGAGGTGCGCCCGTTTGTCGGAAGTCGGAGTGGCCGCCCTGAGCTTCGCCCACGTCCATGCCGACGGCTACGCCCGTCAGGTGCAGCGCAACGCGAGGACCCGGCTGGTCGTCGTGTGGGACGAGGACGCCGCGCGCGGCCAGGAGGCGGCGCGCCGGTTCGAGGTGCCGTTCGAGCCCGATCTGAACCGCGCCCTGGCGTACGACGGCGTCCGCGGCGTGGTCTGCAACGCTCCGTCGTCCATGCATCCCGAGGTCCTGGTCGCCGCGGCCCGGGCCGGGAAGCACCTCTTCACCGAGAAGGTCCTCGCCCTGACCGTGGAAGGGTGCGACCAGATCATCGACGCGGCCCGCACGGCCGGCGTCCGGCTCGTGGTGTCGATGCCGCAGCTCTGCAACCCCGAGTTGCGGTGGGCGAAGGAGGCCATCGACGCCGGCCGCCTCGGGGAGATCACCTTCGTACGGACGCGGGTCGGTCACAGCGCGGCGTTGGATGGTTGGTGGAAGCCCGGCAACTGGTTCCGGGACCCGGCCCGGGCCGGCGGGGGCGCCCTGATGGATCTCGGCTGCCACCCGGTGTACCGCATGCGCTACCTCATGGGGGCGCCGCGCTCCCTGATGGCCCGGTTGACCAGCTTCCGCGGCGCCTACGAGGTCGACGACAACGCCCTGATCCTGCTGGAATTCGAGAACGGCGGGTTGGGCAGCGTCGAGGCGTCCTGGGTGCAGCGGGGCGGGCCCGAGGGTGTGGCGATCTATGGAACCAAGGGCTGGGCGATGCTCGGCTACCCCGGGGCCAACCTCATGGCTGGCGGCGAGGCCTTCACCGGGTCCCACGGCGGCATGCTGGTGCCCGGCGCGCTGCCGAAGCCCTGGCGGTCGCCCCTCGACCAATGGGTCGACGCGATCCTCGACGGGACGGAGCCGGACATCCGGCCGGAGTTCGGGCGCCAGCTGACGGAGATCATGCAGGCGGCCAGCGCGTCGGAACGCGACCGGCGCGAGGTGCGCTGGCCGATCGCCTGAGGCGGATGTCGGACCACCGGGCCGGTTCCGGGCCGGCGGCGCCCGGGCGCGGGCGCCGCCACGTCCCCGGCTTCGGATCTGCCGCCGCACGTCTCGTTCGACCCGGAGGCGGGCCGCAAGGCCCGGGACCCGGCCCTGCAGGCTCGTTGGGGGGGTGGCGGCGACGGCGGGCCCGGGTGCTCTCCTCCTGGGCGTGGACGGAGGCGGGACCCACACCCGCGCCGTCGTGGCCCTGCCGGGCGGCCAAGTCTTGGGGCACGCCGAGGCCGGCGCCAGCAACCAGGCGACGACGGGCGCCGATGGGGCGCGGCGCGCCATCGGGCTGGCGTGCGCGGACGCCCTGGCCGCGGCCGGGGCACGGCCGTCCGACGTCGCCGGCGCCTGCCTCGGATTGGCCGGATTGGACCACCCGAGCGACGAGGCCGTGTTCCGCGAGGTGGCGGATGCCCTCGGGTTGCCGGTCCGGCCCGTGCTCTGCAACGATTCCGTGATCGCCTGGGCCGGCGCCACGGGAGGGGCGCCGGGCATCGCCGTCATCGCGGGCACGGGGTCGGTGGCCTACGGGCGCACCGGCGCCGGTGCGGGGCGCCGGTGCGGGGGGTGGGGCGGCGTGCTCGGCGACGAGGGCAGCGCCTACCGCATCGCGGCCCAGGCGGTGGGGCGTGTCCTGCGGGGCCTGGACGGCCGCGCCGCGCCCTCCGGGCTCGGGCCAGCGTTGGCCCGTGCGGCGGGGCTGGGCGAGCCCGGCGACCTCTGCCTCCTTGCGCGTGCGGACCGCACGGTGCGGGCCGGCCTCCCCGTCGAGGCCGTCCTGGGCGCGCTGGCGCCGGTGGTGACGACCGCGGCCCTGCGAGGCGATCCGGACGCGTGCGCCATCGTCGCGGACGCCGGCCGAGACCTCGCCGATTTGGCCGTGGCCATCGCCGGGGCCCTGGGGATGGCCGAGCCGGCCGTGCACGGGTTGGGAAGCGTCCTCCTGTCGGGCGGCGCGGTCGCCGCCGCGATGGACGCCGAACTCCGCCGGCGGCTCGGCGTGCGGCTCCTGCAGCCGCGGCACCCGGCGTTGGTCGGGGCCCTGATCCTGGGCCATGAGGCGGCCCTGGGCGCGGTGCCGGAGCCGGACGTGGCGTCCGCGTGGAGCGCGGCCGTCGCCTGAGGCATCGCCGCGCCGTGGGCGCGTGGCTCGGGACGTCCTCATGATCCTGAAGCGGCGAA
>JAJYVV010000241.1 GCA_021791815.1 Bacillota bacterium | reverse complement strand
CGATCGCCGTCGGCGACGACGGAGACCCGGTCGGGCGGGCGCGGCCCGCAGAGAGCGGGGGGCCCCGGGCTGGAAGCCCCCGCGGCGGCGGCCCGGTCGGGACGGCTCCCGAGCCGAGGGCGGCGAACGGCAGGCGCGCGGCGGGGTCCTGCCGCGGGCGCGCGTGCCGCCGAGCGGCCCCGCGGAGCGCCGGCGTTACACGGCGACGAGGTCGGTGCCGCCCCGGATGGCGGCGCCGGCGAGGCGTGGGTGGAACCGCGGGCATGCGCCCGCCCCTGCAGGGTCAGGGGCGGGCGTTTCTGTCGTCCGGCGCGGGCCGGAGAGGGGGAGCGGGAGGTGGCTGCAGGCACCGTGGCGCTGGTCCTGCCCGATGGCGCCGTGCGGGAGGTGCAGGGCGCGACGACGGCCGCCGAGGTGGCGGGCGCGATCGGTCCGCGCCTCCTGCGGGACGCGCTGGCCGCGCGCGTGGGCGACCGGGTGGTCGACCTCTCCCGGCGGGTCGGCGACGTGGCTCCGGCGCCGGCCGAGGGCGGCCGCTGCCCCTTCGCCATCCTCACCGTCCGCGACCCCCAGGGACTCGAGGTCTACCGGCACACGACCACCCACATCCTGGCGCAGGCGGTGCGGCGCCTCTGGCCCGGCACGCGGCTGGCCATCGGTCCGGTCATCGAGGACGGCTTTTACTACGACATGGACGTGCGGGACGCCGCCGGCAACGCCGTGCGGCTCTCGGCCGAGGACCTGCCCCGCATCGAGGCCGTGATGGCCGACGTGATCCGGGAGGACCTGCCGGTGTCCCGCGAGGTCATGGCCCGGGCCGACGCGCGGGCGCTGTTCGAGAAGGACGGGGAAGACTTCAAGGTCGAGATCGTGGACGGCCTGCCGGCCGGCGCCGAGGTGACCCTCTACAGGCAGGGCGAGTTCTACGACCTCTGCCGCGGCCCCCACCTGCCGTCGACGGGGCGCGTCCGGGCGTTCCGGCTCCTCTCCGTGGCGGGCGCGTATTGGCGCGGCGACGAGCGCCGCCCCATGCTCCAGCGCGTGTATGGGACGGCGTTCGCGGGGCAGGAGGAACTGGAGCGCTACCTGTGGGTCCAGGAGGAGGCGAAGCGGCGCGACCACCGGCGCCTGGGGCCGGAGCTGGGCCTGTTCCAGCTCCGCGACGAGGCGCCCGGCTTCCCGTTCTGGCTGCCCCGCGGGTACACGCTGTGGCGCATCCTCGAGAACTGGTCGCGGCAACTGCAGGAGCCCCTCGGCTACACCGAGGTGCGCACGCCGATCATCCTCCGCTCCGAACTGTGGGAGCGGTCCGGGCACTGGGGCCACTACCGCGACAACATGTTCACCATGGAGCGCGAAGGCGAGCGCTTCGCCGTCAAGCCCATGAACTGCCCGGCCCACTGCCTCCTGTTCGGGTCCGAGACCCGTTCCTACCGCGACCTGCCCGTGCGCTTCGCGGAGTACGGGCAGCTCGCGCGCTACGAGCGGTCGGGCACCCTGCACGGGCTGCTGCGCGTCCGGTCCCTGCACCAGGACGACGCCCACATCTACTGCGCGCCCGAACAGATCGGCGCGGAGATGGCGGGGATCTTCGGCCTCTTCGACCGGATCTACGGCACCCTGGGCATGACCTACGAGATCCGCCTGGCGACCCGGCCCGAGGACTTCATCGGGGACCCGGAGGTGTGGCGGAAAGCCGAGGAGGACCTGGCGGCCGCGGTGGGCGCGGCCGGCCGCGACTTCGCCCTGGCGCCCGGGGAGGGCGCCTTCTACGGGCCGAAGCTCGAATTCCACGTGACCGACGCCCTGGGCCGGAAGTGGCAGTGCGCGACGGCGCAGCTCGACTTCAACTTCCCGGAGCGCTTCGACCTGTCGTATGTCGGGTCGGACGGGCAGCGGCACCGGCCGGTCATGATCCACCGGGCGATCTTCGGTTCCCTGGAGCGCTTCATCGGGGTCCTCATCGAGCATTTCGGGGGCGCGTTCCCCGCGTGGCTGGCCCCGGTGCAGGCCCTGGTGCTGCCGATCGCGGACCGGCACGGGCCCTACGCGGACCGGGTGGCCGCCGCCCTGCGCGAGGCCGGGTTGCGGGCCGCGGTGGACGGCGGCGGCGAGAAGATCGGCCGGCGCATCGTGGCGGGGCGCCTGCAGAAGGTGCCCTACATGCTGATCGCGGGCGACCGGGAGGCCGAGGCCGGGACGGTGGCCGTACGCTGTCGCTCCCGGGGGGACCTGGGGCCGCGGCCGCTCGAACAGGTCGTCGAGGCGTTGCGGGCGGAGGCCGCGTCCCGGGCGCCCGCCCCGGAGGGGGCCGCGCCGCGGACTCCGGCGCAGTCCGGAACGGACGGAGGCTGACAGGCGCGCCGAGGCCAGGGCGCCGGGGTGACAGGGCGAGCTCGTCCGCCCGGGCCGGGGCCACCGACCTGGCGGCGCCCCAGGCTCCGGGCGCGGCCGGGCGGCCGCCCACAGCGCCGGGACGGGGACGGCTCCGAAGCCATCCCCGCGGCGGCGCACGGTCCGGGCCGCGTCAGGCCCCCGCGAGGCCAAAGGCCTGGATGGCCGTCCGCGTGGGCACGAAGACGGTGCCGGCCGCCACCGTCGGCACCGTGAAGCGCTCGACGGGGAGCACCGCGCCTTCCCACAGGAGCCGGCCGGTCGTGCCGTCGACGGCCAGCAGGCGGGCGGACCCGGCGTCCAGGATCCATGCCACCGCGCCGTTCGGGCCGTCCGACGACACGGTCGGGGAGCCCGGGTCGGCCATCGACGGGCCGCACCAGGCGAGGGTGAGCGACGGGCGGGCGACGTCCGCGCCGGTCTCCAGGCGCCAGGCCTCCAGCCCGCCCCGCCCGGCGCACGGCGGGTGCTGGGCCGTGATGCCGGCTGTCAGCACGTACTGGGCTCCCGAGGAGGCGTAGTACGCGGCCTCGGAGAACACCGCCGCGCCGACCCCCCCGCAGGCGCCGTACATGCAGCCGCTCCACACGCCCTCGTCCGAGACGCCGTCGCCGCCGCTGACGCCGCCCGGGTACCAGCGGTCGACGAGGTAGCCGACGCCCTGCTTGCCCATCGTGAAGAGCAGGTACGGGTAGGGACCCGGCTGGGCCGGGAGCAGCAGCGCTCCCGCCGTGCCGAGGTCGAAGTCGGCGACGTCCAGGCGGACGGCGTTGGACGGGGCGAAGAAGCCGGCCGGGCCCGGCGGCTGGGACAGGTGCGGGGTGGGGAGCAGCCGGAGGACCGCGTCGCCCATGTCCGTGGCGGAGACGCCCGAACTGTTGCCGGTCACGCCGAACAGGGCGCCCTCGGGCCCGTAGGCGAGGCCGGCGGCCCCCCAGAGGCCTCCCTCGCGCGCGGTCGGCGTGACATAGCTCGCCTGGTCCTCCGGGTGCGGGAGCCAGATCTGCTGAACCCAGCCGTGGTAGTCGCCGCAGTCGCCGTCGAACCCCCCGAACGGCACCTCCAGCACGTTGCCCCCGGGCAGCAGCGTGAGGGCGCCGCGCTCCTGCTGGACGCGGGCGTCGAAGGCCGGCCCGCCGGCGGCGCGGGGCGCGAGCGGCACGGGGAAGCCCGGCAGCGGGCTTCCGTCGCCGAGGCGCAGCCCGACCAGTTCGTATTGGGGGCCCGCCGCGCCCGCCGGCATCGTCATCGCCACCGCGTACAGGGCTCCGCGCGCGGGGTCGGCCACCGGGGTCCCCGTGATCCCCACGGGGTTGATGTCGCCGCACTGCAGGGCCGAGGCCGGCACGGGCGTGCCGACCGTCACCGGCCCCCAGAGCACGTGCCCGGTCCGCGCATCGAGCGCCCACACGGTGTCGGCGTCGGTGGCGGCGTAGACCACGTCGTGCGGGACGCCGCCCACGCGGACGCCCGCGACGAAGAGCGGCTGGCCGTGGAGGTCGCCGCCGAGGGGGACCGAGGTCCAGAGCCCGCCGAAGGCGCCGCCCGCCACCGCCTGCGGGGTCAGCGCCGTCTCGTCCTGCTGCCAGCCGGTGCGGAGCAGGTCGCCGTGGTACGTGGTCACGTCCGGCCCCGGGGCCGCCGCGGCGGCGGCC
>JAJYVV010000050.1 GCA_021791815.1 Bacillota bacterium | reverse complement strand
CCCAAGGCGCCGGCACGGCGGGCCCCTGGTCGGCGGTGGCCCACGGGGCGGAGCCCGAAACGGACGGCGGCCGCGCGGCGAGGTCGCTGCGCTCCTCGTCGGTGAGCTGGCCCTCGCTCTTGATGTCGATCCGCCATCCGGTGAGCTTGTATGCGAGGCGCGCGTTCTGCCCCATCCGGCCGATCGCCAGCGACAGCATGAGGTCGGGAACGATCACCCGCGCCACCTTGTCTGCGTCTTGGAGGATCACATGACTGACCTTCGAGGGCGAGAGGGCGTTGGCGACGAATTCCGCCAGGTGGGGGGACCACTTGACGATGTCGATCTTCTCTCCGTGCAGCTCCGCCACGACGTGCTGCACACGCATCCCCTTGTGTCCCACACAGGCGCCGACGGGATCGACGTTGTCGTCCCGGGAGTGGACCGCGAACTTGCTGCGGGTCCCGGCCTCCCGGGCGATGGCCTTGACCTCGACCAGCCCGTCGTGGATCTCGGGGACCTCGAGCTCGAACAACCGCTTGAGCAGCCCGGGATGCGAGCGTGAGAGGATGACCTGGGGCCCCTTCGGCGTGCGGCGCACCTCGACCAGATAGAACTTGAGGCGCTCCCCGGGGGCGTAGCCGTCGGACGGCATCTGCTCCTGCGGCGGCACCACGGCCTCGGTCTTCCCCAGGTCCACAAAGACGTTGCGGCTCTGCGTCCTCTGCACGACGCCGGTGACGATGTCGCCCTCGCGTTGGACGAATTCGTCATAGATCATGCCGCGCTCGGCTTCCCGGATGCGCTGGACGACAACCTGCTTCGCGGTCTGGGCCGCGATGCGTCCGAAGTCCTTGAGCACGACTGGGAACTCGATAGTGTCGCCGGTCTGGTAGGCCGGGTCGATGCGCACGGCCTCCTGCAGCGGGATCTCCTGCGTCGGGTCGAGGACTTCATCCGCGACCCGCTTCGTCACGAACATCTCGACCTGGCCACTGCGCCGATCGATCCGCGCCAGGACATTCTCGGAGGTGTTGTAGTTCCGCTTGTACGCGGAAACCAGCGCCGCTTCCACGGCCTCGAGCAGCGTCTCGCGGCCGATGCCGCGCTCCCTCTCCAGTTCGGTGATCGCCCCGAGGAGATCCAGGTTGTCACCCGCCACGAGCCACTTCCCCCCTACCCGCCCGTCGTCTTGCGGGGGCGCCACGTGCGCCAGTCCGCGGTCTCGGCTCCGCTCAGCCCGGGAGCCGCAGCCGCGCCCAGGCGACAAGGTCCATGGGAACCTCGACCCGCTCCGACCCGTCCGGCCCGCAGGCCATCACGACTCGACCGCCGTCGAGCCCGCACAGACGGCCCCGCCACTCCCGACGGCCGCCGACGGCCTCGCGGGCGGCAAGGACGATGTCCCTCCCCGCGAAAAGCTCGAAATCCCGTGGGGTGCGCAGCGGGCGCTCCGCGCCGGGCGAGCTGACCTCCAGGACATAGCTGTGCGCGATGAGGTCGGCCGTGTCGAGGACGGGGTCCAGGGCACGGTGGAAGCCCTCGATGTCGTCGAGCGTCACGCCGCCCGCCTTGTCGACGGTGCAGCGGAGAGTCGGGGTGCCGCGCTCGGAGAAGAAGCGAACATCCACCAAGACCAGACCGCACCCGGCCGCCAGCGGTTCCGCCAGGGCCTGCACCTGCTCGGCGACACCCACGCCCCGGCTTTCCCCCTGGCGGTACGGGAACTGCATCGGGCCCGCGTCACCGAAAGGAGTGGGTAGAGCACCCACTCCCACGCCGCATCCGCGTAACAGCGCCTGCACGCACCCTGCAGTATAGCAGCCGGTGGTCCCTCTTGACAACAAGCGGCCGCGGCCCTTCCACGGCCGCGTCCCGGACCAGATGCGCGGGTGTGGGCACGCAGCGCGTGCGGGCGGGGTGCCGGGCCCGGCGGAGCGCGGCAGCGCCGCGGGGCCGGCGCCAAGATCCTCGTTGCCGGCCTGGGTCAGCGGCTCGGGGGCGGGGAACCTCCGGCGCCAGATGGGACGGGTATGCCGGCCGGCGCTCCGTCGGTGGCCCCCGCCCCGCTCGCCGACTCTGCCGCGGCGCATCCCGGGGATCCCGGATCCACGGGGACGGGGACGCGAGGCCCCGGTTCGGGGTCAGCGGAGGGGCTGGGGCCGGCCTCCCAGCAGGCGGTCGAGCAGCGGGCGCTCCGGGGCACCCTCCCAGTCGCCCGCGACGCGGCACGCCAGGGCGCCGCACACGGCGCCCATCCGACCGGCCTCCGCCGGGGGGCGCGCCTCGAGCAGACCGGCCAGAAAGCCGGCCGCGAATGCGTCGCCTGCCCCGGTCGGCTCGACCACCGCCGGGATGGGCCAGGCAGGCACCTCCCACGCCCCGCCCGCCGTCCCGACCAGCGCCCCCAGGCCCCCCCGCTTCACCGCGACCATGCCGCATCCGGCGGCGCACGCGGCCCGGACGATCGCGCGCGGCTCCTCGGCGCCGAACATGAGCCGCCCTTCCTCTTCGGAGCACAGCAGCAGGTCGGCCTGGGCGGCGAGCCGTCGCAGCACCGGCGCGGCCTCCTCTGTCGACCACAGCCGGGCCCGGTAGTTGGGGTCGAAGGAGACGCGCACGCCAGCGGCGCGGGCACCCTCGGCGGCGGCGAAGACGGCGCGGCGCGGGCCCTCCCCGAGTGCCGGGGTGATGCCCGTCAGGTGGAGCCACTTGGCCCGGCGGAGCTCGGCCGCGGGCACGTCGGCGGCGTCGAGGAGGCTCGCCGCCGAATGGCGCCGGTAGTAGAAGACGCGGCTGTCCGCGCCGGCCGACCGTTCCTTGAACATGACCCCGGTGGGCCCCCGGGCGTCGCGGACCGCCAAGCGGACGTCGACGCCCTCCCCGCGCAGCGTCGCCAGGATGAACGCGCCGAATTCGTCGTCGCCGACCCGCCCGGACCAGCCGGCCCTATGGCCCAAGCGGCACAGGCCGATGGCGACGTTCGACTCCGCCCCGGCGACGCCGCGCGTGAAGCGCTCGGCATGCCGCAGCGGGCCGGGCGCGTCGGGCACGAACACCACCATGCTCTCGCCGAGGGTCCAGACCTCGACGTCCCCGTCCCGCGGCGCCGACGTCTCGATGCGCGTGACCTCCCCCGCCGCGGCCCGGCCCGTCCGCCCTTCGCTTCCTTGCCCGGGTGGCCCTGCCGACTCCGCCGCCGGATGGGGACGGGCGGGCAGCCCAGGACCCGCGGGCGCACCCGTCGAAGGTCCGGGTCGGAGGTGACGCGTGCCGTGACGGACGCGGCGCTGGCGGCTGGCGATGGGCGCGGGGCGCTCGAGGCCCTGGAAGGGGTTCTCCGCGGCATCCCGTCGGCGGTCGTCGCCGTGTCCGGCGGCGTGGACTCCGCCGTGGTCCTGGCCGCCGCGGCCCGCGTGATCCCCGTGGTGGTGGCCGCGACGGGCACCTCCCCCGCCTATGCCGGCGATGACCTGCGCATGGCCGCGGACGTCGCGAGGCGGGTCGGCGTCGCCCACGTGCCGCTGACGACGCGGGAGACGACCGACGCGCGGTACGCGATCAACACGCCGGCCCGCTGCTTCCACTGCAAGACGGAGCTGTACGGGCGGCTGGAGGCGCTGGCCGAGGCGCGGGGGCTGACGGCGATCCTGGACGGGACGCACGCCGGGGACGCGGCGGACTTCCGCCCAGGGGAGGCGGCCGCCCGGGCGCGCGGCGTCCGGAGCCCGCTGCGCGAGGCCGGGCTGGCGAAGCCGGAGATCCGCGCGATCGCGCGGTTGCTGGACCTCCCGGTCTGGGACAAGCCGGCGAGCCCCTGCCTCGCCTCGCGCTTCCCCTACGGAGAGGCGATCACCGTGGAGAAGTTGTCGATGGTCGACCGGGCCGAGGCCCACCTGCACGCCCTGGGCTTCCGCGAGGTGCGCGTGCGCCACCACGGCAACGTGGCCCGCATCGAGGTGCCGCCGGAGCGCATGCCGGACCTGCTCCGCGCCGCGCCCGCCGTCGCCCGCGAGCTGCGTGCCCTCGGCTACGCATACGTGACCATGGACCTGCAGGGCTTCCGCTCCGGCGCCCTCAACGAAGTGCTCACGCCGGAAGAGCGGGCGCAGCCGCTGGCGCAACCCCGGGCCTGACCTACCCGGCATCCGGCGCCGGGCCGCCGCCGGCCCGCGCCGCCCAGGCCGCGAGGGCCGCCGCCGCGACGGCCTTCAGGGGCACGGCGGCCGCCGCCGCCGCCGCCCGGCAGTCCTCGTACTCGGGCGCGGCGTTGACCACGGCCCCTTCGAGCCGCCCGATCTTCATCCGGACGACGCCGAACGGCGTCGCCACGGGCACGTGCTCGCGGGGCAGGCTCAGGCGCCGCACCTCGCGGAGCCGGACGCCAAGGGTCGTGGACTCCGTGAACACCACGCGCGCCACCGCCGCGGCATCGGCTGGACGGACGAGCGCCCAAAGGCGCCAGGCGGGCCGCTGCTTCTTCATCCACAGGGGTGAGGTCGCGACGTCCAGGGCGCCGGCGGCGAAGAGCACCTCATAGAGGTGGCCCACCTGCTCCGGGGTCTGGTCGTCCAGATTCGCCTCGATCTCCAGGAGCGTTTCGGCCAGCAGCCCCGCTGCGGCGGAAGGCGGGGACGCCTGGCCCCACACGAAGCGGCAGGCGTTGGGATGCGACGGGAAGTCCCGCAGACCGGCCCCCCAGCCGACGGCCTCCAAGCGCATGGCCGGCCAACCGGGGGCGGGCCGGGCCGACGCCGCGACGATCGCGGCACCCGTCGGCGTGACCAGTTCGGCCGCCACCGGTCCGGGCTCGACGTCGAAGCCGGCCAGCAGGAGCGCGACCGCGGGCGCCGGGACGGGCAGGAGGCCGTGGGCGGCCCGGACGGTCCCTCCCCCCGCGGGCAGGGGGGAGCAGGTGAGCTCCTGGATGCCGAGGTCCACCAGAGCGGCGGCGGTCCCCACGACGTCGCCGATGGCGTCCTCGCCGCCCACCTCGTGGAAGTGCACCGCGTCCACGGGCCGGCCGTGGACGCGGGCCTCCGCCTCCGCGAGGCGGGCGAAGATGGCCTCGGCGCGTTCCCGGACCGCGGGGGGCAGCGCGGCGGCCCGCAGGAGGTCGCGGATCGCCCGGTACGCGCGGTGCGCATGCTGCCGGCCCTCCGGCTGCCCATGCGGGCGCGCGGGGTCGTGCGATCCGTGGTGGGCGTGCGCATGCCCGGCGCCTTCCGGTGCCGGGCCGCCCTCGGCCGCGCCATCCCCGGTCCAGCGGATGGTGACGCGGGCACAGTCCACGCCCCCACGGAGGGCGCGGCCCACCTCGGCGCGTAAGCCGGGCACGCCCACGGCCGCCAGCGCCTCCGCGACCGCCTGCGCCCGGGCGCCGGCGTCCAGCAAGGCGCCCAGGGCCATGTCGCCGCTGACCCCGAACCGCGCGTCCCAGTGGCCGACCCTCACGCGCTCCTCCCCCCGGCCGCCCGGGCGTTGATCCGGTGCGCGAGGACGCCTGCGCCGAACCCGTTGTCGATGTTCACCACGGCCACGCCTGGCGCGCACGTCGCCAGCATCGTCGCCAGGGCCGCGAAGCCCCCGCCCGAGATGCCATAGCCGACGGAGGTCGGCACGCCGATGACGGGTCGGTCGGTCAACGCGGCCACCACCCCGGGCAGCGCCCCCTCCATCCCGGCGACCACGACCAGCACCTCGGAGGCCCGCAGGGCCGGCAACTGGGCGAGCAGCCGGTGCAGGCCGGCCACCCCCACGTCCGCCAGCCGCTCCACGCGGCTCCCGCAGAAGTCGGCTGTCTCGGCCGCCTCGTCGGCGACCCCGGCGTCCGAGGTGCCGGCCGTCACGATGAGCACCGAGCCGATGCGAGGCGTCGGCGGGCGGTCGTCGATGTGCACCGTGCGCGACCGGCGGTTCCACGCGGCGTCGGGGCGCCAGGCCTGCACCGCCAGGGCGGCGCGCTCGGACGCGCGCGTGACCAGCACGCGCCCGTGGGCGTCCAGAAGACGCCGGGCGATGGCGACGACCTCGTCCGGCTCCTTGCGCTCGGCGAGGATCACCTCGGGGACCCCGGTGCGCGCCTCGCGCAGGGTGTCCACGCGCGCGAACCCGAGGTTGGCGTAAGGCAGGTCGGCGAGGCGGCAGGCGGCGTCCTCGGGGCTCAGGCGGCCCGCGGCCACGGCGCGCAGGACATCCGTGAGGCCCTCCGTGCGTCATCCCTCCGTACCGAGCCGGCGTTGCCCCTTCGTGGGAGGCGGGTGCGCCACCTGCCCCCGGGGCGGCCCCTCCCGGCCCCGCCCATCCGCGCGCCCCGGCAGGGCGGCGGCGGCCGACGGATAAGGTAGCGGCACGCTGCGACCGCGGACACCGCCCGACGGGAGGGATCGACCCTTGGCGTACCGGGTGACGGTGGAGGCGCGGACCGGACCCGCCGGGCTGGAGCCCGAGATCGCCACGCAGGTGCGCGACCACATCGCGCGGGGCGAGCCCGCGCTCACCGTCGTCGGCGTGGAGCAGGATCTCCGGCGCAACACGATCGCCCTGCACTGCGAGACGGAGGCCTTCGACGCCTCCGAAGCGCTCCGCCGGGGGATCGGCGCGATGGCGCGCGCGATGGTGGCCTGCGGCCTCTCCGCGATGCACGGGTTCGCCCGCCTGACCGCCGAACCGTGAAGCGGCAGGGTGGGCAGCGCCCTCATTCCTGAAGGTAGAGGACCAGCATCTCGCGGCGGAAGAGGCGGAAGCCCGCCGTGACCACGGCCGCGGTGACCAGGGCCATGACGCCGACGGCCTTCCACAGCCACGGCATGTTGAAGTGCAGGTGCACGATGCGCAGGAGGAACGGCAGCGCCACCAATCCGAGGCTGAGCATCGTCACCAGGTACGCCGTGCGCTGATCCCCGACGCGCAGCGCGACGAAGGTCCCGACCGTGGCCATGTACGCGGCGATTACCGGCGTCAGCAGGAGGGCGAGCAGGCGCCCCTGGGGCACGGCCATGTAGGTCCAGGTCCAGGGCCCCGTGTGGCCAATGAGGTTCGTGGCCAGCAGCTGGACGGCGACGGTCACGAGGCTGCTCACGTAGCCGACGGCCGCCGCCAGGGTGATCTTCCCGCCGAAGATGGCCCAGTCCGGGAGGCGGGTGGCGAGGAGGTATTCGAGCGTCCGCCCGCTCCGCTCGCGGAGCACCAGGTCGGGGGCCGTCTGCGCCACCAGGATCGCCGCGGCGAACACCGCGTAGCCGAGCGACAGCAGCGTCAGGACCGCCGCCGCGTTCGGATTACCCCTGGCGACGTTGTGGCGCTCCAGGTTGGGCAGCAGACCCATGATCAGGACGGCGATGGCGAACACACGCACGAAGCGCCGGTTGCCGACGAACTCGGCCCATTCCTTCCAGACCATCGTCCCCAGGTCACGCATGCGGCGACGCCCCCACGACGGACAGGTAAACGTCCTCCAGCGAGCGCTGCTCCGGCACCACGGCACGCACCCCGGCGCCGGCCGCGACCAGCGCGGCCACGACTTCCTCCACGTCCTCGGCCCGTTCCAGCAGCACCCGCCATTCCCCATCGGGCTGGGGAACGATCGCGGCACCCGGGGGAAGCGGCAGCGCGGCGGCCACCCCCGCGTCGAGGCGCGTGCAGCGGATGCGGACCGCCGGGCGGGCGCCGGCCCCCAGATCGCTGGGGGCGCCGACCGCGGCGAGCCGGCCGGCCTGAATGATGCCCACCAGGCCGCACATGCGCTGCGCCTCGTCCAGGTGGTGGGTGCACATGAAGATCGTCCGCCCGCCCTCCTGCGCCAGCGACAGGAGGAGGTCGCGCAACAGGACGATGTTCACCGGGTCGAGGCCCGAGGTCGGCTCGTCCAGCACCAGCAGGCGCGGTTCCGCGAGCAGCGCGCGCGCGATGCCGAGCTTCTGCCGCATGCCTTTGCTGAAGCCGGAGACCCGATCGTCGCGCCGATCCCAGAGCTCGACGCGGCGCAGGCCGGCCTCCACCGCCCTGCGGCGGCGACCGCCCTCCATCCCCGCGATCCGCCCGGCCAAGTCCAGATTCTGCAGGGCGGTCAGCCGGTCATACAGGCCGACCGCATCCGGAAGAATCCCGGTCATGGCCCGCACCCGTTCGCCATCGCGCACCGGGTCGAGGCCGAAGACGCGCACCGTGCCCGCCGTTGGCGGCAACAGGCCCAGCATCATCCGCACCGTCGTGGTCTTCCCGGCCCCGTTGGGGCCGAGCAGGCCGAACACGACGCCGGCGGGCACCTCCAGGTCCAGGCCGTGCACGGCGAGCCGTCCCGAGAATCCGCGCGTGAGCCCGCGAAACACGAGGGCCGGCTCCTCCAAGCGGGCCACCTCCGCTCCGGCGTTGCACCGGCTGGGCGATGCGACCCCAGTCGATGCCAGTCCTTCCCCCGCGGGGGCCGGCGTTGCGATCCCGTAACGCGCGTGGCCGGATGCCTCGGGTGGGCGCGGCGGGCCCGCCGTTCTCGGCCGCGGACCGCGTCCTCCGCCCGCCCGGGGATTTCCGCGGACCACCACCGATGACAACCGCACGAACGGGCGGACGCAAGAGAGCCCCGGGGGCTCCTGCTCCCCCGGGGCTCTTGGCTACTCTCGCACCGGCTCCTGCACCAGTACGCATCTACTCCCCCGCGTACCGCACGATCTCCCAATACATCTTCATGCGGGCGACAAAGCCGCGCAAGAGACCGAGTTTCTCTTCCTTGGTGCGGTGCGTGAGGTTCTCCATCGGCACCATTTCGACGGCGATCCCGTTCTTCTTGAGGTAGCGGTGGATCGCGACCTCGATGCCGTAGCGCGTCGTTTCCATGCTCGACAGGCCCAGGAGGATGTTCCGCGTGACGGCCCGCTGCCCGGACAGGTACGGGGCGACGGCCTGGGCGAGGTCGGTGGCCACGCGCCCCTTCTCCAGGATCCCCAGCGACATCTCCGCCTTGCCGCCCAGGACCGGGTCCAGCAGGCGCACCACGTGCTCCGCGGTCAGCCCGATCAGATCGGCGTCGAGAAAGAGGTAGATGTCGGCGTCCGCGTGGTCGATGCCGACCTTGAGGGCTCCGCCCTTGCCGATGTTCTGCGGCAACTCGATGCAGGTGGCACCGCCCGAGCGCGCCACCGCCGCGGTCCGGTCCGTGGACCCGTCGCTGATGACGAAGACGGCATCCACCGCCGGCACCTGCCGCAGGACCGCCAGGACGTCGCCGAGCGTGCGCTCTTCGTTGTACGCGGGCACGACCGCCACGGTGCGGCGCACGGATCGCGGCGATCCTCCGCGGGAGCGCCGTCCCTGCGGCCTGCTCCGGCCGCGGGAACGCGGTGCCCCGGCCGAACGCCCCGCCGCGGCCCCGGCCTGCCCCGCAGCCTTGCGCAGCACCGCGACGTCCCGCACGAGCCTCCCCCTCCCGCGCGCCGGTCTCCGGCGCTTCCCCCGGCAGGCTCAGCCCCAGTGTGCCTGCGTCCAGGATTTCCATGCGGCGACCGCGGGGCCTTCCGCCTTCGGCACTTTATCCCGCGACAGGGTCCGCAAGCCCAAGTGGGCCGATGGACAACACGGGGGACCGGCACGGACGCCCCGCGCAGACCCTCGAACGGAAACTCGCCCGGCGGCGGAGGCCGTCCGGCCCCGTCCAGGAAATGGGCCGGGCCCCTACTGTACGTCGCGCTGGGGCCGACACCTGCCCTGATCCGGCGCGCGCCCGGGCCTCGCGATCGGCAGCAGGCCTCGGAGCGGCGCCCGTGGAAGCCGCGCGCCACCATGCCGAGCGAGGGAGGCTCCACCCGGCCGTGTTCCCCCTGTGCCTCAACACCAGCACCATCCGGCCCCGCACCCTCCGGGAGAAGGTCGAGGCCGCGGCGCGCGCGGGTTACGATCAGGTCGAACTCTGGTGCGGCGACGTCGAGGCCTACCTGGACGGCGGAGGAACGCTCGGCGCGCTGCGGGCGCAGATCGGCGCCGCCGGCCTCAGCGTCCCCTCGATGATCGCGCTCACGGACTGGGGCGACGCCGATCCGGCGGCGTTCCGCCGCTACCTCGCCACGACGGCCCGCGAGCGCATGGAAACGGCCGCGGCCCTGCGCTGCCCGTGCATCGTGGCGAGCCCCCCGACCCGCAGCGCCGTCGACTACGCCGTGCTCGGGGAGCGCTACGCCGAGCTCTGCGCGCTCGGGCGCCGGATCGGGGTCCGACCCGCCATGGAGTTCCTCGGCTTCGCGCCCCAGATCTGCACCGTGCAGGCTGCGTTGGAGGTCATGGCCCGGGCGAACGATCCGGACGCGTGCATCGTGCTGGATCCGTTCCACATCTTCCGCGGGGGCGGCGAGTGGAGCGACGTGCGCCTGGTGGCGGGCCGTCAGGTCGGCGTCTGCCACTTCAACGACGCGCCGGACGGGACCCCGAGGGAGCGCCAGTCGGACGCGGACCGGGTCCTTCCCGGTGACGGCGCCCTGCCGCTCGGGGACTTCGTGCGCTCCCTGCGCGCGATCGGATACCACGGAACCGTGTCCCTCGAACTGTTCCATCGTGGCCTCTGGGAGCGCGACGCCCTCGAGGTCGCGGCGGAGGGACGGCGCAAGATGGCCGCGGTGATCGGCGCGGCGTAGCGGCCCCCAGGACGCCTCGGAGGCGCTGCGCGGGCCCGGAACGGGTCGCTCCGTCCCGGGCCTGTGGCTCAGCTCGCCCGCGCCTCGTCGCGGAAGCGGCGGCACTCCTCGACCAGGGCCTCGATCATCTCCGCCTCCGCGACACGCCGCACGATGCGGCCGTTGCGGAAGAGGATGCCGAGGCCGTTGCCGCCCGCCAGGCCCACGTCGGCCTCCATGGACTCGCCTGGGCCGTTGACGACGCACCCCATGATCGCCACCTTCATGGGGGGCAGGTCCTCGCCGAGGAGCCGCTTCTCGGCCTCGCGCACCACCGTGAACAGATCGATCTCGCACCGGCCGCACGACGGGCAGGAGACGATCTCCAGGCGCTTCTCGCGCAGACCCAGCGCATACAGGATCTCGAGTCCGACCTTGACCTCCTCGCCGCCGTCCCCAGTCAGCGAGACGCGGATGGTGTCGCCGATGCCGCGGGCGAGCAGGTACCCGATGCCGACGGCGGACTTGATCGTGCCCTGGAAGGACGGGCCGGCCTCCGTGACCCCCAGGTGCAGGGGATAGTCCACCCGGTCCGCGATCATCTCGTAAGCGGCGATCATGGTGCGCACGTCCGACGACTTCATCGAGATCACGATGTCCGAGAAGCCGCAGTCCTCCAGAATGCCCACGTGCCGCAGCGCCGACTCGACCAGCGCGTCCGGGACGCGCCCGGAGCGATCCAGGATGTCCTTTTCCAGCGAGCCCGCGTTGACGCCGATGCGGATGGGCACGCCCCGCTCCCGGGCGGCCCGCACGACCTCCTCGACCTTGTGGCGGGCGCCGATGTTGCCGGGGTTCAGGCGCAGCTTGTCCACCCCGGCCTCCAGGGCCGCCAGGGCGAGGCGGTAGTCGAAGTGGATGTCCGCGACCATGGCCATCTGGGTCTGCCGGCGGATGTCGCGGAGCGCGCGCGCCGCGTCCATGTCCGGCACGGCCAGGCGCACGATGTCGCAACCCGCGACGTGCAGGCGGTAGATCTCGTCCATCGTCGCGGCGACATCTCGGGTGTCGGTCTTCGTCATGGACTGGACCGCCACGGGGGCCTGGCCGCCCACCAGGACGTCCCGGACCCTCACCTGCCGGCTCCGCCTGCGGACCTGCACGGCTTCCATTCCTGCGAACCACCTCCGCGCTGCCCGCCATCCGGCCCTCTGCCGGGCCCAGCGCCTCCGCCCAGCGGGCCGGCGGCGCGCGCACCGCCAGCCGACCTCCATGATCGCCCTGGCGGCGCTCCCCGTAAAGGCCGGCACGGGGCCCACCGCGGACCGGACCTCCCCGCCGGGGCCGCCGGCCGCGCCCTTGGCCGGCCGCATCCCGCCGCACGCCGCGGTGGCCCGCCCTGGCTTCCCCCGGGGCTCACCCCAACTGCACGATGTCGTGCACGGAGACGAGGACGATGAAGGCCATGAGCACCGCCAGGCCGATGAAGTGCACCATGCCTTCCTTGGCGGGGTCCACGGGACGGCCGCCGCGGACCCACTCCAGGCCCAGGAAGGTGAGCCGCCCGCCGTCGAGCGCGGGGACCGGCAGCAGGTTCAGCAGCCCAAGGCTCGCCGAGAGGAGGGCGGCCAGGAGGAGGAGCACCGGCGCCCCGGCCTGGCTGGCCTGGTCGATCTGGCTGCCGATGCCGATCGGCCCCATGAGCTGCGCCTGGGAGGGGCGGTGGGTCACGGCGCTCCCCACGAGGGCCACCAACCCCGCCAGGGTCTGGTACACCGAGAGCCCCGTCTGCTCGGCACCGGCGCCCACCGCCCGGAGCGCGGGGAGCCGCACCGTGCGCATGACCGGCACGATGCCGATGAGGGGGCCGCTGGACGTCTTCTCGGGCGTGACGGCCAGCGTCTCGACGCCCTGGCCGTGGCGGACCACGACGCTGAGCGGCAGGTCGGGGTTCGCGTCGTAGTTCGTCACGATGGCCTGGTGCAGGCCGGTCCAGGAGTCGACCGGGCTGCCGTTGACGGACATGACGAGGTCGCCCGGCCGGAATCCGGCGGCGGCGGCCGGCGATCCCGCCTCCACGGAGTGGATGCGCAGGGTGGGCGAGACCGGCAGGCCGACCACCCCGAAGACCAGGGCATAGAGCAGGAAGGCGATGGCGAAGTTGGCCAGCGGCCCGGCCGCGATGATCAGGACCCGCTGCCCGAGCGGCCGGCTGGCGAAGCCCACGCCGCGGCGGTTCGCGTCCTCGCTCCGCAGGGCGTCCGCCAGGGCGCTCCGGACGGACGGCCGGGCTCCCCCGGCCTGCGCGAGGCCGGCGTCCGCCCCACCCGCCTCCGCCGCCCCGCCTCCCTCCTCCGGCGCCTCCGGCCCGAGCACCGCGTCGGACGACAGCGGATACATGCCCGCCATGCGCACATAGCCCAGCACCGGGAAGAGGCGCAGGGCGTAGATCGTCGAACCCCGCCGCAACGCCGCCAACCGGGGCCCGAACCCGAGCGAGAACTCCTCCACCTCGACGCCGCAGGCGCGGGCGGCCAGGAAGTGGCCGAGTTCGTGCAGGAAGATGAGTCCACCGAGAACCAGAACCGCGGGCAGCCAGCCCACCGCTATCCCCCCTCTGCGGTCCTGCCGGCCCGCGGGGCCAGGGAGACGCGGCGCGCCCAGGCGCGCGCCCGGGCCCGGGCCGCCCCGTCGGCCGCCAGCACCGCGTCCAGGGACCCGTCATCCCCCTCATCATGCCGCGCCAGCGCGTCCTCCAGCACGGACGGCACGTCGCCGAAGGCGATCTCGCCGCGCAGGAAGCGCTCGACGGCCACCTCGTCGGCTCCGTTCAGCGCCGCAGGGCAGAGCCTGCCGCGCTCGGCGGCGTCGTAGGCAAGTCGGAGGCAGGGGAAGCGGCGTTCGTCCGGGGGCTCGAAGTCCAGGCGGCCGAGGGCCGTCGGGTCGAGCGTCGGCACGCGGCTCTGGGGCCAGCGGTCCGGGAAGCCGAGCGCGTAGGCGATGGGCAGGCGCATGTCGGGGTGGGAGCATTGGGCGAGGAACGCCCCGTCCACGAACTGGATCAACGCGTGGACGATGCCCTGCGGATGCACCACGACACGGATGTCGCCGGGCGGCAGGCCGAACAGCCAGGCCGCCTCGATGACCTCGAAGCCTTTGTTCATGAGGGAGGCCGAGTCCACCGTGATCCGGCGGCCCATCGGCCAGACCGGGTGCCGCAGCGCCTCGTCCGGCGTGGCCCGGGCGATCCGTTCGGCGTCCCAGGCGCGGAACGGGCCGCCGGACGCCGTGAGCCAGAGGCGCGCCAGGTCCGAACCGGGCGGCCGGCCGTGGAGGCACTGGAAGACGCCGCAGTGCTCGCCGTCGACGGGCAGCAGCCGGGCTCCGCAGAGCCGGGCGGTCTCGGAGACCAGGCGCCCCGCCGCCACCAGGCTCTCCTTGTTGGCGAGCGCGACGTCCTTGCCGGCGCGGAGCGCGGCGAGCACCGGGGGGAGGCCGGCGATGCCGGTGGCGGCCGCCAGCGTCACATCGGCCGAGGGCCAGCGCGCGATCTCCGCCACGCCCGCGGCGCCCCGCAGCACCGCGACGCCGGAGCCCGCAAGCCGTTCGGCGGCGGCCGACGCCGCGCCTTCGTCCTCGAGGGCGAGCGCCTCCACGCCGAAGCGCTGCGCCAGGGCGCAGGCGTCCTGCCACCGCGCGCGCGCCGCCAGCGCCACCAGCCGCAAGCGGTCCGGCTGGGTTGCGGCCACGTCCGCCGCGCTGCGGCCGATGGACCCGGTCGCCCCGATCACCGCGACCCGGCGCGGCCCCGCGGAGATGACCGGCCACCTCCGTTCCCGGGCCGAGGCGTGGACCGCGGCAGCGCGGCTTCCACCTCGGCTCCCGCTGGATTGTACCACTCGGCGCCCGCCGCGCTCCGCGCCCCGGGTCGCCACGGATCAGGCGGCGGGGGCGAGGGAGGGATGGCCCGATACACCGCCTGCACCAGCGCGGCGACGACCGGGCCCAGCAGCAGGCCGACGACGCCCGCCTCCTTGACCCCCACGTACATCGCCGCCAGGGCCACCCAGGGGTGGAGGCCGACCTGGCTGCCCATCAGCCGCGGAGTGAGCGCGAAGCGGATGCCGACCACGGCCGCGAAGACGGCGCAAAGCGCCACGGCGGCGCCGGGCAGGTGGTTGGCGGCGGCGCCCACGATCCACGGCACATACAGCAGCCCGGGACCGACCACGGGCAGGAAGTCGAAGACGGCCGCGGCCAAGGCGCCCAGCATCGCGTAAGGCGCGCCGATCAGGAGCAGTCCCGCCAGGCTCGTGAGGAACGTGGCGAGCGCCAGCAGCAATTGCGCCCGCGCCAGGCCCCAGGCCGAATCCCGCAGCGACGCGGCCACCAGGCGGATGCGCGCGCCCGCGCGGCCCCGCAGACGGCCGTCCAGCCAGGCGGCGATCAGCGGACGGTCGCGGCAGAGGAAGAAGGCGGTGGTCACGGCGAGGAGCAGCCCGAAGAGGCCGTCGGACACGCCGGCCGCCGCGCCCTGGGCCCGGGCCAGGACCTGCTGCAGGAGCGGCCCGGAGGCGAGCAGGCCCCGCGCCGCCTCCCTGCCCAGCTCGGCGCGCAGCCAGGGGGGCAGGACCCCCGCGAGCGCGCCGCCCCCGCGGGCGGCGGCCGCCGCCAGGGCGGCGACCAGGGCCGGGAGATGGCGCCGCAGCCTCGCCAGCTCCTGCCAGGCGGCCGCCGCCATCCACGCCGCGCCGAAAAGCGCTGCCGCCATGACGGCCCCGAGGCACAGGGCCGCCGCGAGCCCGCGGGAGAGGCCGCGCCGCGCCAAGGCGCCCATGGGCGCCTCCACGAGGACGGCGAGGGCCCCGCCGGCGAGGAACGGCCAGAGCAGGGCCCAGAGCAGCGGCCAGATCCGGCCGAGCGCCCACAGACCCGCGACCCCGGCGGCGGCGGCCAGGGCCACGCGGCGCGTCAGGTCGCCGCCCGGCACGTCAGGCCGCCCCGCCGCGGGCGTCAGCGCCCGAGGAGATGGAACGCGCTCCAGGGCACGCGGTCGAACAGCCAGTATGCGGCGGGGGCGGCCAGCAGCAGGCTGTCAAAGCGGTCGAGCACCCCTCCGTGGCCGGGCAGGCCCCCGCCCGAGTCCTTGACCTCGGCGCCGCGCTTCAGGAGCGACTCCCAAAGGTCCCCCACCAACCCCGCCAAACCCACGGCGGCGCCGATCCCGCCGCCCGCCCAGACCGGGAGTCCCACCAGCCGGGAGCCGGCCGCGCCGAGGACGGCGGCGACGGCCACCGCGACCACGGCCCCCTCGACGCTCTTGCCGGGGCTGATGGGCAGCGCCAGGCGGTGCCGTCCGAAACGGGCCCCGACCAGGAAGGCCACGACGTCCGGGCACCAGACGAAGGCGATGAGGGCAAGGCTGCGGGGCACGTCGAGGGCCCCGGGGGCGCCCTGGCGGATGAGCAGGACGAATCCCAGGAGCCACGGTATGTACAGGGTACCGAGAATAGCCCAGACGGACCCGCCGAGGGCAGCGCGCAGGTCGGCCCCGGACCGGGTGGCCGCGGCGCGCACCACGCCTCCCGCGACCACCAGCACGAGCGCGGTGGCGAGCCCGGCGTCGAAGCGGGCGGGCCCGAGTTCCGCGCCCGCCAGGACGACGAGGGCGGCCAGCGCCACCTCCCACCGGAGGCCCGCCGGGACGCCGAACGCACGCCCCAGGCCCCAGAACTCGCGCAGCGCGGCGAGCGCGAGAAGCGCTCCGCCGAGCGCCAGGAACCAGCCGCCGGCCCACAGGCAGCCCACGACGACGGGCAGGCCCCAGGCGATGGTCGCCGCCCGCCGGCCGAGCGTGGCCTGGCCCGGGCCGGGCGGATCCGCGGGGATCGAGCGTCGCGGAGGCGGCGCGCGGCGGGGCGGACGCCGGCCGCCGCCCGGGGGCCGCGCCGCTGCGCTCATCCCGCACCCGAGCCCCGGTGGGAGCCCGAGGCCGGGCCGCCGCCGGGCGCGCCCGCCGCGGGTCCGCCCCCGAACCGCCGGTCCCGCCGCCGGTAGTCCTCCAGGGCGGCGAGGAGATCCGCCTCCCCGAAGTCGGGCCACAGGGCGTCGGTCATCCAGATCTCGCTGTATGCGATCTGCCACAGGAGGAAGTTGCTGATCCGGCGTTCCCCGCTCGTGCGGATCAGCAGGTCGGGATCGGGGAGCCCCGCGGTCTCCAGGTGCGCGGCGAAGGCGTCCGCGTCCACGTCCTCCGGGCGCAGGCGCCCGGCCGCCACCGCGCCGCAGAGGGCGCGCGCCGCGCTCACGATCTCCTGGCGCGCCCCGTAGTTCAGCGCGAGGGTCAGCACCAGGCCGCGGTTGCCCGCCGTCGCCGCCTCGGCCGCGGCGGCGGCCTGGCGGACCAGCAGGGGAAGGCGCCGGCGGTCGCCGATGATGCGGACGCGGACCCCCTGGCGGATCAGTTCCGGCAACTCCGTGCGCAGGAACTCCGACGCCAGGGACCAGAGCCCGTTGACCTCGCCCTCGCTGCGCTTCCAGTTCTCCGTCGAGAAGGCGTAGCAGGTGAGGTAGCCGATCCCGAGCCGGGAACAGACGCGCACGATGCCCCGCAGGCTGACCACGCCCGCCCGGTGCCCCGTGTCGGTGTCGCTGCCGTGCTGGCGGGCCCAGCGACGGTTGCCGTCCATGATGATGGCGACGTGCCGCGGCAGCGCGCCGCCGGGGTCCCCCTGCGGCGCGTGGGAGGCCGCGGCCCCCGGTCCCGACTGCCCCGGGCCACCCCCGGTCGGGGGACCGGCGGCGACCGCGGGTCGTCCCTCCCCGGCGGGGAAGGCGGCGACGACCGCCTCCACCTGGTCGCCGCCCGCCAACCGGACGGCGACCACCCGCTCCACGCGGCCGCCCGCCTCCGCGGGGACGCCGTCGCCCGTCAGGCGGCGCCGGACGCGCCAGCCGCCGGCCTCCAGGGCGTCCCTGGCTTCTTCCCATGGCCAGGCCACCACGTCGGGGGGCACACGCCCCGGCCGCGCCCCCACGCGCCCCGCCCCCTTCCGACCGGCGTCGGGCTCCGCGCCGCGCACGGCCACCGCCGCCAGGCCGCCGGGGACCGGCGCGGCCCGGGCCCGGCCGCCTCAGACCTCCGCGATCTCGCGCTCCTTGGCATCCACCAGCTGGCTCACCTGAGCCATCGCCCGGTCCGTGATCTTCTGGAGCTCGTCGGCGGCGCGCCGCGCGGCATCCCCCGCGATTTCGCCGGCCTTCTCCTGCCGGTCCAGTTGCTCGCGCGCCTCGCGGCGCAGGTTCCGGATCGCGACGCGCTGGTCCTCCGCCACCTTGCGGGCGTGCCGCACCAACTCCGTGCGGCGTTCGGCGGAGGGCTGGGGCAGCGGGAGCCGGATCGTGCTGCCCTCGGTCTGCGGGACGAGCCCGAGATCCGACTTCTGCAGCGCCTTCTCGATCGCGGACACCGCCGACTTGTCCCAGACCTGCAGGACGAGGGTGCGCGGGTCGGGTGCGGCGATGGCCGCCACCTGCTGCAGCGGCACCGCGGTGCCATAATAGTCGACGCGGATCTTCTCCAGAAGGGCCGGGTTGGCCCTGCCGGCGCGAATGCCGCCAAGCTCGCGTCCCAGGGCCTGGACCGACTTCTCCATCTTGTCGCGAGCCACCGCCAAGACGTCCGCCGTCACGCCGTCATCCCTCCGGCGCCCCTGGGGCCGCGACCCCGGGGCCGTGGCATCGCCGGGCCGTGGGCCCGGGTGGCGACTCGAATCGCGCCGGCGCCCCCGGCCGGGTCGGGCCCGGCGTCAGCGACCCGGCATCGCTCCGGCGCCGCCGCGGGGCACCGGGGCCGACTCGGCGTCCGCGACGAGCGTCCCGATCCGCTCGCCCGTGACCGCGCGGACGATCCCGCCCGCCACGCGCAGGTCGAAGACGATGATCGGGATGTGGTTCTCCATGCACAGCGTGACCGCAGTCGCGTCCATGACCCGCAGGCCGCGCTGCAGCACCTCCATGTACGAGACGCGGTCGAGCACCCGCGCCTCCGGGTGCGTGCGGGGATCGGCGTCATAGACCCCGGCCTCCTGCGTGGCCTTGAACATCACCTCGGCATCGATCTCCGCCGCGCGGAGCGCGGCGGTGGTGTCCGTGGAGAAGAACGGATTGCCGTTGCCCGCCGCGAAGATCACCAGCCGCCCCAGTTCCAGGTGGCGGATGGCGCGCCGGCGGATGTAGGGCTCCGCCACGGCCCGCATCTCGATCGCCGTCATCACGCGGGTCTCGAGGCGGAAGCGCCGCTCGAGGACGTCCTGCACGGCCAGCGCGTTGATGACGGTCGCCAGCATGCCCATGTAGTCGGCGGTCGCGCGGTCCATGCCGCGCTCCTGGCCGGACGCACCCCGCCAGATGTTGCCTCCGCCGACCACGACGGCGACCTGGAGGCCGAGGCGGCACAGCGCCGCCAACTCCCCGGCCACCCGTTCGACCACCTGCGGGTCGATGCTCGAACCGGCCGCCTCGCCGGCCAGGGCCTCCCCGCTCAGCTTGACGACGACCCGCCGGTACACGGGCGCCGGCGACCCGGCCCCGGATGGCGCGGGCGTCACCGGCCCTCGCCCGGTCCTTCGGCGGAGGCCTCGCCGAGCGCGAAGCGCGCGAAGCGGCGGACGACGACGTTCTCCCCGAACCGGGCGGCGGCCTCCTGCACGAGTTGCCCGACCGTCCGCTCCTCGTCTTTGATGAACGCCTGCTCCACAAGGCAGGATTCGGCAAAGAACTTCGCCAGGCGGCCCTCGACCATCCGCTCCACGATCCGCTCGGGCTTGCCCTCGGCCAGCGCCTGGCGGCGCAGCACATCCCGTTCGTGCTCCACGGCCTCGGCCGGGACGTCCTCGCGGCGCACCCAACGCGGACCGCTCGCGGCCACCTGCATGGCGAGGTCCCTGGCCAGCGCCTGGAAATCCGGGGTCAGCGCCACGAAATCGGTCTCGCAGTTCAGTTCCAACAGCACGCCCAGGCGGCCACCCGGATGGACGTACGCCACCACGGCGCCCTGCTCGGCGAGCCGTCCGGCCTTCTTCGCCGCGGAGGCGAGGCCGCGCTCGCGCAGCCAATCGACGGCGGCCCCCATGTCGCCGTCCTTGGCGGCGAGGGCCTTCTTGCAGTCCATGATCCCGGCGCCCGTGCGTTCCCTCAACTCCCGGATCTGCTCCGCGCCGATCTCCGCCACGAGCCCACCTCCGCCCTGCCCCGGCCGCACAAGCAGGCGGCGCGCTCCGCCCCGGAGGCGCCGCCCCGCATCCTCCGCGTACCCGGCCCGCGATGGAGCCCCGCCCGCAGGGGCCGTCAGTCGGCCGGCTGCGGCGCGGCGGACCCCGGTGCGTCCGGCACGACCTCCGCCGGCGCCTCCGGCGCCGCGTCCGGGGTCAGCTGCACGCCCTGACGGCCCTCGATGATCGCGTCGGCGATCCGCGCCGTGATCAGCTTGACCGCGCGGATCGCGTCGTCGTTGCCCGGGATCAGGTGGTCGATCTCGTCCGGATCGCAGTTGGTGTCCACGATGCCGATGATCGGGATGCGCAGCCTCTGCGCCTCCGTGATCGCGATGTGCTCCTTGCGGGGGTCCACCACCCACATGGCGATGGGCAGTTCCTTCATCGTGCGGATGCCGCCGACGTGCTTGTCGAGCTTGCCCTTCTCGTTCTGGAGCTGGGCGACCTCCTTCTTCGGGAGGCGCTCGAAGACACCCGTCTCCTCCATGCGCTCCAGTTCCTCAAGGCGGTGGATGCGCTGCCGGATCGTCGCGAAGTTGGTCAGCATGCCGCCCAGCCAGCGCTGGTTCACGTAGGGCATGCTGCAACGGTCCGCCTCTTCGGCGATCGTGTCCTGGGCCTGCTTCTTGGTACCCACGAACAGGATCTTACCGTTCGGGCGGGCCGCCATGATCTCGCGGGTGGCGCGGTAGGCATCCTCGACCATGCGCAGGGTCTTCTGCAGGTCGATGATGTAGATGCCGTTGCGTTCGGTGAAGATGTAGGGCTTCATCTTGGGGTTCCAGCGGCGGGTGTGGTGACCGAAGTGGACGCCGGCCTCGAGCAGCTGCTTCATCGTGACGACGGGCAAGAAGACCCCTCCCCGGGTTGGCCTCCGCGGATCTCCGCCGCCCTCCGGAACCGACCGCGCGGGCCGGCCACCCCGGAGGACGTCCATCCGCGTGCGTAGTCACGCCCCTAGGCGCGCGAGGGGGAGTATACCACGAAGGCAGGGCCTGGAGCGGGAGGCGGCGCGCCGCGAAGCGCGAACCGCTCCCCCGCCGGCCGCGCGGCGGGGCCCCGAGGTCGCTCTTGGGCCCGGGGGAGCGCCGCGCCGGGTGTGGGGGGCGATGGGCGTGCCGGTATCGGTGGTGGCGTTCGGCGCGCATCCCGACGACGACGACCTGCGCGCCGGCGGGTCCGCCGCCCTGTGGGCCGGCCGGGGGGACCGGGTCCTCTTCGTCTCCCTGACGAACGGCGACGCGGGGCACCAGAGGCTGGGCGGCGCCGAGTTGGCCCGGCGGCGGCGCCGGGAGGCGGAGGAGGCCGGCCGCGAGCTGGGGGTGCGCTACCACGTCTGCGACCACGCGGACGGACGGCTGGAGCCCACCCTGGCGCTGCGCGAGGAGGTCATCGGGCTGATCCGCTCGGCCCGGGCGGACCTCGTGCTGCTGCCGCGGCCGTGGGACTACCATCCCGACCACCGGGCGGCGTCCCAGGTCGTGGCCGACGCCGCCTACATGGTCACCGTCCCGAACCTGGTCCCCTTCGTGCCCCACCTGGCGCGCAATCCCGTCTTCGCCTACGTGCGGGATGGCTTCACCCGTCCGTGTCCCTTCCGCGCCGACGTCGCGGTGGACATCACGCCCGTCACCGACCGCAAGCTGGCCGCGCTGCACCGCCACAGCTCCCAGGTCTACGAGTGGCTGCCCCACAACGCGGGGCGGGCCGACGAGGTCCCCGCCGGCGAGGCGGAGCGCCTCGTCTACCTGCGCCGGTACCTGGAGGGGGACGCCCGGGCCGCCCGGGAGGCCCGCGAGGTCCTGGAGCGGTGGTACGGGCCGGCGGGCGCCGCGGCCTGCGGCTGGGCGGAGACGTTCGAGATCTGCGAACTGGGACGCACGCCCGCCGGGGACGCGGAGCTGCGGCGGCTCTTCCCGCTGCCGGCGGAGACCGCGCGGCCGGGCGGAGACGCATGAGGGCGCGCGCGGCCGCGGCGGCCCTGGCCGGGCTCGCCCTCGCGCTGGCGGCGTGCGGCCGGAGCGCGCCCACGGCCTCCC